>CAWBIS010000160.1:0-34745 GCA_963788485.1 Terriglobia bacterium
AGTGCTCCAGAATCTTCGACCCGCAGGTCGTCCGCAGGCCCCGGGTGAGAATGACATCCTTGACGGCGACAGGCGTTCCGGCCAACCGCCCGGGGTCTTCGCCGGACGCGATCTTCGCGTCCACCCGCTCCGCCGTGGCGACCGCGCGTTCGGCCGAGAACAAGAGATACGCATTCGTTTTCGGATTCTCCCGCTCCGCGAAAACCAGGGCTTCGCGCACGAGCTCGACCGCGCTGAATTTCTTCCGGAGCAATCCCTCGCGGATGCTGCCAATCGAATGCGCCGTCACCGCTCAATCACCCTGGGCACCTTGAAATAGCCGTTAGCGGAAACCGGTGCGTTGGCCAGCGCCAAATGGTTATCGAGGGGCGCGCGCTCCACATCCGGCCTCAGCGTTGCCGTTTCTCCGGCCTCATAAAGGACCTGAGTCATCGGCTCGACGCCCTCGGTGTCGATAGCCGCGAGGTTGTCCATGTGCTCCAGAATGCCGCCCAGATCCTGCACCATGCGTCCGATTTCCGTATCGGTCAGATTCAGGTTCGCCAGCCTGGCGACGTATCGCACTTGTTCTTCAGTCAGTTTCAATCAAATTCCTTAACGCGGGAGGCGCAAGCGGGGAAGTTGCCGGATTCAGGCAATTTCCCGCAGCCGGGCGGCCTTGTAAATCCGCCGCAGCCCCGGATCCTCGATTGCGTCCGCTTCATCCGCGGATTTCAGTAACAGCGTATCGCCCGTCTCCCGCTGAGGACCGAGGCGGGGCGGCATGACCCGCAATTCGAGGGACGTTACGATCTCCGGCCCGATGGCGCGTTCGAGGTTGCGCAAAATCTGGTAGCGCAATCCCCACAAATTCTGCCGCCAAAGCTCGTCTTCGACCTCGACCACCAGCGTGTCGCGAACCACCTTGAGCGCCCGTGTGCGCAGCGCGATTCGTTTTCCCACCGCCTTTTTCCAGGCCGCGCAGGCGATTCGTTCGTGGCTGATCACGTCCGCTACACCGGTCCATTGGGCGACGATCCGGCTGGCCTGATCCATGATTCGAATTTTCTCCGGGAGCCATGATCATAGCAAGCCTTGCCGGTGCGCGGAAGGGCCCGCTAAAACCGTGTAATTCCGGTAACTTCCCAGGCTTTCTTGTCGCCTCCTAACCAGCGTAAAAATTCGTATCCATCATCGGCACTGATATAACAGGGCTGCTGATAGACTCAATATGGCAAATTTCATGAAGATTCGACTCCTTGTCGCAGCTTGTCTCGCTATCGCGCCCGCCGCCTGGTGCCAGAACGCCCCGGCAAAAGCCGCTCCCGCCAAAGGTTCGGCAGCCGTTCCAGTCCAGACCGCCGCTACGGAGCGCGCGCTCCTGAATCAATATTGCGTGGTTTGCCATAACACGAAGATGAAGGCTGCCGGACAGCCCGCAGCGATGGCGCTCACACTGGACACGATCGATACTGCAAATGTCGAGCAGGATGCCGACAAGTGGGAACACGTCGTCCGCAAGACCCGTGCCGGTATGATGCCGCCCTCCGGGATGCCCCGGCCCAAGCCTGAAGTCTACGAGTCGATGATCCAGTACCTCGAAAACGAACTGGACAAACACGCGGTGACCACTCTCCCGCCTCCCGGCCTGCACCGCATGAATCGCGCCGAATACAGGAATTCGGTTCGCGATCTGCTCGCGCTGGATATCGACCCCTCGAAGTATCTCCCGACGGACGATTCCACCCGCGGATTCGACAATGTGGCCGGAGCGTTGTCGCTCTCCCCGGCGCTGCTCGAAGGCTACACCGCCGCGGCCGGCAAAATCGCCCGCATCGCTCTCGGCGACGTAAAAGAACCCGGCTCAACTACTTACCGTGTACCCTCCGACACAACGCAGGACTATCACATCGAAGGCCTGCCCTTCGGAACGCGCGGCGGACTGGTGGTGAAGCACACGTTCCCGGCCGACGGCGACTACGTCTTCAAGATCTTTCCGATCAACAAGGGCCTGATGGACAATAACTCGGCCTTTGGCGACATCCCCGGCGAGAAACTGGAACTGCTGGTCGATGGCGAGCGGGTCAAGGTTTACGACTGGGATCGGGAAGTGGCGCGCGGCGCCGCCATTCACAGCGGCACGGCCGATGTGCATGTGCAGCTGAAAGCGGGTCCCCACACGGTCGGGGTGACTTTCCTCGCCACTCAGCTGGCGCCCGGCAACGACCTTGACCAGCATTTCCTGCGGTCGACCCTTGAAACCGGCGGCCTTCCGGGATTCCGCTTCTACCCCCACGTGGGCAAGATCGATATCCTGGGACCCTATAAGGCGGCGGGCGCGTCGGACACCCCCAGCCGGGCGAAGATTTTTGTCTGCCATCCGGCAAATCCAAGTCAGGAAACGGCTTGCGCGAAAGAGATTGTTTCCGCGCTGGCCCGCCATGCGTTCCGCCGGCCGGCCACGAGCCAGGATGTTGAAACTCTGATGAGTTTTTATCAACTGGGCCGGAATCAGGGAACATTCGATTCGGGCATCGAAATGGCTCTGCAACGCGTTCTTGCCGATCCCGAGTTTGTGTTCCGCAAAGAAACCGTGCCGCCGACGGTGAAAGACGGTCAGAAGTACCGCATCAGCGACCTCGAACTGGCTTCCCGCCTCTCATTTTTCCTCTGGAGCAGCATTCCCGACGACGAACTGATTACAGTAGCCAGCCAGAACAAGTTGCACGAACCGGCGGTCCTCGACAAGGAAGTTCACCGTATGCTGGCCAGCCCCAAATCGGATTCGCTGGTGCAGAATTTCGCCGCCCAGTGGCTCAATATGCGCGGTCTGCAAACGGTTGAGCCGGTTGCCGCGCTCTTCCCCGATTTCGACGACAATCTCCGCGCCGCCATGCGCAAGGAGATGGAACTCTTCGTTGGCAGCATCGTGCATGAGGACCGCAGCGTGATCGACCTGCTGAACGGCAATTACACGTTCGTGAACGAGCGCCTGGCCAAACATTACGGGATCCCAAACGTGTACGGCAGCAACTTCCGCCGGGTGGAACTGACGCCGGAGTTCGACATGCGCCGCGGCTTGCTGGGCAAAGGCAGCATCGAGACGGTAACCGCCTATCCGCAGCGCACTTCGCCAACCGTGCGCGGCGAACGGGTCATGCAGATGTTCCTGGGCGTGGATCCGCCTCCGCCTCCGCCGGGCGTGAATATCAACATCCAGACGGGCGGCGACGCTCACGCCCGCACCCCGACGATGCGCGAACAGATGGAAATGCACCGCAAGGTCGAACCCTGTGCGACGTGTCACAAGATCATGGACCCGATCGGATTCTCGTTGGAGAACTTCGATGCGATCGGCGCCTGGCGCACGACGGATGAGGGCCAACCCATTGATGCCAGCGGCAAGCTGGTCGATGGCACCAAACTCGACGGCGTGGCTGGTC
The DNA here is from genome assembly GCA_963788485.1 of Terriglobia bacterium. GTDB lineage: Bacteria > Acidobacteriota > Terriglobia > Bryobacterales > Bryobacteraceae > BOG-234. The sequence goes on from CAWBIS010000160.1 coordinate 3,423, forward strand.
TGCGCAACGTGCTGGTGAAAACCTATTCACCGCAGTTCGTCCGGCTGATCACCGAGAAGCTCATGATCTACGGCCTTGGCCGTGGCACCGAATACTACGACATGCCGCTGATGCGCTCGATCGTACATGAAGCGGCACGCAGTGATTACAAGTTTTCTGCTTTTGTTCTGGGCGTGGTGAAGAGTGAACCATTCCAGATGAACATGAAGCTGGCGGAGAATGAAACCAGGGCCTCACGTTAAACTGGAATCATTCCGAAATTGAAAAGCATCAAGGACTTATAAGGAGAACACGGGAACGATGTTTATTACCAGGAAGCACATACCTCGGCGGGCATTTCTGCGTGGATCAGGAGTCGCGCTGGCGTTACCTTTTTTGGAGTCGATGGTGCCGGCGCAAACCCCATTGCGGAACACGGCGGCGAATCCGAAGACGCGCTTCACGGGAATTTTCGTTCCGCACGGAGCCGCCCCGGGCTACTGGGTCCCAAAAGGCGAGGGCAAGGACTTCGAATTTTCGATGGTCTTCAAACCGCTTGAACCGTTTCGGGACAATACGGTGATCATGAGCGGTCTGTGGTCGAAATCGGCGGAACCGCCTCCCGGAGTGACTGGCGCGGATCACTGGGTAGCCTCTGCGTTTATGTGCGCCGCCAAGCCGAAGAAGACCACCGGCGCCGATATCCAGGACGGCACGACGATCGATCAGCTGATTGCCCAGAAAATCGGGCAGGAGACGCTTCTGCCGTCGCTGCAACTCGCTCTGGAAGATCCCGGCGCGAATTCCAGCAACTGCGGTGAGGGCTATAGCTGCGCTTACACCAACTCCATTTCGTGGGCGTCGCCTACGCAGCCTCTGCCGATGGAACTCGATCCTCAGGTGGCTTTCGAGCGCCTGTTCGGCTCGGGCGGCAGTTCCCAGGAACGCGCCGCGCGGCGCGAGCAGGATCGCAGCATTCTCGACTCGGTCACACAGAGTCTTTCCCGGTTCAAACGCAATCTGGACGCCGCCGACCGTGCGCGTCTCGACGAATACGAGACCGATATTCGCGAAATCGAGCGCCGGCTGGATCTGGCGAAGAAGTCTTCAGGCCAGGCAAATACCGACGGCTTCGTGGCGCCCGCCGGGGTCCCCGAATCGTTCGATGAACACGTGAAGCTGCACTTCGACCTGCAGGCACTGGCGTTCCGCGGCGACATCACCCGCGTTTCGACGGTTCTTTATGCCCGCGATCTGACCGCCCGGTCTTACCCGGAGAGCGGTGTGAACGTCGGCTTCCACGGCGCCTCCCACCACGCGGAGAATCCCCAGAACATCGAGCGGTATTCGCACATCAACCAGTACCACATCAAATGCCTGGCCTACTTCGTCGACAAGCTGAAGAAAACGAACGATGGCGATGGCAGCCTGCTCGACCACACCCTGATCCTTTACGGCACCAACATGGGCGATTCCAATCAGCACCTGCACTATGACGTGCCTCACGTTCTTGTGGGCGGAGCCGGTGGAAAACTTCAGGGCGGCCGCCACCTCGCGTATCCGTCGAAGACAATCACCACGGGGAACCTGCTGCTCAGCATTCTCCAGATGTATGGCATCGATCAGAAGAGCATTGGCGACAGCACGGGTCCGCTTGTTGGCTTGGTGTAGGCGGGCCCAAACAAATCGGAGAAGAAGCGAATGCGTTTGCAACGTATAATCCCCATCTGCTCGACCTCGCTGGCGGTTGCGTTTCTCATGACGCCGGCGGGGTTCGGCGCAGCCACGAGCCCGGTCGCAGATGCCGCGATGAGCGATGATGTCGCTACTGTGCGTGCTTTGCTGGCGAAGAAAGCCGATGTCAACGCCGCGCAGGCGGACGGAGCGACGGCCATTCAGTGGGCGGCATACAAGAATGACCTCGAACTGGCCGACGTCCTGATTCGCGCCGGTGCCAACGTCAAGGCGGCGAACCGCGATGGCGCCACACCGCTTTATCTGGCGTCGATTCGCGGCAGCGCGCCCATGATCGAAAAACTCCTGAAAGCGGGTGCCGACCCGAATGAGCTTGGCGCCGAGGGCGAAACACCTCTCATGCTGGCATCGCGCAACGGCAACCCGGATGCGATCAAAGTGTTGATCGATCACAAAGCCGACGTCAACGCGACCGAGAAACTGCGTGGCACCACGGCGCTGATGTGGGCGGCTGAGCAGAATCATCCCGAGGCTGTGAAACTTCTGATCGCCCACGGCGCGAATGTGATGGCGGCATCGAACATCGACACCAAGGGCAACAGGGCTTATCTCGCGCCGAACATCCAGCAGCGCAAGGCGCAGGGAATCGATTTCGGACGGGTCCGAAACCGTGCTCCCCGCCCCCCCGCCGCTGCCACAGGCGAGGGAACGAAAGACGCCCAGGCTGCCGCCGATGAAGAAGCGGCGTTCGCAGCTTTCGGCCGTCAGAGCGATAAGGATGGCGGCGGACTAACGCCGCTCGTCTACGCCGCGCGTGAGAATTGCATCGAGTGCGCGCAGCTTCTGGTCGAAGCCAAAGCCGACGTGAACCAGACCACCCACTACGGCTGGACTGCGCTCCTGACTGCGACCCAGAATCGCCACTACAAGCTCGCGGCCTATCTGCTGGAGCACGGCGCGAATCCGAATATCGCCAATAACGGCGGCTGGACCCCGCTCTATCTCGCTGTCGACAACCGCAACATCGAAGGCGGCGACTATCCGGTCCGCAAACCGGACATGGACCATCTCGACTACATCAAGTTGCTGGTCGACAAGGGCGCGAACGTCAACGCGCGGATCTGCGGCAAAGCGTCCACTCCTACGGAATGCAAGGGCGACAGCACGGAAACCCGCACGATATTCACCATGCAGTGGCTTTACGAAGACGGCGCTACGCCGTTCCTGCGCGCCGCGCAGTCGGGCGACGTGGAACTGATGAAGTATTTGCTTGCACATGGCGCGGATCCGAAGATCAAGACGTCCCAGGGCGAAACCGCGCTGGCCGTGGCTTCCGGCATAGGCTGGGTCGATGGAGTGACGTTCGAATGGTCACCCGAAGAGAACCTCGAAGCCGTGAAAATGTGCCTGGATCTGGGAATCGACCCGAATGCGGCGGACGATATGGGCCGCACGGCGCTGCATGGCGCGGCGCACAAGGGCCGCGTGAAGGTGATTCAGATGCTCGCCGATGCCGGCGCCGACCTGGATGCGCATGATAAAGGCAGCCGCGATACCATCAGCGGAGCGATGCAGGGACATACCTGGGTTCCGATCGATTACACTCGCGGTCTGGTCCGCGTGGGTGTGCAGTCCGCGATTGCCCATCCCGACGCCGAGGCGCTGCTGGCAAAGCTGATGACGGAAAAAGGTCTTAAAGTACCTCCGAATTTCGGTAGTTCCATTTGCCTGACGACGTTGTGCAAAGGAGCCGACCCCACACCGGCACCCGCGCCATAAAGCGATCGCATCAAAATTTACAAAAAGCCCGGGCGCAGGTCCGGGCTTTTTATTTGACATTTGAGTATTCTGGTTGTGTACCGAGAGGAAGCACATGCACCTGTATAAGGCATTGACAGTCTTCACACTCCTGCTGGCGCCGGCAGCGTTTGGCGCGGTGACAAGCCCGGTCGCCGACGCCGCAATGGCCGACGACGTGGCTGCAGTCAAGGCCCTTCTGGCAAAGAAAGCCGACGTCAACGCCGCGCAGGCCGATGGTGCGACTGCCATCCAGTGGGCAGCGTACAAGGACGATGCGGCATTGGCGGATCTGCTGATTCGCGCCGGTGCAAACGTGAAAACCGCCAACCACGATGGCGCCACAGCGCTCTATCTCGCATCCATCCGCGGGAGTGCGTCCATGATCGGAAAACTGCTGGGCGCGGGTGCGGACCCGAATGAACTCGGCCCGGAGGGCGAAACTCCGCTGATGCTGGCATCGCGCAACGGCAACCCGGATGCGATCAAGGTCCTGATCGACCACAAGGCCGATGTCAACGCAACGGACAAACTGCGCGGCACCACCGCGCTGATGTGGGCGGCCGAGCAGGACCACCCCGAGGCGGTGAAAATCCTGATCGACCACGGCGCGAATGTTTCCGCCGCGGATAACGTCGATACCAAAGGAAACCGCGCTTATCTTGCGCCTTCGATCACACAGCGCCTGAATTCGAGCTTCGGCGTGAATGGCCAAAGGGGACGCGGAGGTCGCGGCGGCGCTGCCGGGGCTGGTCGCGGAGCCGGGACCCGCCCGGCCGCCGGCCGCGGTGGCTCGGCTGCGGGCGCGGGAGCGGGCGTCGAGGACGCCGACCAGGCAGCCGCTTTTGCGGCTTTCGGACGCCAGAGCGATAAGGACGGCGGCGGCCTCACTCCTCTGGTTTACGCCGCACGCGAAAACTGCATCGAGTGCGCACAGCTTCTGGTCGAAGCCAAAGCCGACGTCAACCAGACGACCCACTACGGCTGGACTGCGCTCCTGACCGCGACCCAGAATCGCCACTACAAGCTCGCGGCGTACCTGCTGGAGCATGGCGCGAATCCGAATATCGCCAATCATGGCGGCTGGACTCCGCTGTACCTCGCGGTAGACAACCGCAATATCGAGGGCGGCGACTATCCCGTGCGCAAACCGGACATGGATCATCTCGACTACATCAAGCTGCTGGTCGACAAAGGCGCGAACGTGAATGCCCGCATCTGCGGCAAAGCGTCGACGCCGACCGAATGCAAAGGCGACAGCACGGAAACTCGTACCATCTTCACCATGCAATGGCTGTACGAAGACGGCGCCACCCCGTTCCTGCGGGCCGCGCAATCGGGCGACGTGGAGCTGATGAAGTACCTGCTTGCGCATGGCGCGGATCCGAAAATCAAGACCGCCCAGGGTGAAACCGCCCTGGCGGTGGCTGCGGGCATCGGCTGGGTCGAGGGTGTGACCTTTGAATGGTCTCCGGAAGAAAATGTGGAAGCGGTGAAGATGTGCCTTGATCTCGGCATCGATCCCAACGCTGCCGACGATCAGGGCCGCACGGCTCTTCATGGCGCAGCGCACAAGGGCCGTTTGAAAGTAATTCAAATGTTGGCCGACGCCGGAGCCAACCTGGACGCGCATGACAAAGGCAGCCGGGACACCATCAACGGAGCGCTGCTGGGCCACACGTGGGTTCCGATCGATTACACCCGGGGTCTCGTCCGCGTGGGCGTGCAATCCGCCATCGCGCATCCCGACGCCGAAGCGCTTCTGGCGAAGCTGATGAAGGAAAAAGGTCTCGAAGTGCCGCCGAACTTCGGCAGTTCGATCTGCCTTACCACTCTCTGCAAAGGCGACCCCAAAGAGGGCCAGCAGTAATCGCAGGCTGTCTCAGTGTGTCATGGCGTAAATGATGTAATTCACGCCGATGCGAATTCCCTGCGCGGAATACTTCTCCGGATAGCGCGGCTCGTCCGCCCATTCCCACGAGTCGCTCGTATCCGAGTTGAAATCCGCGACTACCATCAGCCGGTTCTTATCGTCGTAGATCCCGCGCCAGTGCCCCACGCGCCCGCCGTTCAGATAGGGCACGCCCGAATGCAACGACCATTCGCCGGGAATTCCATAGCGGTCGCTCAGATCGTACAGGACGTGGAACACCGAATCGCCGTTGGGGATCTCCACCAGTTGCCGATCCGGAAAGACGCGCTGCATGGTAGCCGCAAAGATCGCCCAGTCGTGATCGCCCCACGTGTCGGCGCACATCAGAAAACCGCCTCGGAGAAGGTATTCGCGCAGCTTTTTCGCCTGTCCGTCGGTCAGATCCATCGGTGACGCCTGCACGCCAAAGATCCAAGGCCAGTCAAACACGTCATCGCCGTCGTCCAGATTTATCGGCTGTTCCACCGACCGGACCTGAATGCGCGTCAAACGCCGTACCGCCTGTACGAAATGCCGGTCGGCGCGCGGATAATCGTTGGTCCACGCCGTGTTGCCTTTGCGCCAATCGTAATAGCGGTCGAGGCGCCCGAACCCCAGCGACCCATATGGCGACGCCGGGTACATCAGTCGCCCCATGACGAACTCGGTTTTTTCGTTGGCGTCCTGAGGGACCGCAAAGTCGGAGTACTCCTGCCCCGGATATTCGCGAAAGGGCCGCTGGAAGGCCAGGGCTGCGCCCAGCAGCCCGAAAAGACCCGCCGCCATCCAAAGCCAGTTCCGCCAGCGCAATACTCAACCGCCCACTGCTTACTATAAACTGCCCCTATGCAGATCCTGCGTCTTTCGCTGCTCTTCGCCGCCGCTCTGGGTGTCACTCACGCGCAAAACCTGGATGCCGGACGCCGCCAGTTCGAGAGCCGTTGCGCGCGCTGCCACGGCGGCGATGCCACAGGTGGAGAATCGGGGCCCGGAATTGTCACGCAGATCGCGGCCCGCAGCGATACCCAACTCGCCGCGTTCATTCGCCAGGGCAGCCCGGCCAAAGGCATGCCTGCGTTTACACTCAGCGACAGCGAGATCAAAGAACTGGTGCCGTACCTGCGTTCGCTCGCGCCGATGTCGCGAAACGCTCCAGCCGCGATCGTGCGCCGCAAAATCCAGACCACGGACGGGAAAACGATCGAGGGACAAGTCCTCAGCGAAGGCATGGGCGAACTGCAGCTGCGGACAGACGATCAACGGATCCATCTGCTGCGCAAGGCCGGCGATCGTTATCGCGCCGTCACATCGCAAACCGACTGGACCACCTACAACGGCGATCCCAGCGGAAACCGTTATTCGAAGCTCGCACAGATTAATAAAAACAACGTCGCGCGGCTAGCGCCCAAATGGATCTTCCCCATACCGAACGTCTCGTCAATCGAGAACACGCCGCTGGTGGTCGAAGGAATTATGTATGTTTCGAGCGCCAACGAATGTTACGCGCTGGACGCAGGCAGCGGCCGCGCGGTGTGGCATTTCCAGCGGCCGCGCACGAAGGGCATTGCCGGCAACGCGGCCATCGGATTCAATCGCGGCGTGGCATGGGCGGGCGACCGCCTTTTCATGCTCACCGACAACGCCCATCTCCTCGCGCTCAACCGCTTCAACGGCCAACTTCTTTGGGAAACGGAGATGGCCGACTGGCATCAGAATTACAACGGAACCTCCGCGCCGCTGGTAGTGGGCAGCCTGGTCGTGTCCGGCACGGCCGGGGGCGATGAAGGCGTCCGCGGTTTCGTCGCCGCCTGGGATCAGGCCTCCGGCAAGGAGGTCTGGCGCTTCTGGACCGTTCCCAAACCCGGTGAGCCGAACGCCGAAACCTGGAAAGGCAACTCGCTCGAACACCCGTCCGGGGCCACCTGGATGACGGGCACTTACGATCCCCAGCTCGATACCATTTACTGGCCCGTAGGCAATCCAGGTCCGGATTTCAATGGCGACAGCCGGCAGGGAGACAACCTCTACACCGATTCCATCGTGGCTCTCGAGAGCAAGACCGGCAAGCTGAAATGGTATTACCAGTTCACGCCGCATGATGTGTACGACTGGGATGCGCAGGAACCGGCCGTTCTGGTGGATGCCACCTGGCACGGACGGCCGCGCAAGTTGCTGTTGCAGGCGAATCGCAACGGGTTTTTCTATGTCTTCGATCGGACGGACGGGCAACTGCTGCTGGCGAAATCCTTTCTGAAGAAATTGAATTGGGCCGAGGCCATCGGCAAGGACGGCCGTCCGATTCTGAACGAGCTCAAAGAAACGCCCGAGGGCGAGACGTATGTGTGCCCCGGCTTCCAGGGTGGCACCAATTGGTTTTCGACATCATTCAATCCGGCGACCGGACTCTATTACATCCAGGCGCTGGAGCGGTGCAATTTGTTTTCAAAGCGCACGATGGAGTGGCAAGCCGGAAAGAGTTATATGGGCGGAGCGGCACGTCCCGCGCCCGGCGAATCGTTCGAGAAGGTACTGCGGGCGATCAATATTCAGACTGGCGAGATCGCCTGGGAACTGCCTCAGGTGACCGGGACGCTGACTTCATCGGCGGGCACTTTGTCGACCGCCGCGGGACTGGTCTTCTTCGGCGAAAACAGCGGCGCGTTCATGGCCGCGGACGCCTCCACCGGAAAAGCGCTCTGGCAATTCCAAACCAATCAGACATGGAAGGCTTCGCCGATGACCTACATGTTCGACAACAAGCAGTACGTCGCCGTGGCGGCAGGACAAAGTATTCTGGCGCTGGCGCTTCCCGATTAATCGGTCTTCGCCGCCTTCCGCCGCCGCGCGATTTCCTCCCCGTATGGCGTCCCGCGATAAATGGCGGGGTCCGGCGCAATGCCGGCGGAGGCCTCGGGCGTATCGCCGAAGTAAACGCAGGCATCGGCCTCGTCGCTCAGCCCGGAGCCCACCGCCGCATGCAGACCGGTCAACGGAACGAGCACCGGCAGCTCGCCCAAAGGCAAGGTCGTTTGAAACGGATTCAGGCCCGCAAAGGTCTTCACCACAAACACCCGTCCCGGGCCGTTCACCTGCAGAGCCTTGAACAACGGCGGGGCCGACAGGGGCAGTGGTGGATGCGGATCGCCATCCACTCTCCACTCCGCGTCGGCGGCCCTCATTGGAAAACCAGGCCGGTTCAGGCGATCGCCGCCGTAGATGATCAAGGCCTTCTCGCCTCGCGGAACCGCCACGTGATCGATGGAGACCGGAAAACCGCGCATCCGAAGAAACGGTTCCAGATCTTTCCGAGTCTTGACCTGGTCCCAGTCCACGGGCGGATCGCCGGCAATCACACGCAGTCTGCGGGCCGGAGGCAGCTTCAGGTTCACGTCGCGTACAGCGGCGAAAAACTCCGCGTATACAGTTGAATCGGCGCCGGCGATTTGCGTAGTATCACGCCACACCCGCTGGACTGCCGCGATCGGAACATCGTCGCCGTAGATGTAGCGATCCAGAGTCGCCTGGTAGAGGGAGTTGCCGAACTCGACGACAATAAAATGCGCGCGAAAAGGGAAATCGGGATTGCGAATCAACCGCAGACGCAGTTCCGAATCCATCTTTTTCTCGTGCGTTTCCTCCAGCGCGACCACGTCAACCTGATCGAATGCCGAAAGAATGTTGGTGACAACGTTGTCCCAGCCTTCGGTTTCGGCCGGCAGGAGAACGTTCGGCCTGATGTCGCTCTGCACGCTCGGAGCTGGATTCGCCGCTCCGAAACTTCGCACAATACGGCGTCCGAGGTAAGTGGTGACTATCGCCAGCAGGGCTAAACACAAACAAGCCAGCGTGCTGTACAGGATGAACGATCTCAGCCACCCGGATTGAGGTCTGGGTTGAGGCGGCATCTATGCGATTCTATCGCCGCTCCTTCATCTCCCCGCGTCAGTGCATGCGTGGCGTCGCGCATACCCATGTCGACCCAGCGCTCGATATTCTCGCGTTTCCAGAAGACGGCATCGTTGGCGTCGCCCAGGGTCCCGGAAGGAGAGATGACGGTGAGATCGAGATCGGGGGGATACCGTCGCGCAGGCTTGAACGCGCAGGCGATATTGATGCCGAGATGCAGCCACCATTTCCCGACCCTGGGCAGGGAATCGATCGCGATGATCCGCGTGGCGCCCATTTCAATCGCCGCCCAGATCGGCAGTTTCTCGAACAATCCGCCATCCAGATACCGATGCCGGCCAATCCGCACGGTTGGCAGAAAGAGCGGGATGGAACACGTCGCCTGCAGATGCTCGGGCCGTACATGGGGATGCTGGATGAGGCGCGACGTGAGCCAGCGCAACTGCACCACCACGAGCCCGAACGGGATGCGCGGCCGGTATTCCGTCCAGATCCGTTCGGCCTGCGACCGCAGGGGCGCGGGGTCGAACCAGCCATTACGCCAGCCGTGATTCGGAAACAGCTTGAGGGCGTCGCCGGTGGAGGGATCAAGCCAGCGATCGATCAGGTGATCGGGTGTGCATCCGCTGGCGATTGGCCACCCGTTCAATGCTCCCACCGAGGCGCCCACGACAATGTCCGGCGGTTCCATCTCCGCGATAACCCGGAATGCTCCCGCCTGGTAGGCGCCGAACATTCCCCCCGCGGACAAAACCAGCGCCGTCTTCCCCATGTACTGATTTGATTATGCAGGGCGCGAAAGCGTTTCGATATGTTAGAAAGGGTGGAATTTCGGATTGACCAGTACGGACCGGGTATTGCGCACATCCTGGCGCTTGCCGGCGGAGGCACGCGTATCATGCCTTTGACGCGCGGCGAATGCGTTTCAGACGACGCGAGGGAAGCGGTGAAGCGGCTGCCGGCACCGGGCGCCGTGCGGGCCGGACTCTATTTTCACCTCTCTTGCTGGGACGAAGCGCACGCGACAGCGGACGCAGTGGAGACTCCGGATGGCTACTTCTGGCACGCGATCGTGCATCGCCAGGAGCCCGACGCGGAAAATGCGGCGTACTGGTTCCGCAAAACGGGAGCGCATGAGATCTTTCCGGGACTGGCTGCGGATGCGGCAAGCTGCGGCTACGGCGATAGCGGCACGTGGGATCCGTTCGCTTTCATCCAGTTCTGCGAGATGGCCCGAAGCCGCCCGGGATCGAAGGAAGAGCAGTTGGCGATGACGGTGCAAAGACTCGAATGGCAGCTTCTTTTTGACCGCTGCGCGCGGGGTTCCGCTTTTTGAAAAGAGCGAGCCTTTTTTTCCCGGTGGCCGCGGCCATTGTGGTTGCAGCTCTGTACTTCTCGAAGCGGTCGGCGGTGCCGGCGGTCCAGTTCGCGAAAGCTACGCGCGAAACTATTTCCAATGTGCTCTCGACAAACGGCAAAGTCGAGCCGGCGGATTACATCGAGGTGCGGGTAGAGACGCCCGGGCTGGTCCAGCAGATCCTCGTGCATAACGGCGATTCGGTGCGCAAAGGGCAGGTGCTGGCGCAGTTGAGCGAACCGGGGTTGCAACAGGAACTGGACGCGGCCGTCGCCCGGGAAGCGCAGGCCCGCGCCGATCTGCAAACGCTCGAAGCCGGCGGCCGCAGCGCCGACACCGCGGAAATCGACGGCAGCATCAATCGCCTGAAAACCGATCGCGACGCCGCTCAGCGAAACCTCGACGCACTGCAACGGCTGGTGGCGCAACAGGCCGCAACGCCGTATGAACTGGAGCAGGCGAAGCAAAGCGTCCATAGCCTCGAAGTGCAGATCGCGTCGCTGCAGCAGCGGCGCACGGCCATCGTAGGTAAAGGCGACCTGAGCGGCGCTCAGGCGCGGGTACGGGAGACGGCGGCCAATGTGCAACTCGCGCAAACGCGCATCGGCGAAGATGTAATTCGTTCGCCGATGACAGGCACAATCTACGATTTGCCCGCGCGCGCGGGTTCCTTCCTGAACGCCGGCGACCCCGTGGCGAGCGTCGGCAGACTGGATCCGGTACGCGTGCGCGTCTACGTGGATGAGCCGGAACTGGGCCGCGTGGCAACGGGCGAGCACGTCCGCATTACCTGGGACGCACTGCCGGGCAAGGAATGGACCGGCCTGGTGGAAAAACGCCCGACCGAGGTCATTGCTCTGGGCACGCGGCAAGTGGGAGAGGTGCTGTGCACGGTGGATAATCCGATGCACGAACTGGTGCCCGGTACGAACGTGAACGCGTTCATTCTCACTCAGGTGGTGGAAAATGCTCTGACCATCCCCAAAGCCGCGGTGCGGCGCGACGGCGGCATCGGCGTCTTTGTGCTCGAAAAAAACAATACCGTGAAATGGCAGGTCATCACGACGGGTGCGTCCGACGCGCTGCACGTTGAGGTTCTCAAAGGGCTGCAGGACGGTGACGCGGTCTCCGAAACCACGGACCAGAATCTGAAAACCGGCGAGAAGGTCAACCCCACGTTCCAGTAACGAAAGCGCCTAGCGGCGTTGGTTGTTTTCGCGTTGCTTGGCGGCTTTTTCAATTTCAGAGTTCATTTCGCCGCCGATCAGGATCGCGCCGTTAGTGACGTAGAGCCACAGCAGGAGTATGGCCACGCCGTTCAGGTGGCCATAACTGCGCGAGTAGTCGTTGACGCGATCGAAATAAATCCGCGCGGCGAAAGTGGAGGCAATCCACAGGATGAGAGCGCACACCGCGCCGGGCGTGCTCCAGCTCCATTCGTGATCGGTGAGATTGGGAGCGAAACGATAGAGAACCGCGAAAGATAGAGACAGCGAAGCGGCTACCACCAGCCATTCGAGGGCGCCGAGAGCGAACCCCTCGTCAGGCAGCCAGGTCCGAAGTTGCGCACCGAAGAAAACCAGGAGCAGAGCCAGCGAACCGGTGAGTGCCAGCGCCAGTGTCAGGCCGGCGATCGTCAAACCCAACTCCCTCCAGGAGCGGTGTTCTTCCACTTCGTAGGCTCTGTTCAGCCCGTAGACCATCGCCCAGGTTCCGTTCAAGGCCGCCCAGCAGGCTCCGGCACAGACCGAAAGAAGATGGATGCCGGAAGGCGCGCGCTGGTTGAACTCTTCGATGATTTGCTTAAAGAGCTGCGAGGCCCGCTCCGGGAGCAACTGACTGGACAGATCCTCCAGCGCGTTCTTCATATGACCTCCCAGGTGCGGAATACGCGCGCCGATGGCAAGCACCACGAGAAGAGAGGGGAACAGGGCTAGAAAATGATAGAAAGACATTCGGCCGCCCTGCCCGAAGACTTCGTCCTGCCAGGATTCGCGGATCGTTCGACGCAGCAGGTCCTTGAGCGATAGTCCTCCGAGGGTCCAGAGATTGGTCATGCCCCGCCGATTCCATTGTGAACCGCGCGTCTTGCTAAAATCGAAATCGCTTTGTCAAACAAGCGAATTCCAGCCCCGCGTGCATGAAGTTCGAAGCAGTGAAACGCCCGAAATAACCAACCGTGACCCAATACTTACCCCTTCTGCTGGCCCTTTTCGTGGGCAGTGGCTGTTCCGCCCTTATCTATGAAGTCGTCTGGCTCCAGTTGCTGCAGCTGGTGATCGGTTCGTCGGCGGCCTCGCTCGCGGTTCTGCTGGGAACGTTCATGGGTGGGATGTGCCTCGGCAGCATCGCGCTTCCCCGGTTCATCTCCCATCGCAAACATCCGTTGAGGGTTTACGCGATGCTGGAACTGGGTACCGGCATTTTCGGTTTCGCCGTGCTCTACGGCCTGCCGCTCGTCCGCAACCTCTATACCGCGAGTATCGGCCACGGTATGCCCGGAATCCTGCTGCGCAGCGTGGCCTGCGCGATCTGTCTGCTGCCTCCCACGCTCATGATGGGCGCCACGCTGCCCGCAATCTCAAGGTGGATCGAGGCTACTCCGCACGCCGCCTCCTGGTGGGGATTCTTCTACGGCGGCAACATCGCCGGCGGCGTGTTTGGCTGCCTGCTGGCGGGGTTCTATCTGCTTCGCATTCACGATATGGCTACAGCCACGTGGGTCGCCGCCGCCATCAACCTTACCGTGGCCCTCGCCGCTTTCCTGCTGGCCCGCGGAGTGATTTACAAGCCGCGCTCGACCGTACCGGATGCCGCGAACCGCGCACCCGGTTCATGGTTCGTCTATTTCGCCATCGCGCTTTCCGGGTTGTGCGCACTGGGCGCGGAAGTGATCTGGACGCGCGACCTCTCGCTAATGCTCGGCCCCACCGTTTACACGTTTTCGATCATCCTCGGCGTGTTCCTGACCGGGCTGGGAGCCGGCAGCAGCGCGGGCTCGGCGCTGGCGCGCAGTCATTCGAACCCGCGAATGCTGCTGGCTTACTGTCAGATGCTGCAGGTGCCGGCGCTCGCTTTTGCCGCATTCATGCTTTCCGATTTTCTGCCCTACTGGAGCGGGCATGTCGATTCCACCGGGAGCGTCTGGGTGGGTTTCCTGAGCGATATTGCGCGCTGCGCCATCGCCATCCTGCCGTCCACGATTCTGTGGGGCGCGAGTTTTCCGCTGGCTCTGGCGAGCGTGGCCCCGTCGGACGATGCGGGCAATACCGATCCCGGCCGGCTCGTCGGCGAAGTCTATGGCGCGAATACCATCGGCGCGATCGTCGGGTCGCTCGGCTTCAGTCTGATCTTCATTCGGTATGCGGGAACACAGCACTCGGAGCAGATTCTGATCGGGCTCTCGATACTCGCCGCTGTTCTGCTGCTGAAGCCTTCGGCGAAAACCGTGGGGGCGCTCGCGGCCGCGGCGCTGGTGATCTGGAGCGTTCCGGTTCTGCCATGGAAGCTGATTGCTTTTGGCCGCCGCCTGGCGACGACACCCGGCGACTGGACCCTGCTTTACGTTGCCGAGGGAATGAATTCTTCAGTCGCCTATACGAAGTACGATGGCGTAACCACCTACTTCCACGTCAGCGGCAAAACGGAAGCGTCGGCCGAGCCCCAGGATATGCGCCTGCAGCGGCTGCTGGGTCATCTTCCCGCGCTGCTGCATTCGAATCCGAAGTCGATCCTGGTGGTTGGATGTGGCGCGGGCGTGACTGCGGGAACCTTTGTTGTCCATCCCGAGGTCCAGCACATCACGATCTGCGAAATCGAACCTCTGATCCCGCCCGCTTCGGCGCTCTATTTCGGGCGCGAGAATCATAATGTGATGCACGACCCGCGCACCCGCATCGTTTATGACGACGCGCGCCACTTTGTGCTGACCTCTCCCGAAAAGTTCGACATCATTACTTCGGACCCGATTCATCCCTGGGTCAAAGGCATCGCCCCGCTCTATTCCACCGAGTATTTCGAGCTCGTAAAGAAGCATCTGAATCCGGGCGGATTCGTCACCCAGTGGGTTCCGTTGTATGAAAGCAACGTGGAGACGGTGCAGAGCGAGATCGCCACATTTTTTGAGGCCTTCCCCAACGGAACAATCTGGGGCAATCTCAATACGGACGGCCAGGGCTACGATGTGGTGCTGGTCGGCCAGGCCGGCAAACTGCGCATCAACCTCGATGCGCTGCAGCAGCGGCTGGATCGGCCCGAATACAAACCGGTGGTGGAGTCGCTGCGGGAAGTCGGGTATAACTCGGTGGTTTCCCTGCTATCGACCTACGCGGTGCAGGCGTCAGATCTGCGCGGATGGCTCAGGAATGCGCAGATCAACCGGGACCGGAACCTGCGCCTGCAATATCTCGCTGGCATGGGACTGGATCAGTACCTGGCGCCGGAGATCTACGAGCAGATCCTGCAGTACGCCACGTTTCCTTCGAATATATTTGAGGGCTCACCGGAGCGCCTGCGGTCTTTGCAAACTGCTATCACGGCGCCGCGCTATTAGATCCACAGGAAGTTTTAACGCGATCGTAACAATTGCGGAAATGACCTCCATGCTACGATTCACGATAAGTCGCAAAGCACCCCTCGCGTAGCGGGTCTCCAACTCGGGGCCAGAGTTTGCCCCCGCTTTTTCATCGAAAATATCGAATTCCGAGGAGCATTAAATGAAACGACGCATGTCGCTTGTCCCGATCGTTCTGTTCCTGGCCTCGTCTACCGTTGCATTAGCCCAGACCGCAGGTTCGGGTTCCATTGACGGCACGGTCATGGATTCCGCGGGCGCGGTAGTGCCCGGGGCCGCGATCGTCATTCATAGCGACGATACAGGCGTCGATCGTGATATCACCACCAACGATTCCGGCTTTTACGCCGCCACGTTCCTGCAACCGGGAATGTATGAAGTTACGGCAGCCAAACCGGGGTTTGCGAAGATCGACCGCAAGGGCCTCCTGGTTGAAGTTGGCCGCTCGCTGACCATCGACTTTACGCTTACTGTTCAAACGAGCGCCGAGACCGTCACAGTAACGGCCGAATCGCCGGTTGTGGACACCAGCAAGACGGAAGCTTCGCAGGAAGTTACGGAGAACCTGGTGGAGAATCTGCCCATCGTAGGCCGCCGCTGGGATAATTTCGTCCTGCTGACGCCCGGCGTCACCACCGATGGCGGACTGGTCTCTTACCGGGGTATCTCGGGCCTCTACAACAACAACCTGGTGGACGGCGCCAACAACAATCAGGCCTTCTTCTCGGAGGCCCGTGGGCGCTCCACCGCTCCTTATACCTACAGTCTCGATTCCATTCAGGAGTTTCAGGTCAGCGTCGCCGATTACAGCGCCGAATTCGGCCAAGCCGCCGGCGGCGTGATCAACGCGACGACCAAATCGGGCACCAACGGCTATCATGGAGACCTCTTCTATTACCTGCGCTACCCGTCGCTCAATGCGCTCGACCCGGTCAACAAGGCTTCCGGTATTTATGTGCAGGGCATTCGCCAGCAGCAGCAGTTCGGCGGCAGCACGGGCGGACCGGCGATCAAAGACAAACTTTTCTATTTCCTGACTTACGATGGAGCGCGCAAGGTTTTTCCGATCAGCTATACGAGCACGGCTTTCCCGACGATCTCCAGTCCATCCCTTGCCTGCCCGGTGCTGATCACCGCGACGCAATGCGCCGAGGCCAACGCGTATCTGCGCGGCAATCTGGGTACATTCCCGCGCGACGGAGTGAACGACGTCGCTTTCGGCAAGCTCGACTATCAAGTCAATTCGACCAACCACCTGAGCGCGGCGCTCGACATCGAAGACTATCACGCGCCGAATTCCTACAACACGTCGACCACCGTGAACAACAGCTCCGTCTCGGCGAACGGCCCGGCGGTAACGCACACGCGGGCATTCGTCGCCAACTGGGATAGCACGCTCAGCAATTCGATGGTCAACAACTTCCGCTTCCAGTGGGGTCTCGACAACGAGATCATCGAAGGCAACGGTACGGGTCCGAGCGTCAGCGTCACCAACGTAACCGGGTACGGCTTACCCAACGCGCTTCCCAGGCCGGCGTTTCCCGACGAACATCGCCTGCAGTTCGCCGATACGCTCTCCTGGATCAAAGGCAGGCACCAGATCAAGGTGGGTTACGATGCCAACGCGATCCACGAGCTTCTCATCAATCTGTTCGAGGGCGGCGGCGTTTACAGCTACAGCGGCGCGAACGCGTTCAACAACTGGCTATACGACGTTTTTGGCGTGAATATCGGCGACGGTCTCACCGGAAGACATTACACCTCGCTGGCGCAGGTCACCGATCCCATCACCCATGTGGGCAAGGACGATTTTTACGACACCGATTTTGCCGGCTTTGTCGAAGACAGCTGGAAGGCGCGCTCGAATCTGACGGTGAATCTGGGATTGCGCTACGACATCCAGTTGATCCCGCAGCCGCCCATTCCCAACGACGCGACTCCGCTGACCGCAGCTACGACGACGAAGATCAATACGGATTCGAACAACTTCGGTCCGCGTATCGGGCTGGCATGGGAACCGGCGAAAGACACCGTCGTGCGCGTGGGATACGGGATGTTCTATGGCAAGACGTCCAACAGCACATGGTACGCGGTGCGCGTGGAAAACGGAATCTTTCAGCAGACGTTCAACTGCACTCCAACCACCTGCCCGTCGCTCACGTTTCCCAACCTGATCTTTACCCCGCCGGGCGGCGCTCCGACCGCGCCTTTCCCCGGCGCCCTCACGCCCGTGGTCACGCCGTTCACGCCGCCTTCGGCTACGCAGCTGGTCCACGGCGTAACCCCGGATTTCGTGAATCCGCTGGTGCACGAGGGAGAAGTGACGATTGAACGAAAGCTGCCGGGGAATATCAGCGTGTCCCTCGGTTATCTTGTCAGCCGCGCGCTGCATCTGCCCGTGTTTGTGGATGGCAACGTAGCTCCGGCCACCGGAACCCACACTTACGACATCCTCAATGCCGCGGGTGCGGTGGTCAGCTCGGATACCGAGCCCTTCTATACACAGCGCCTCAATCCGCAGACCGGCATCGTTCTGGTCGGCGAGAGCGTCATTAACTCCACGTATAACGCGGGAGTTGTGACTTTCCGCAAACCGTTCAGCCATGGCGTCGAACTGCTGGCGAATTACACGTACAGCAAATCGATCGACGATGGCGCGGTTGCCGGCGCAAACGGAACCTTCTTCGGCACCGACCCGCCCGTCGATCCGCTCAATCAAAAGCGCGAGTACGGCCCTTCTGACCTGGATCAGCGCAACCGTTTCGCCGGCAGTGTGGTTTATGTTCCGCAGTTTTTCAGCCATGTGAGCAACAAAGCTCTGCATGCCATTCTGAACGGCTATTCCTTCTCGAACGTGACGACCCTGGCTGGAGCCCAGCCGCTGTTTGCTACGATCAGCGGCTTTCCGAGCGGCGGAATTGATTCAGGCCTGACCGGCGGCGAAACCACCAACACCGGCGGCACCACGGGCGGCCGGCCGACGTGGCTTGGACGCAACGTCTACCGCGGCCATCCGCTCTACAACGTGGACGTCCGCGTCAGCCGCGATTTCGCCATCCGCGAGCGGTTTCATCTGGTGATGCTGGCCGAGGCGTTCAACCTGTTCAACCACACGAACATCAGCGCGGTGAACACCACGGCCTTTACCTATACGGCCGTCGGTTCCGGCGAGTGCACGAAGGCACTGGCGTCGGGGACGAACGGTTGTCTTGTGCCCAGTCCGACGTTTATGGCGCCGACCTCATCGACGTCGACAAACGGGCTCTACGGCGCGCGCCAGCTGCAGTTTTCGGCCAAGCTGATCTTCTGACTATTCAGCAGCCAGGAGTTTGGCTAACGCGCGTAGCGGCGGCCGCGCGGGCGGAACGACTGCGCCTTACTGGCGAAGCGAGCCGGCGCGGGCATTTCGATCACGGTCGCGCTTTTTTCCTCGCGGCCCAGGCCGTCGGGCGTTTCCTTCAACGTCAGGTTCACTTTTAAGGTGCGCTCGATGTTCTGGATATCCCGGCGTTCCGCGCGCGCGGCAAAAGTGGAAGCCACTCCTCGCGCGCCGGCCCTGCCGGTACGTCCCACGCGATGAATGAAATCCTCCGGCTGCTGCGGCAGATCGAAATTCACGACATGTGCAATGTCGTCGACGTGGATGCCGCGCGCCGCGACATCGGTTGCCACCAGAACGCGATACTGGCCGGTCTGGAATCCACGCAGCGCCTGATTGCGCTGGTTCTGCGATCGGTCGCCATGAATCGCCGTCGCCTTCACGCCCGCGGTGTGGAGCTTCTTCGCCAGCCGTTCGGCGCCGCGCTTGGTGCGGGCGAACACCAGAAACGAGCCCTGTTCGGACACGAGCAGATGGTGCAGCAGCGCCAGCTTGCGATCCTGCTCCACTTCGTAAACGTGCATGTCGATCCGCTCGGCCGGCTTGCTGATGGATCCGACCGTGATGCGCACGGGATCTTTCAGGTGCTTGCCGATCAGGCGCGCGACGGAAGCTTCCATGGTGGCCGAGAAAAACAATGTCTGGCGATCGGACTGTGTCTTGCGGAGAATGCTTTCGACAGCGGGCAAAAAGCCCATATCGAGCATGCGATCCGCTTCATCGAGCACGACAATGCGGGCAGCGGCGAGCGTCACCAGCTTCCGGTCGAGAAAATCGCACAAGCGGCCGGGCGTGGCGATGATCACCTGCGCGCCCTGACGAATCGATTTCAGCTGCCCCGCTTCGCTCATGCCGCCCACAACAACGGCGGCGCGGATGCCCGTGCCGGACAAAAGCAAGGCGAACGTGTCGTGAATCTGCAGCGCGAGTTCGCGCGTCGGGCTCAAAATAACAGCCTGGGGGCCAGGGGTCAGCGGCTTCGAGCTTAACGCCTGGAGAATCGGAAGTGCGAAGGCGAGCGTTTTGCCGGTACCCGTCTGCGCGGTTGCGACGACGTCACGGCCGAGGGTGGCGGGCGGGATCGCCTGCGCCTGAACAGGCGTGGGCGTAACGAATCCCTGTGCTGCAAGATTCTTGCGGAGGACAGGGGAAGAGACTAAGTCGGAAAAGTTATTCATTCAGAATTTTCAGTTTGGTAATGGAAATCTGCGAGAGGCCGAATTACACGGTGGGCGTAGCGGATTTACTTCAATTACTCAACTCAGTGTAGCATCCGCTAAAATTCGAATAAGTTGCCGGAGACCCGCCATTCCGTCTGCGCGCTCGACTGCCCCGACGCCTGTTCGCTCCTGATCGATGTCGACGACGCCTGCATAGGTTCCAGACTGCGCGGCAACCCCGCGCATCCGGTCACGCGCGGCTTTCTTTGCGGCAAAGTGGCTCGCTATCTCGAACGCGAGTATTCGCCCGAACGTCTCCTGCACCCTCTGCGGCGCACCGGCGCCAAAGGCGAAGGCCGGTTCAAGCCGATCTCGTGGGATGAAGCGCTGGACGAAATCGCGGCCAGACTCGCGAGCACCGCGCGCGAATCGGGCCCCGAATCCATCCTGCCTTACAGCTACGCCGGCACCATGGGCCTGCTGAACGGCTCCGGCATGGATCGCCGTTTCTTCCATCGGCTGGGCGCTTCGCGGCTCGACCGCACCATCTGCTCAGCGGCCGGGGTCGCGGGACTTACCGACGCGCTCGGCGTGCGCTACGGCATCGAACCCGAACAGTTTCGCCATGCGAAATTGATCATTGCCTGGGGCGCGAACATCCTCGGCACGAACGTCCACCTCTGGCCTTTCATCGTCGAGGCGCGGCGGCAGGGCGCGAAGTTCTATACGATCGACCCCCACCGGAATCGCACGGGGAAAGTTTCCGATCGCCACTATGCAATCCGGCCCGGCAGCGACACCGCCCTGGCGTTAGCCATGATGCACGTCATTCTGGCGGAGCGTCTGGAAGACCGCGATTACGTGGACCGGCACACCCTCGGCATCGAAGAATTGAGAACTCGGGTGCGGCCCTGGACCCCGCAACGTGCATCCGAGCTAACCGGCATTTGCGCCGAAGAGATCGTGGCGCTGGCGCGCGAGTACGCGACTACGCGCCCCGCCGCAATTCGTCTGAATTACGGGGTGCAGCGTTCCGAACGTGGCGCCATGGCGTTTCGGACGATCGCCCTGCTCCCGGCTCTGACCGGCTCCTGGCGCGATATCGGCGGCGGCCTTCAGGCTTCCACTTCGGCGGGATTTCAATTGAACAGGGTGGCGCTCGAGCGCCCCGATTTGCAGTTCGCCTCGCCGCTCGGGCGCGAAGCCCGCATTCTCAACATGTCCGAACTGGGCCGTGTGCTGACTCAGGTGGACAACCCGCCGGTCAGGGCCATGGTTGTCTACAATTCGAACCCGGCGGCGATCGCGCCGGATCAACATGCCGTTCGCCGCGGACTGCGGCGCGACGATCTCTTCACGGTTGTGCTCGAACAGTTCCAGACCGATACTGCCGATTTCGCCGATATCGTTCTGCCGGTGACAACCTTTCTGGAACACACCGATCTCTACCTGGCCTATGGCCACTATCATCTCCAGCTTGCGCGTCCCGCGCTGCCTGCACCCGGCGAAACCTTGCCGAATACCGAGATCTTCCGCCGTCTGGCCTCGCGCATGGGTTTCGAAGAGCCCTGCTTCCGCGACACCGATGACGACATGATTCGAGCTCTTCTCGACACCGACCATCCGTTCGTTGCCGGCATCACGCTGGATCAACTGGAATCCGAGCACTCCGTGCGCCTGAAGATCGGCGATCCTTTCCTGCCGTTCGCAAACGGCGGCTTTGGCACAGCATCGGGCAGGTGCGAATTTCATGCCGGAACGCTCGACTATGCGCCGCCGGTTGAATCGCGTCTCGGCAATCGCAATCTGACTGAGCGGTTCCCGCTCGAACTGATCTCGCCCAAAAACGACGAGAGCATGAACTCGACTTTCGGCAATCGTCCCGAGATCGACCGGCAAACGGCCGCGCTGAAAATTCACCCCGTTGACGCCTGTCCGCGGGCGATCGTCACGGGTGACGCGGTTCTGGTATCCAACGATCGGGGCCAATGCGTCCTGCGCGCGGAGGTTTCCGACACCATCGCTTCGGGCGTGGTTTCGGTTCCTTCGGTACGCTGGCCAAAGCAGGCGCCGGATGGAAACGCGGTCAATATGCTGACCTCGCAACGGCTCACCGACAAAGGCGGCGGTCCGACATTCTATAGTTGTTTAGTTCAGGTGGAGAAAATTGGAGACTAAACGGCAAAGAGGTAATTCCGGCCGTCAGGCGGCTTTCCTGCTGCTCATCGCGCTCACCGGCGCCGCCTGCAAAGGCAAGCACAGCCGCGTCACGGTTCAGAACGAGGAGGAGGCGGCGCCGCGTCTCGCCTCGGTGGTACGCATGAACGATCCACAGGCAAGCGCGCAGCTGGTGAGCGGATTCTACCCGGTGGAAAACAACTCGTGGCGCTGGACGGCCGGCAAGTTTTCCGCGGTGCTCCGTACGCCGCTCACAGCCGCGCAGAGCGGAGCCACAGTGACATTCGCGTTCAGCGTTCCTCCTGTCGTAATTGAAAAACTTGGGAAGATCGCCCTCACCGCTTCGGTTAATGGCACGGTGCTGAAAACGGACGAATACGACAAACCCGGGCCCAGCATCTTCACCGCGGACGTTCTGCCGGCACAATTGACGGGGGACACGGTCAAAGTTGATTTCGTGCTCGACAAGAGTCTCCCACCCGGTATCGACAAACGGCAACTTGGGGTGATCGCCACTTCGGTGGGCATCACGGTCAAATGAACCGTTCGAGAGTTTTGAAGACTTCCTCCGTACCCCACGTCGACGGAACCGCGTCCCAATCTGTGGGAGTGTGGTCGGCCCCGGTTTCTCCGTAGGCAGGTTGCATTTTCGCTGCTATACTGCTAATCAAGGACGGTCATTTCTTCACAATGACGCACAAACCGCGGTCTCTCTTCCTCATTCCGACTCTGGTTCTCGGTTCCGCAATAATCGGCGGAATGTATGGTCCGCAGCTTCCGGTGGCCGCAGCCGCCACTACGGACGACGACGTCAAGGCCAGCATGAAGCAGTTCACCAAGGTCTACGACGAAGTCGAACGGAACTTCGCCGACCCGGTGAGCCCGGACAAGGCGATCTATAAAGGAGCGATTCCGCAAATGCTGCGGACGCTCGATCCGCACTCGAATTTCTTCGACCCGAAGGACCTCGAGGCGTTGCGGGAAGACCAGCGCGGCCATTATTACGGCGTGGGCATGTCGGTCCAGGGCCGGAACGGCAAGACCATCGTGATGGCGCCTTTCGTTGGCTCGCCGGCCTATAAGGCGGGGCTGAAACCTGGCGATGTCATTGTGATGGTGAACGACAAGCCGACCGATAACCTCGATTCCACCAAGGTTGCCGATCTGCTGAAAGGTCCCAAGGGCACGCCGGTGCAGATCACGGTGTCGCGCGAGGGCGCCGACAAGCCGATCGTCTTCAACATCATTCGCGACGAGATCAGCCGCAAGAGCGTACCAGACGCGTTCCTGCTGAAGCCGGGCATCGGCTACGTGTTCCTGGAACAATTCAATGAAACCACCAGCCACGAGATGGAAGAAGCACTCAAGGCGATGGATGAGGACAGCCTCAAAGGGCTGGTGATCGATCTTCGCGGCAATCCGGGCGGACTATTGAACGAGGCCGTCGCCGTAGCCGACCACTTCCTGCCCAAGGGCGATGTAATCGTCTCGCACAAGGGCCGCGCTTCGGCTGAGCATGTCTATACGGCGCGCAATGGCAACCACGGGCGCGATTATCCAATAGTTATTCTGGTCAACCGCAACTCGGCATCCGCCGCCGAAATCGTCTCCGGTGCCATGCAGGATCACGACCGCGCGTGGATTCTGGGCGACAACACCTTCGGCAAGGGCCTGGTGCAGACCGTTTATCCGCTGGTCTACGACACCGGCCTCGCACTCACCACGGCGAAATACTATACGCCGAGCGGACGCCTGATCCAGCGCGATTATTCGAACGTGTCGTTCTTCGATTACTACTACCGGAACAACACGGCCGAGCGCAACCCGGCGGATGTGAAATCGACCGACAGCGGCCGCGTGGTTTACGGCGGCGGAGGCATCTCGCCCGACGAGAAGTACATGCCGCCCAAGCTCGACGCCTTCGAGACGGAACTCCTGGTGAAGTACGCTTTCCAGAATTACACGCGGCACTTCTTCGCCACCCACAAAGCGAAGCTGCCGTCCGACTGGAGCGTCGACACCGCAACCATGAACGACCTTCACGATTATCTGGTTGAGCAGAAGGTCGATTTCACCGAAGCGGACTATACAAAGGACTTCGACTGGACTCGCCGCCTTCTGCAGGCCGAGATCTACAAGACGGCTTTCAGCGTCGACGAGAGCCGCAAATACGAGATCAAGACCGATCCCGAAGTCGAGGCGGCGATCGACGCGATGCCGAAAGCCCAGGCACTGTTGAGCAACGCGCGGAAGATCATCGTCGAGAGGATGCGAAAGTAGCTTTCTCTTTGATCACTTCGCGCACAATGGACCCCACGGCCTGTGCGCTCGGTCTGACGCACCACGCACAGATTGCGGTACTCGATACCGGCGGTCAGTACTGCCATCTGATCGCCCGCAAAGTCAGGGAGCTCGGTGTTTCTTCCGGCGTTTTTCCCAGCGATACGTCCCCCGACAACCTGCGGGACGTCGCGGGCATCATCATCTCGGGCGGTCCGCACAGCGTTTATGACGCGGGCAGTCCCACGGTGCACCGCGAGGTGCTCACGGCAGGCAGGCCGGTGCTGGGAATCTGCTACGGGCAACAACTGATTTCGCAACTTCTGGGCGGTTCGGTCGGCAAGGGCGACAAGGGCGAATTCGGCCTCGCCATTCTCGACCTGAGAGACGGCGATTCCCAGATCCTCCACGGTGTTCAGGACCATCAGCAGATCTGGATGTCGCATCGCGATGCGGTCGTCGCGCCCCCCGAGGGATTTCGCGTGCTGGCTACGACCGCAACCTGCGAGGTTGCCGCCATCGAGGATCCGGAACGCAGGCTCTACGGCGTGCAGTTCCATCCCGAGGTTGTACACACCACGCAGGGCACACGCATTCTCGAAAACTTCGTATTCAACATCTGTGGCTGCGAAAAGGATTGGAACCCCGGCCAGCGCATCGCGCTGATCGAAGATCGGATCCGCGAGACGGTGGGCGGCCGCAACATCTTCTTTTTCGTCAGCGGCGGCGTCGATTCCACGGTTGCGTTCACCCTGTGTCTGCGCGCGCTCGGGCCATCGCGTGTGCGCGGCGTTTACGTCGACACGGGGCTGATGCGCGAGGGCGAAACGGAATTCGTCGAGCGCACGTTCCGAAGGCTCGGCGCCGGTGTGGTGGATATCGCCCATTGCGAAGAGGAGTTCCTTGAACCGCTCCAATCCGTGCGCGATCCCGAACTGAAGCGCCACGTCATCGGCGAGCAGTTCGTACGGGTGCAGGAGCGGATTATCGATTCCCGCGGGCTGCTCGACGGTCACTGGATTCTCGGCCAGGGGACCATCTATCCGGATACGATAGAATCCGGCGGCACCGCCAGCGCTGCGACCATCAAGACCCATCACAACCGCGTTCCCGGTATTCAAAAATTGATGCAGTCGGGCCGCATCGTCGAGCCCCTGGCGGACTTTTACAAAGACGAGGTGCGCGCGATCGGGCGTCAGCTGGAATTGCCCGCCGAACTGCTCGACCGCCATCCTTTTCCCGGACCCGGCCTCGCCATCCGCTGCTTGTGCGCGGAGGCCGAAGAGCCTCTTACGCGCGTGCCCGACGGCTGGCTGATTCCGGTGCGGTCCGTCGGCGTGCAGGGCGATTCGCGCAGCTACGCCCCGGTTCTGGCCATCGAGGCTTTTCCCTCGGCGGCTTCGAGGCTGCAGGACGAAGCCACAGAATTAATCAATCGCACGGCGGGCGTGAATCGCGTGATCGCACGGGTCTCGGTTCGCGAGCCGCTGTCACATCAGCGGGTTTTTTCCAGTTCGCTCACGCCGGGCCGACTCGATCTGCTGCGCCATGCAGACGCCATCGTCCGCGATATCTGTCATGAAACGGGATTCGACGCCAGGGTCTGGCAATTTCCGGTCATCGTAATTCCGCTGGGAACGGTCGAATCCCGCGATTCGGTCGTCCTGCGTCCGATACGCTCGGTGGACGGCATGACGGCAGATTCCGTGTCCATGCCCGACGACCTGCTCCATGCGATGTCGTCCCGCCTCATGGCGATGACCGAAATCGCTGGTGTATATTATGATCTAACGCACAAGCCACCCGGCACAATCGAGTGGGAATAGCAGGATCAGTGACACTTCAGGACATTTTCACCCTCGCAGTCATCCTCAGCATCGCCATCTGCGTATTTTTGTTTTCCGATGGCGGCCCCGGAACCCCAAAACGAGTCAAAGTTCCGGGTCGACTGTAGCCAGCAACTGGCCGGCAGTCACGCTCTCGTTCTCTTTGACCTCGATTGAGGTGATGCGCCCGGCGCGCGGCGATTTCAACTCATTTTGCATCTTCATGGCTTCAATCACGAGGATTCCCTGCCCTGCAACAACCTCGTCGCCCACGGCAACCAGCACGCGCACGATCTTGCCTGGCATGGCCGCCGCAAGCGAGGCGCGCCCCTGGGTACCCGCCGCGTGCGTGGAGCGCTTCCATTGCCGGGGGTCGTCGGTTTCGAACCGGACGCGCGTGCCTGCGACCGCGATTTCGTTGCCGGCGACGCGAGCCTCATAAGACGCACCGGGAGTGATAACCGAGAAAACGCCGGGCTCGGTTTCCACGATATCGGCTTCGATCGGGTCGACCAGTTCTCCGTTGATGCGGATGGCTTGCCTCAATGCAGCAGTTCCTCGCGTCCCGCCGCCAGCCATCGGGATGAAGCCGTCGCCGGCGGGACCTCGGCCGTTTTCACCAATCTTGACGCGACCAGCGCCGCAACGCGCGCTATCTCTCCGGAAGGCTGCGGATTCAGATTGAGTTCGGTTTTGAGCAGCTGATCGAGGTAGCCGGTGTGCAGATCGCCCCGGCGGAATGCCGGATCGTCGAGAATCGCGCGAAACAAAGGAATATTCGATTTGATTCCGCCGACGTGGTATTCGCTCAGCGCTCTCCGCATGCGCTCGATCGCGTGTTCGCGCGTATCGGACCACACGATCAGTTTCGAGAGCATGGGGTCGTATTCCAGCGGGACGGTCCAGCCGGAATAGATGCCGGAATCGACGCGAACCCCCGGTCCGCCGGGTTCGGCGAGTTGTTCGATACGGCCCGGCGACGGGAAGAAATTGTTCGCCGGATCTTCCGCGTAGATCCGGCACTCGATCGCCGCGCCGCGCAGGGCGATGTCGTCCTGCACAAACGGCAGACGCGCACCGGCCGCTATTTCGAGCTGCAGGCGCACCAGATCGAGCCCGGTCACAAGTTCCGTCACCGGATGCTCCACCTGCAGCCGCGTGTTCATTTCGAGAAAGTAGAAGTGCCCGGCATTATCGGCGAGAAACTCGATCGTGCCCGCGTTGTAATAACCAGCTGCGCGCGCCGCGCGCAGCGCGGCTTCGCCCATGCGTTCGCGCATGCCGGGCATGGACGCAACCAAAGGCGATGGCGATTCCTCGATCACCTTCTGATGCCGCCGTTGGAGGGAGCATTCGCGTTCGCCCAGGTGCACCAGATTGCCGTAATGGTCGCCGAGCACCTGGATTTCGATGTGGCGCGCATTCTCGACCAGCTTCTCCACATAGATGCGGCCGTCGCCGAAAGCCCGTTCGGCTTCGCTCGAAGCGGCATCGAGGGCGGACTGGAGATCTTCCATGCGATCCACGCGGCGCATGCCTTTACCGCCGCCGCCGGCGACCGCTTTCAACATAACCGGAAACCCGGTCTCGCGCGCGAACGCGGCGGGATCGGAATCGGACCCGGGAACGATCGGCGCACCGCCGGACTGCGCGACCTGTCGCGCCGCGGTCTTGGTGCCCATCAACGAAATGGAGTGCGGCGACGGTCCGATGAACGTGAACCCCGCGTCCTCGCAAGCCTGGGCGAAGTGGGCATTCTCGCTGAGAAAGCCGTAGCCGGGATGGATGGCATCGACGGCGTGTTTGCGGGCCGCATCCAGAATTCGGTCGATATTCAGATAACTCCCGGACGAGGGCGCGGGGCCGATGTGGGCCGCCTCGTCCGCCTTGCGCACATGCAGCGCGGCCCGATCGACGTCGGAATAGACCGCGACCGAACGAATGCCCATCTCGCGCAGCGTGCGCATGATGCGGAGCGCGATCTCGCCGCGATTGGCAATCAGAACTTTCGAGAACACTGAGGTCGATTGTAGCGGGCGGAGTGAGATCTCAGGAATACGCGTGGCGCATTTGCTCGAGTTGCGCCTTCAGCGGCCGCAAATATTCGCGATTCCGCCGCCGCTCCGTAGAACACCCACGCCTGGCCACTCTTCTGCGACGATGTTTTCGGCTGCAATCGCGCCCATACGCCACTACTGGCGAAGGTACCATGAAACGGTGAAACTGCTGATTTTCTCCGATATACACAGCGATGCGAAGGCTCTCGATCGGCTGATGGCGGTCGAGGCGGATTACTACTTCTGCGCCGGGGATCTGGTCAATTTTTCGCGCGGCATGGATGCCATGGGAGAGATCCTGAAGAAGCGCGCCGATCGCGTCTACGTGATCCCCGGTAACCACGAATCGGATCGGCAGATCACGGATCTGTGCGGGCGTTTCGGATTGAATGATTTTCATGGCGGACAAATCGAAATCGGAGGATTTCATGTTGTCGGTCTGGGGTATTCAAATCACACGCCGTTCGATACGCCGGGCGAGTATTCAGAGGATGAACTGGCGGAACGACTGCACCGGTTCGACGGCCTGAAGCCGATGATCGCCATCTGTCACGTCCCGCCGTTCGGCACCATGCTGGACCGGATTACCAACCTGCGGCACGCCGGCAGCAAATCGATGCGCGAATTTCTGAAGCGGGAACAGCCGCGATTTTTCTTTTGCGGCCACATCCACGAGGCTGCGGGAGCGCAGGAAAAACTCGGCAAAACGTCGGCGATGAACGTCGGCAAGAAAGGCTATCTGCTGGACCTGGAAAAACAAGCCGAGTCTGGTCTGCTTCAGGACGGATAGCCTAATCTGGATTCATGGCAACGCTGGGATTGATTGAATACGATGCGGCGAGCGCCGAGGTGCGCGCAGTTTACGACGACATCATGGCAACCCGCCGGACCGACTGGATCAATAATTTCTGGAAAGCGCTGGCGCACGACCCGGCCACGCTGCGGCGTACGTGGGCGAGCGTCAAGGAGATCATGGCGCCGGGCGCTCTCGATGCCGTGACGAAAGAGATGGTCTACCTCGCGGTGAGCGCCAGCAACCAATGCGGGTACTGCATAGCCTCGCATACCGCGGCCGCGCGCAAAGCCGGCATGACAGATCGAATGCTCGCCGAACTCATGGCGGTGGTGGGCATGGCGAACGAGACCAACCGGCTGGCCAGCGGTTATCAGGTCGAGATCGACGAAAAGTTCCTGAGCCGATAATGTTCGAGCGCGTGCTCGCCACCGTGCGCCGCATCCCGAAAGGCAAGGTCGCGACGTATGGCGATGTGGCGGCGGCAAGCGGATATCCGGGCGCGGCAAGGCAGGTGGTTTGGGCGCTTCGGTCCGGCGGCAAGGCCGTCCCATGGCATCGCGTTCTCGGCGCGCGGGGAAGGATTCTGCTCACGGGAGAGCATGGCTTCGAACAGCGTCTGCGGCTGCGAGCCGAGGGTGTCGCGATCGAAGGCGACCGTGTGGACCTGAAAAAGCACGGCTATACATTCCGGACCAGACGATAAAATCAAGGCTTGGAAAATCGCGAGTTCGCACGCATCCTTTATGAAACCGCCGATCTGATGGAGATCGCGGGTGAAGACGGCTTTCGGATTCGCAGCTACCGCAACGGAGCATCGGCGATTGAAGGGTACCCGGAACGGATTTCCGATATCCTCGCCAACCCCGAGCGCAAGATCACGGATGTACCGGGAATCGGCAAAGGCCTGGCCGCGGTGCTGCAACAGATCGAACTGGAGGGCAGTTGCGACAAACGCGATCAACTGCTGTTGAAGTTTCCTCCCGCGGCGCTCGAATTCCTCAAGATCCAGGGGCTCGGGCCTAAAAGCATCGCACTGCTGTTCGAGCACTTCCGCGTGTCCACCATGGACGAGCTCGAACAGTTATGCAAGGAACAAAAGCTGCGCACGCTGCCGCGCATGGGGGCCAAGCTCGAAGAGAAGGTGCTCCGCAGCATCGCGCAGTACAAGGAACGCAGCGGCAGGTTCCTGCTGAGCTTCGCCGACAGTACGGCGCGTGAGCTGACCGCGTACCTTTCCGATCTCGATGGCATCGACGCGATCACGCCGGCCGGAAGTCTGCGCCGGGGGCGCGAGACGATCGGCGACCTCGACCTTCTCGTGACCGGTCCCAACGCGGCGGCGGCGCTCGATCGCATGGCGGCTCATCCGAAAGTTCATGAAGTGCTGGGGCGCGGAGTTAACAAGACCAGCGTGAAGTTGGGGCGCGAAGGTCTGCAGGTGGACGTGCGCGCCCTCGACCACGCATCCTTCGGGGCCGCCATGCAGTATTTCACAGGCAGCAAGGAACACAACGTTGCGCTGCGCCAGCGGGCCATCCGCATGGGATTCAAGCTCAGCGAGTACGGGCTGTTCCGGGCGGAAGACGATGTACGCGTGGCCGGCGAAACTGAAGAACAGGTTTACGGGGCTCTCGGGCTCGACTGGATTCCCCCCGAGTTGCGCGAGAACAACGGCGAAATCGAACTGGCCGAGGCGCACGCGTTGCCGAAGCTGGTGGAGCAGAGCGATATTCGGGGCGATCTCCACATGCACACCACCGCGACCGACGGCCGCGCGACTCTGGAGGAGATGGCCGAAGCGGCGCGCGCGCTCGGCTACGAATATGTCGCGATCACCGATCACTCGAAGGCCATCGCGATGGCGTTCGGGCTGGACGAAAAGCGCGTGGTCGAATTCGCGCAAACAGTGCGCAGGATCAATGAGTCGGGCAACCTCGGAATCCGGATTTTATCCGGCCTCGAGTGCGACATCATGAAGGAAGGCGAGATGGATATCGCCTGGGACGCTCTGGCGGAACTCGACATCGTGATCGGCAGCGTGCACAGCCACATGGGGCTGGAGCCGGAAGCCATGACGGATCGTCTGCTGCGTGCGCTCGAATGCCCGAATTTGACGGCGATCGGACATCCCACCGGACGTTTGCTGCTGCATCGCGATCCGTTCACATTCGACTTCGATAAGGTGATTGGCGAAGCGGTGAAGCGTGGCGTCTGGCTCGAAGTGAACTCGAGCCCCGAACGTCTGGATCTGAATGCAACGCACATCCGCGCGGCGAAGGCGAAGGGCGCAAAGTTCATTGTTTCGACGGACGCGCACCATCCGAAGCATCTGCTGAATATGCGGTATGGAATCCTGACAGCGCGCAGGGGTGGTCTGGAAGCCGCCGATATAATGAACACGTATCCTGCGGAACGATTCATTCAGGCC
>CAWBIS010000161.1:0-6326 GCA_963788485.1 Terriglobia bacterium
TATATTCCGCCCTACGACGCAACCGCCGTCGAGCGCATCGAGGCGGAGGGTGGCGTCGTGATCGGCAAAACGAACTGCGATGAGTTTGCGATGGGTTCGTCGAACGAGAACAGCGCGTTCGGCCCCGTGCGGAATCCGGTGGCGCTCGACCGGGTACCGGGCGGATCGAGCGGCGGGTCGGCGGCCGCGGTGGCGCAGAACACGGCAGTCGTCTCGCTCGGGTCCGATACCGGCGGGTCGATCCGGCAGCCGGCGTCATTCTGCGGAGTCGTGGGCGTGACCCCGACCTACGGGCGGGTTTCGAGATACGGGCTGGTGGCGTTCGCGAGTTCACTCGACCACATCGGGCCGTTCGCGCGAAACGTGAGAGACGCGGCCACCGTTCTCGAAGTGATGGCCGGGCGCGATCCGCTGGATTCAACCTCTGCCGATGCACCAGTACCGGATTACGCCGCCCATCTTAATGGCGACGTTCGCGGCATGAAGCTGGGCGTGCCGGTGGAATACATGAAGCACGCGACAGGCGAGACCGCGGAACTGGTAAGCAGGGCGATTGACGAACTGCGCGGGCTTGGCTGCGAGGTGCGCGAGATCAGCTTGCCCGCGACCGATTATGCGATCGCGACCTACTACATCATCTGCACGGCGGAGGCGAGTTCGAACCTGGCGCGCTTCGACGGCGTGCGTTACGGACTTCGCTCCACGGCTTCGGGAACGCTCAGCGATATGTACCGCAACACGCGCGGCGAAGGTTTCGGAGCCGAAGTCAAGCGGCGTATCATGCTTGGCACTTATGTGCTCAGCCACGGCTATTACGACGCGTACTATCTGAAGGCGCAGAAGGTGCGTGCGCTGATCATGCGCGATTTTACGAACGCGTTTCAATCGGTGGATGCCATCGTCGCGCCCGTTTCGCCGTTTCCGGCTTTCCGCATCGGCGAGAAAGTTGACGATCCCATGTCTATGTACCTTTCGGATATTTACACCATCACCGGAAGTCTCGCGGGAATCCCGTGCATGAGCGTGCCTTGCGGCGCGGCGAAGGACGGGTTGCCGGTGGGACTGCAGATTCTTTGTAATCATTTCCACGAGCAGGAGATGTTCCGCCTCGCGGACGCCTTCGAAAGAAGGTAGCATCTTAGGTTGGTATTTCGGGTTGGTATTTCGGGTTGGTATTTCGGGCCCGATCCATTTTGGGCTGAACGACAGTTTTCAGACAAAACTCTTGAGGAGAGAACATGGCTTTTTCGCTTCCGCCGCTGCCTTACGCTCCCGATACGCTGGAGCCCTACATCGACAAAACGACGATGGAAATCCATCATGGAAAGCACCATCAGGCGTATGTCACGAATTTGAATAAGGCGCTGGAGTCGGCGCCGGACCTGGCCCACAAATCTTTGCCGGAACTGCTGGCGAATAACTGCGCGATCGTGCCGGAGAATATCCGCACGGCGGTGCGCAACAATGGCGGCGGACATGCCAACCATTCGATGTTCTGGACGATCATGGGCGCTCCGGGCGGGGCGTCGGCGCCGAGCGGCGCGCTGGCCGACGCGATCACCAGTGCATTCGGCAGCTTCGACACGTTTAAAGAGAAGTTCAACGCCGCGGCGACGACGCGGTTCGGTTCGGGATGGGCATGGTTGCTGAATAAAGGCGGAAAACTGGAAGTTACTTCAACCGCCAATCAGGACAGCCCGTTGATGGAGGGAGTGGAACCTTTGATGGGCCTCGATGTCTGGGAGCACGCCTACTATTTGAAGTATCAAAACCGGCGGCCTGAATATATCGGCGCCTGGTGGAGCGTGGTCAACTGGGCCGAGATCGAGAAGCGGTTCGGGAAGTAGCGCGGAGCGGCACCGCACTGGCGGCGGAAATCGCCGGTGCGGTGCCAGAGCCTGATGCACGGCCCGGATGGCGCCGTAATACACCACCCGGTAGACCCATGGGTCGAGCCGCCCCGACCGTGCGTTGCATGAATGTGCGGCGCGTCCGTCCGGGGCGTCAGCGGGCTCACCCGGACTCGCAACCGATCATCGACCACGGTAATTTCCTTAACGGCGTGCCGAAAGCGTATAGCGATCGAGTTCGGCGTACAGGCCGCTGGCGGCGGACGGCGGGGGAACCTGACCCGTCAAAATTTCCCGCTGGGTGACTGGCTGGCCGTAGATTCTGCGGTTCGCAGCATTGTCGGGCCTGAGCGTGGCGCCGCCCAGATCCACTCCTGCAAAGAGTCCACGGGAACGGGACCAGGACAGGATCTCAGCGTGGAGTTCCGCATCGGTTTCGGCCGCGGCGGTGCGCCCCACCGGACCCGCCATGGCGCCGGCGCTGGCGTCAAAGGTAAATTTGTCCTGCATCACTTTGTGTTCCCCGGCCCTGTTCTGCACGACGAACACGAAATCGGTTTCGGCGGCACCAATCTGGAATCCAACACTCCCACCCTCGACGATCACTGTGGATGGCCCGCTCCAGCCGGTAGCCGTCCGGCAGACCATAATTCCCTTTCCGTATTTGGCACCGAAAATGAATCCGGCCTTCTTTACACCCGGAATGATCCCGACACACTGGGCTTTGTGGAGAATATCCTGGGGAATTCCTGCATCCGGTGCGTTCATGACTTCCTGGAGCACGTTGGTCGCGTGCGACAGACGATCGACATCCGTGGTATAGGAGTCGGCAAACAGCAACGCCGGCGCAAGCGCCAGCGCAACAATAGTCAGTTTCATGGTTTCCTTCCTTTTTCAGGCAACCGCGCGGCATTCCAGTGCGGCGCCCAACTTTGGAACAGGCACGTAATCAACCAGATTTATGATGAAAAGTGGAAAGCAACCTGCTCATTGTCTGTAAGTTGCCTCGAAGCAGGCAGCCCCGCGGGGTTTGGGTCCGTAGCAACTGGCGCTTCCCGGCAACAGTGCGCCGGTTTTGGAGCCGAGTCAGCTGTGGGATTGATCGATTACCGCGAATCGATCCGGTAGAGATAGATCGTGTGGGGATGGTTTTCCACCATCATTTTCCGAACGGTCACCGGTTTCCACCCGCGGATTTCAAAATCGTGGGACACGACCCGGGCCGAGGGTTTGAGGTCCTTCAGCAAAATCGGCTTCAGCCGTTCGTTTGAGCTCGTCAGAAGATACAGCGTCACGACGTCCGCCGGGCTGAGATCATAGCGCAGCGCGTTTCCGTGCACGATCCGCACCTGGTCGCTCAGACCCAGCGACGCCACTTTCGCCAGCGTACGCTCGTAAACTTCCCGCCGGATCTCGATTCCCACCGCGTGCGCTTTGAATTTCTGCGCGGCGGCAATGACGATGCGGCCGTCGCCGCAGCCCAGATCGTAAACCATCTCGCCCGGCTGCACCTGCGCGAGGGTCAGCATCTGATCCACGACGGATTGGGGGCTTGGGTAAACGGGAGCGAGCGTGTCGCGGTCGGTGAAGTGTTGACCAAAGGCATTCGAGCCCCCGAAGCCCAGCAGCGCGAGCGCAATAGTCGGGAGAGCCGCGAGACCACCGAAGCCGTTTGTCATGTCTATTGTGAGGACGTTGCCTCGACCGTAACCAGTTTCAACTTTGCGATACGCGACATGATATCAGACCACGACGTCCAGAGATCGCGCGGCCGGGCGATGGTGTACTCGGAACCATGCAGATGTTTCACCACGTTACCGATCGGATCCCTCCATGGATTTTGCGCCGGAAAGAGATTGTAATTCAGGTAAAAAACGGGGAAGGAAACGCCTGCCAGGTCTTTGAGCGAATCGGGTGGAACGTTGTCCGTGAGCATGGTTTTGGGCCCCGCGAAGATCACTGCATCCGCGGTATTGCTGCCCAGTTCGTCCATAACCAGCCTGGTCAGAAAATCGCTCCCGCTGTGCGGATCGGCGAGCTTTTTGTAGTCCACCATCCCGAATTTGAGCGACGCCAGCGCCTTGCCGAGCCTGGGGAAATCGATCTGGTCGGCGTTCTCCTGGCGGTAGACGATCCGCTGCTCGTTCATATTGAAGGCTACGAGCGAAAATCTGCGGATCCGCGGCTCGCGCGCGATATTGCGCAGGATGGAAACCAGGGCGCTGGTATCGATCGGCTGCATCGCCGCCGCAGTACCCTGCTGCGGAGCGTAGTTGATGAGAATCTTCACCGTCAACGGAGTCTTCCACTGGCCCTCCGGATTCAGCCGGGTCACAGGAGGTTCCGCTTTGAAAAACTCCTGATCCGAGGCTTCGATGCGATTCCGTTCGATCGGCAGTTTCATGTCCTGATCCCTGCCCGAAAGCGCAGCGGTGATGTCCCAGTTCGAAGAACAGACGCGTTCGATGCGGTCGCGCATCATCCAGTCGACGTGGTAATCGCCTTCGCCTACATCGAAACCGCCTCCGAGGTAAGCGTTTCCCGAGGCATCCGCCTCGATGTCCGGAACCGTGTATCTCTGAGCGAAGTAAACGGGAAAATCCTTCGCGGCGGCGGAAGTCACCCGGAAGATAATGGTCAGGAGATCCCCCTCGCCGGCCAGTTCCCGCAGCGGGATTTGGATATCGTATCCGGAATGAAACCGCAGGTCGAAGCCCATCACGGGTTTCACCGGGGTCACGGTACAGGGGAGATCTTTCTTCGTTTCTCCGGAATCGAGAATGGCTCCGTCATTCCCGATTAAATTGACTGTACCCGCGGGCCCGTCGCCGTGCATCAGGATCTGCGGGTAGAGCGGCCTCGAATTCACCGCCAGACTCCCCAGGATCACGCACGAAAATACGAACGTCCTCGACACGTTCAGTAGCCGCCGGTACCTAAGATCGCGTCATTCCGTATTTCGGAATTGTTTCCATCGTACACCGGAAAAAGCGATTCTAAAACAGCGCATCCTCCATTTTCCGGTATTTCTACACAAATAAAATCAACAGGCCGTTACCGATATCTGATAATCGATAGCGAGAGCTTTTGGATGGATAAAGCAAAGGAGCAGTCGGGCGAGCCCGCCGGACCTTCGGAAGCCCCGGCCGGGGCGATCGTCAGTCCCGACACCAAGCGCCCCCAGCGGATTCCTCCCGGCCAGTCGCGTACGAAAAAATGGCCCGTGCTGGATGCCGCGGGACCGCCGGACGTTCGTCCCGAAACCTGGAAACTGACCATCTTCGGGTTGGTGCGAGAGCCTGTCGAGTGGGGTTGGCGAGAGTTCCTCGAACTGCCGCGCGTGCGCGTTTTTTCGGATTTCCACTGCGTCACGCGCTGGAGCCGTCTGGGCAACGTCTGGGAGGGCGTTTCGACGCGCGAGATTCTGACCCGGGCCGGCGGTCCTCTGCCGGACGCGGGGTTCGTTCTCGCGCACGGCTACGACTGTGAATTCACGACCAACGTTCCGCTTCCGGACTTTATGGCTGAGGATGCATTGGTCGCGATCTCCCACGACAACGAGCCGTTGAGCCTCGATCACGGCGGTCCGGCGCGGCTCGTTGTACCGCGGCTCTATGCCTGGAAAAGCGCAAAATGGCTGAGGCGCATCGAGCTGGTGAGTTGCGATCGGGCCGGCTTCTGGGAGAGTAACGGCTATCACATGCGCGGCGATCCGTGGGAAGAGGAGCGCTATGGCTGGTGATCTCTCGCGCCGGGCTTTGCTGGCCGTGCTCACCGCGTCTGCCTGCAGCCGTAAACGCGCATCGCGGTACCATGGCTGGCTATTCGTTTCCAGCCGCAGTGGCAAATCGGTCGCGGTGGCCGATCTCGCGTTCTTTCGGAGGGTGACGAATATTCCCCTCCCGCATGCTCCCGAGCAATTATTTCACTCCGGAGACAGCGTATTCGCCGCGTGCCATGACGGGCAAGCCCTGATCCGGATCGATCCCCGCCGGCTTCGCGTGTCCGGAAGAATCGGGTTGCCGGGAAAGCCGGTCGCCGTCCGTCTGGCGCCGGACGGTACGACGGCGGTCATCGCCACGGAAGAGCCGAATTTGCTCGTCACGGTCGATCTGTCCCGGAACCGCGTAATGGCTCGCCTGGCTTTGCCTGCCACCGCGTCGGATCTGGATATCAACGAGGGACAAGTCGCCGTCGCGCTTCCTGCCAGGAATTCGGTCGCTCGCGTCACCTTGCCCGAACTGAAGCTGGCGGGAATCATCGATGTCGGCGCGCCCTGCGCAGGGCTGCGGTTTCGGCGGGACGGGCAAACGATCCTGGCCGGGGCTGCGGCTTCGCGCGAGATCGTCTCCATCGATTGCGCCACCGGAAGATTGCTGGCTCGGCTGCCTTTGCCCATTTCGCCCTCGCGCTTCTGTTTCAATGCCGACGGCGGACAGTTGTTCGTCACCGGCGCGGGCGAAGATGCAGTGGCCA
>CAWBIS010000162.1:0-16074 GCA_963788485.1 Terriglobia bacterium
CTATGTACCTGTACCTGGTTGCGGCGTCGAGTATTGCTGCTACGGCCTGTTCTTCGACAATACCGCGCAGAGCTACTTCAACGTCGGCGCCAGCGATTACTCCAACATGTTCGGGAAATACTATTTCGGGGCGTTATATGGAGATCTCGACTACTACTTTCTATACGGCGTGGACGTCCCCACAGTCATCGATCAGTACACCACACTGACCGGTCGTCCCATGTTCCCGCCCCGCTACGTGTTTGGCTTCCACCAGGGCGCGTACGGCTATTACGACGAGAGCATCCTGACGCAGGCCGCCGCCTCCTATCGGGCGAGTCAGATCCCCATCGATGGCTTGCACATCGATGTCGACTTTCAGGATAACTACCGCACGTTTACCAGCAGCAACCTGAAATTCCCCAACGCGCAGCAGA
The DNA here is from genome assembly GCA_963788485.1 of Terriglobia bacterium. Classification (GTDB taxonomy): domain Bacteria; phylum Acidobacteriota; class Terriglobia; order Bryobacterales; family Bryobacteraceae; genus BOG-234. The sequence goes on from CAWBIS010000162.1 coordinate 417, forward strand.
TGTTCGCCACGCTGCACCAGCAGGGATTCAAATGCAGCACGAACATCACGCCGCTCATCACCAACAATCCGCTGGACGAAACCAACAATCCGGTGCCGTACCCGGCGCGTGACAGCGGCCAGGCGGCCAACGCGTTCCTTTACGCAACCTTCGATGGCGGGGGCCCCAATCCGGATCTCTTTATTGGGCAGGTCAGCTACGGCAATAATAACAATTTCAACCCTTATAACCAGCCGACTCTGGGCGCGCGTGGCTACTATGCGGATTTCGGCAATCCCGCCGTGCAGCAGTGGTGGGGCCAGCAGTACGCTTACCTGATCCAGACTCTCGGTCTGGATATGATCTGGCAGGATATGACGTGTCCTGCAATCAGCAATGGCGATGCCAATACCTTTCCGCTGGAGCTGATGGTTTCCTTCTTCGGCCAGTACGTTGAGGTGGCGAAGAATCACAATTCCTACGTGCTGAACCTGCTGCAGGCGACCTTCAACGGCGTCAACGCGCTTCGTTCCACGCAGCGCAATTTCATCATCGCCCGCGGCGGCTACGCGGGCATGCAGCGATATGCCGGGCTCTGGACAGGCGACTCGGCGTCCGACTGGAATTTCCTTCAGATCAATATTCCCGAAGTCCTCAATCTGGGCCTTTCCGGCATTCCGATTTCCGGCTGCGACATCGGCGGATTCGCTACCGGGCCTGTCCCCTCCGGGACCACGCAGAATCCCGTGTATCCTTCCACGCTCGGCGGCAAAGTCACGCAGGGAATCACCAACTACGAGCTGCTCACGCGTTGGATGATTCTCGGGTCTTTTCTTCCGTGGTACAGGAATCACTACGATGGGTACAACAAGCAATTTCAGGAACCGTGGGCCTATGGCGAGCCCGTTCCCACCAATTGCCGTTATTATGTAGGGCTGCGTTATCGCCTGCTGCACGTGTTTTACAGCGCCATGTATCAGGCCACGCAGACCGGCCTGCCGATTGCCCGTGCGTTGTTTCTGAACGACCCCGATGACCCGGAGGTTTACAACTATCTGAACGACGAGTTCTTCGTCGGTTCCGATATCCTCGTCGCGCCGATTCTCACCCAGTGCGAAACCTTGTCTCCGCCCGCGCCTCCCGTTCGCAACGTCTATCTGCCGGCCGGCAGCGACTGGTATGCGTTTACGGACAACATGACGCCGCTCGGTGCGCCCGTGCCCGGCGGAACTCTGGTGACCAACTGGTATGGGCCGCTGGAAAATTCGAATCCTCTCTACCTGACGCCCATTTATATCCGCGCCGGCGCCGTGATTCCGATGCGCGAGCTGGAACAATACGTAGGACAGCTGAATCCCAACCCCGCGACCTTCAACATCTATCCCGGCCCCGACAACTCGACCGTTCTTTATCAGGATGACGGCATCACCAACAACTATCAGACCGGCGGGTACAGAACCACCACCATCAGTCATCAGGGCATCGCCAATGGCCAGAGCGTGCGCGTCCTGCGCACTCACGATAACTACTCGCCGCCGGAGACTTACTATTTTGTGAGTTTCCTCGGAACCAATCCGCCGGCCACGGTTGCGGCGGCAGGCGCGGCTCTGCCAAACGTACTCACGCCCGAGGCGCTGGCTGCGGCAACGGCCAATTCGTACTATTACAACGCGAGCATCAAAACGACGTTTCTGAAGATCTTCGATACGACGCCCGACATCACGCTGGAGGTGACGTTCTAACCATGACTCGCCGATTGTTCTCCAACGATCCCGCGCGGATCATCTTCACCAAAGATTTTCGGGTGGTGGTTCGGGGCGATCTGCAGGCGGGCCGTCCCGCCAAGATCCTTTACGACGCGGCGCGTCTGCCTTCGGAACGTTCAGAAGAGAATGGCGCGAAAGCATGGACCATCAAAGCTTTTTACAAATTCATTGAACAGGGTCCGGTGCACGAGATCGATCTGCAGGAAGGACTGGGCACCATGCAGACCAAGATGTCGAACGACACCGGTGAAGGCACCATTATGTCGTGCCACATCACCATCCCTCCGGGTGTCGACCATGTCACGCTGTGGTTTCTGAACACCGGCAAATCGGGCGCCGAATACTGGGACAGCAATTTCGGCAGGAACTACATCTTCCGTTTTATGGTCGACGATTTCCAGGTCGACTCGGTCGAGGTGGTTGCCGATCCGGCGAAACCGCTGGCCTGGTTCCGGATCGAAACGACGGCGGCGCCGGATGTGACCGGTATCGAAGTGGAATACCGGGTTGTGAACCAACCAGCGGGTGTTCCCGTCCGTGAATTGAATCCACCCAGGAGTCTGACGCTCACGCCGGTGGGATCGCCGGACGGCTCCGGGAAGCGGAAATGGTCCGGGTCCGCGCCCGTGCCTCAAAACGCCGTCATCAAGTTCAGCTTCCAGTACACGGCCTGGGGCAATGTTCATTACGACACCAACAGCGGCCAGGACTACACCACCTGGCCCGGCGCGAAGCGGGACCCTCAGGCTGGAGTCTTGTAGGCGGTTCTTAAAAGAACGGAAGACTTAATTGCTGTTCCAGCCCAGGATGCGGGCCTTCGAGTGCGGGAATCTCGTCGGCGCTCTGATGAACCCGCATCCAGTATTGCTCCCGTTCAATTCTTAAAATCGCGCTGGTATCGCCGCGGTCGCGCGCGACCGCGGCCATCGCGTCGAGGACCTCCAAAACCTCCGCGAAGCGCCCCTGCGCCTTCAGCAGATTCGCCGCCGCCCAGCCGAGACGGAGCCCGGCTTCGGCATCCATACACGCCGTCTCTTCGAAATCGCGCACAGCATCGCCTGCCGCACTCTGGATGCTGCCCGCCAAAGAGCCTGGCGCCGTGAAGAGCGTAGATACCCTGCCGCCCGGCATCGCGAATTCACGATCTTCAGCCCTCACGCCGGCGAGGATGAACAGCGCCCGGTGGGTGGCGCTCCATTCGGCGAGGGTTGCGCGATCGTCCTCGAGTCTGCCGGAGAAGGGAAGACCGAGCGCACCGCGAATATCCCCCACGATTCCGGCGCGGCTGCGGCCGCAGCAATCGAAACCATAAACCGCTTCGAAATCCTGCCCGCATTGCTCGGAAAACTCCGCCGCGGTTTCAGGTTCAATGTCGAAAGCCGCGCCCGGCTGGTCCGCCAGCGCGCGCTCCAGATCTTCCATCTCCGCTTCCATGCGCATTCGCGGCCGCGCCGGCCCGGCGGGCCGCAGCAGCCATCGCTTGATTTCCCGCAAGGCTCGCAACTCATCGTTCGAGGCATCGAAGAAACGCTCGCGCCGAAGAAGCTGCGGAAACTTGCAGTCGTCAACCAGTACAAAGCCCAGCTGCGTCTGGAACTGCTTCGGCTTCTCCAGAAACACCGGTTTCCAGGTTTGCAGATCCCAGACTCTCGGAACGGAGCGCGGCGAGAGTAGCACCAGCGCCACTTCGGCGGATAGTGCCCGTTCGGCTGCTTCCACCAGATCCAGTTCCGGGCCGACCAGGCTCTCTGAGCGCGAGACGGCGAGAGGTAAATTGATCTCCAGAAATCCTGCCAGCCGGCGCGCGAAAGCCTCGTCGCCGGGCGCGTAACACAGGATCAGCGAATCCATCTCGCTATTGATCGCTGCCTCGATCAGCGCCCCGCTCCCGCGTCGAGGTCACGGTTTTACATCCAACTCGGCGTAAAATGCGAGGTTCGTCCCGGTCAGCATCTTTGTGGCAAAAATAATCTGCCCGGTGTGCTGCGAGAAATGCTCGACCACATGGAATACGGCCTCCACCCCTGAAACCTCGTAGCGCTGAATCGGATATATCCGCGTGAGTTGTTCGGTCGTCAGCTGCGCCATGATCGCAGATGCTACATCGACGGTTGTGCGGAGCTGGCTTATCAACTCCTTTCGACCGAATCCACCGCGCGCGGCGAATTCGCTGTCCCGATCCCGGCTTTCCGCTCTACCTCCAAGCGAACCAATAATCCACTGTCGGACGTTCCCATTCAGATGAAGCAGCAGATTGCCGATCGCGTTTTCATTCTTCTGTCCGCGCGCCCATAGCTGATCGTCATCGAGCTTTCCGAGGCAAAACCCGATCCGCTCAACATACTCCTGCAGTTTCTCCACTGCAGTCTCGAGGAACAGCGATTCGACGCTCATTTTCTCTGCGAATCAGTATAGGTCATCAAAATAAACCGGCTGGATGGATACAATCTTGACTTATGGCAAAACTGGGATTTCTCGGACTGGGCCTCATGGGCGGCCCGATGGCGCGTAACCTTATCAAGGCCGGACACGACGTCGCACTCTGGTCGAACACCGGCTCCAAGGCCGAGCAGATCGCCACGGAAGCCGGCGGCAAGGCCTGCGCCACACCTGCCGAAGTCGCGCAACACGCCGAATGCGTGTTCCTCTGTGTGGGTGATTCCGCCATGTCGGAAACCGTGATCCTGGGCCCGCAGGGAGTGAAGGAAGGTGCAAAGAAAGGTTCGGTTGTCGTCGACGCCAGCACGGTGAGTCCGTCGTCGAGCCGCCGCGTTCACGAAGAACTGGCCAAAGCGGGAATCGACTTCCTCGGTGCTCCCTGCACCGGGTCGACTCCCGGAGCCATCAACGGCACCCTCACCTTTATGATCGGTGGCGATCAGAAAGTGTTCGGGCGCGTGAAGCCCTGGCTCGAAATCATGGGCAAGAAGCTCTACTTTTGTGGCGGCCCGGGCATGGGTCTGCATGCCAAGCTCACGCAGAATCTGGTGCTCTCGAATCTCCTGCAGGCGTTCAACGAGGGAATCGTGCTCAGCACGAAGGCCGGCGTGGATCCGGCCCTGATGCTCGACATCCTCTCTAATAGCGCCGCCAAGTCGGGTCTGATCGATTACAAAGCGCCGTTCATCTTCCGCCGCGACTTCACCACCAATTTCTCCGTAAAGTGGATGCACAAGGACATGGGGCTCATGCTGGAATCCGCCCAGGAGCTGGATGTTCCCCTGTTTATGACCGGTCTCAGCCGCCAGCTTTTCCAGGCAGCCATCTCCGAGGGACACGGTGACGAAGATATCTGCTCTACAATCAAGGTGTTGGAGCGAATGACCGGCCTGGAGGTCAAAGGTTAAGGTGAAAAATATCACCTATCCAAATTTTATATACAAAAAATGGTTGATTCCAAATCCGGTCTATTCTATTATTGGAATCAAGCCGGGGAGGAAAAAGTAACTCCCACCAAAGCGAGACTAACCTCTAAACTGAAAGACCCCTGAAGCAACCTCCCCGGCGCCCGCAAGGGTTGCTTCAAAAACCAAAGGGACTTTCGAGAGGCTCGATTCAAAACCAGGCTCCAATTGTACGCATGATATGATCGGAGTGCCTTCCCTCACAGACATATAGCGGCATGATCACCGTTCTCGGCTCCACCGGTTCGATCGGTACCAATACTCTCGACGTCGTCCGGCAGAACCCGGACCGGTTCAAAATTTTCGCCTTGGCGGCCGGACGCAACGTCGACCTCCTTGCCGCGCAGATCGCGGAATTCCATCCTCATGTAGTAGTTGTCCAGAATGCGGCTGACCTGGACCGCCTTCGCGCCCTGCTTTCCGATTCTGGAATTTCCGCAAAAGATATTCCGGAGCTGCTGAGCGGCCCCGCAGCTCTCATCCGGGTCGCTACGGCGCCCGAAGTCGGAACCGTGATGTCCTCGATCGTCGGCGTGGCCGGCCTTCCCGCGACTTGGGAGGCCGTCTGCGCTCGCAAACGCGTGGGCCTGGCTAATAAAGAGGTTCTCGTGTCCGGCGGAAAGCTGGTGATGGACGCCGCCCGCCTCCATGGAACGGAAATTATCCCCGTCGATTCCGAGCACAACGGCGCGCATCAGTGTCTCCGGGCGGGCCTCCGCAAGGAGGCCACGAAGTTGATTCTGACCGCTTCCGGTGGTCCGTTCCGGACAGTGTCAAAAGACGCTCTCGATTGGGTGACACCGGCCGACGCTTTGAAGCATCCCACATGGAAGATGGGAAACCGCATCACTATCGACTCGGCGACGCTGATGAACAAGGGCTTCGAAGTCATCGAGGCCTGCTGGTTGTTCGATTTTGCGCCTGATGACGTGCAGGTGGTGGTGCACCCGCAATCCACGGTTCACGCGATGGTGGAATATAACGACGGCAGTGTCGTGGCGCAGATTTCAGCTACCGACATGCGCATGCCGATTCAATATGCGCTAACCTGGCCCGAGCGCGCGCAGGCGCCTGTGCCGAAGATCGACTGGGCCGAGGCGCGGAAATGGGAATTCTTCCCGCCGGACTATGAAAAATTTCCCCTGTTAGGACTGGCGTATCAGGCGCAGCGCAACGGCGGTTCCGCCACATGCATCCTGAACGCCGCGGACGAGATCGCCGTCGAGGCCTTCCTGCAGGGTCGCATCGGTTTTACCGCAATCGCCCGCGTGGTGGAAGACACCCTTCAACGAATGCCCGGCAGCACGCCGCGCACGGTTGATGACATACTTGCTATTGACGGTTCGGCGCGCCGGGTGGCCCTCGACGTGATTGCGAAGCAACCGGTGGTGTCAGGGCCGGCGCTTAAACTATAGAAGAAGACAGACACATGGTCCCTTTGCTTCTGAACATCTGGTGGTTGCTGGTGCTCGTGGGAATCATGATTCTGGTTCACGAGCTTGGCCATTTCTGGGCGGCGCGCGCCTTCGACGTCAAGGTAGAGGTCTTCAGTTTTGGCTTCGGGCCAAGGCTATTCGGTTTCCGCCGGGGCGAAACCGACTATCGTTTTTCTCTCCTTCTCTTCGGCGGGTATGTCAAGATGGCGGGCGAGCAGCCGGGCGAAAATTTCAGCGGCTCACCGCTCGCAAAGCCGGGTACTGAGGATATTCCCGGACCATCGGATGAATTGCGGAACGATCCTCGCGCCATGTTCAACAAGCCGCGCTGGCAGCGCCTGATTATTCTGGCGGCTGGACCGTTGATGAACGTGGTACTGGCCATCGCGGTTCTGACCGGGCTCTTCATGTTTTCTTACGAGCGCGTCCTCAACCAGGGGGGCTCGGTGGTTGGGCACGTCGCCCCGGATTCGCCGGCCGCTAAGGCAGGGATTCAGGTGGGCGACAAGATCGTTCGCCTGGACGGCAAAGATAATCCCGATTGGGAAGCCATTGTCACGAAGGAAATCGAAAGCGCGGACCGGCCCATGACCATCACAATCGAACGGGCGGGCCACCGGTTTCCGGTCACAGTGACTCCGGTTCTGGATGAGAAGCAAGGCGTCGGCTCGGCCGGGTGGGAGGGCCAGAACCAGATCGAGGTCAACTCCGTTAGCCCCAATTCTCCCGCCGAGAAGGCCGGTTTGAAAAAGGGCGATCTGCTCGTTCGGGTAAATAATATTCCGATCCGTTGGCGCGACACCCTGCAGGAAACCATCCGCAAAAGCGGGGGCAAGCCGGTCACGATCGAATATGTTCGCAGCGGCGTTCATCACACGGTGACCATTAATCCGATTTTCAGCAACCCCGACGGAACGGCCCGCTGGATGATCGGTCTGCTCCCGGATCTCAAGCTCGACATTCAGAAGACGCGGCTCTCTTTTCCCGACGCCCTGCACCAGTCGCTCATAGAGAACGAAAAGAACGCCAGTCTGATTTTTGAATTTTTGCGGGGCATAGTGGAGCGCCGGATGTCGGCGAAGAACATTTCCGGCCCGATCGGCATCGCCCATTACGCGACTGAAGCGGCGCAGGAAGGCCCCGGGCCGTTTCTGATGCTCATGAGCGTCGTGAGCCTGAATCTGGCCATCATCAATCTCATGCCGATCCCGATCCTCGATGGCGGCGGGATTCTCACCCTGCTGATCGAAACCCTGATGGGGCGCGATCTCAGCCTCAACGTGAAGGAGGCGATGCTCAAGGTCGGCTTCGTTTTCCTCATGATGCTGATGGTTTTCGTTATCTACAACGACATCGCCAAGCGCTTCACCCCGGGCATGCTTTTGCACACCACCGCGGCGACGCAAAAACGTTGAAGCGCGAGACGTTCTGACAACATCTGGTAACCTGACACAAGCACAAGCCCATGGAGTCTTCGTGTGTCAGACAGATCGATATCCCCGGAACATCCAGGCTGTTCGCCGACCTGATCTACAACTTCGATCGGGTGAGCGATCTTTACCCCTGCCGTCCGAATGACGCAAACGCGCTCGCTGCACTGGCGCAGTTCCATTTCCCCGATGATCGCCGTTCGGCGCTGATTGAAGCGCTCACTCCCCTGAACCTGGGGAACCCGTCGCTTGATGTTTTGGCGCAGCCCGGTACCGTCGCTGTTTTAACCGGACAGCAGGTCGGCCTGTTCGGGGGACCCGCTTACACGATCTACAAAGCCCTCACCGCCATTCGCACGGCGAGGGACCTGAGCGCGCGGGGAATCGCGGCGGTGCCGGTTTTCTGGCTCGCCACGGAGGATCACGATTTCGCCGAGGTCGATCACGCCTGGGTGTTCGGACCCGATCACCAGCCAGTAAAGATCCGGATGGCAGGTCCGGACCTCAACGGTTCACATCCCGTCGGCGGAATTCAATTGCGGAACGTGCCGATCGATCAGTTACGCGCAGCTCTGGCGGGTTTGCCGTTTGCCGATGACGCCGTCGCCATGGTGGAACGCACCTACGTGCCCGGAGCCACCATGGGCTCCGCATTCGCGGCGATGATGAAAGAGTTGTTCTCCGCCTGGGGCCTGCTCCTGGTCGATCCTATGGATCGTTCGCTGCGCGCGCTGGCGGCGCCGGTAGTGAGCCAGGCCGTCGAACGCATGCCAGAGCTGATCGAATTGCTCATAGCCCGGTCGAAGGAGCTGGTCGAGCGCGGGTATCATGCTCAGGTTCTTGTGGATAAAGGTACGTCGCTCGTATTTCTGTTGCGCGACGGCCGGCGAATTGCCATGCGGCGGGAATATCTCAAGTCCGGCGAATTCACCGCGGAGCATCACAGGTTTTCTGCACAGGAACTGGCCGCCCACGCTGCCGATCTTTCCCCCAACGCGCTCCTGCGCCCTCTGATCCAGGATTACCTGTTTCCAACCGTCGCCTCCGTCGGCGGTCCCGCGGAACTGGCCTACTTCGCTCAATCGCAGGTGCTCTATAGGGCGTTGCTAGGCCGGCAACCGGCCGCCTTGCCCCGCGCCTTTTTCACCCTGCTCGACGAACGCAGCCACAAACGAATGCTGCGGTACCGTCTGAACCCAACCGACCTGTTCCTGGGCGAGCAGGCCCTGAACGAGGCCATTGCGGCCCGGCTGGTGCCGGAACAGCTTCGCCGCGGTCTGGATCAGACCAGGGATGCTTTTACGGCTGCGCTTGACGCCCTGAAGAGCGACCTGGGTCAATTCGATATCACGCTGGCGGGAGCGCTCGAGACGAGCCGCCGCAAAATCGAATATCAGGTGGGCAAGATCGCGCGCAAGACCGCCAATCAGATCATGTCGCGCGACGATCAGGCCCTGCGGGATGCGCGCTCGCTGCACGGCCTCGCCTTTCCCGAGCGGCATCTTCAGGAACGGCTTTATTCCATCGTTCCGTTCATCGCTAAATTCGGACCCGGGCTGATCGACGAGTTGTACTCAGCCGTCCGTACCGAGTGCCCCGACCATCAGTTCGTTGTCGTCTGACGCAGTCGTCGCGGTTCGATGACGCTTCTCGATTTTGTGCTCCGGCTGAGTGCGGCGCTGCTGATGGGTGCCTGCGTTGGTCTGGAACGGCAATGGCGGCAGCGCATGGCGGGGACGCGCACGAACACGCTGGTTGCCGCGGGTGCCGCGGCTTTTGTGATGTGCGGGTTTCTGGTTCGCGACACGTCCCGCGGCGAGGCGCAGATCGTTCCCTACGTGGTATCGGGCGTGGGATTCCTTGGTGCCGGCGTCATTTTCAAGGAAGGCGGCGGCGTCCGGGGCCTGAACACGGCGGCCACCATCTGGTGCTCCGCGGCGATTGGCGCGCTCTCCGGCCTCGGCCGTCCTCTTTATGCCCTGGTGCTGGCCGCGGCTGTGCTCTTGACGAACATCGGGTTGCGGCCCCTCGCCTATCGTCTCTATCCCGGACAGTCGGGCAGCGGAGAGCAGGAGGTGACCTACGGCTTTGAGTTGATATGCCGTCCCGAAGACGAAGCGCATATGCGCGCGCTGCTGCTCCAGGCGATGACACGCAGCTCCCTCATTCTGACGGCGCTCCGCAGCGAAGATATCGAGGGTACGGCGAAGTTGAAGGTCACGGCGCAGATTCGGGGTCTGGGCCGCCAGGATGAAGCGCTGGAGCAGATGGTGGTGCGGTTATCCCTCGAGCCCGGAGTGAGCTCGGTGAGCTGGATTGTGCAGGCCCAGGTAATGGAATAGCAGCCGCGGTGTCCGCCGGGGTACAATCCCATTTGGGGCGTACGTGCGAAGCGAGTGACGGCCTTTCATTTTTGATCCAACACTCAAGAATGAGGGAGTCGGCTCAAGCAGCGTCTGTGTGCTAGTCCCTGCCGGGCAACCGGTGGATGACTCCTGATGGCGTTCGGTTGATTCCCACCCTTTACAAAAGGGGGTCAAAAGCGGGTCGAAGCAGCCAAGTGAATGCGCCCCAAAACTTTCCGCAGGTTGTTAACCTGCGGCCCTCTCGAAAATAAACCAGCGGTCGGTGCGAGCGGCTTACAGGTGGAGACGTCGTAGCCGAGTTTTTGCAGCCTTCCCATCAGCCGGTCTGCGGTTTTCTCGCCACGATGGCACGCTCGTTCCCACGCCGCGCGGCGATGCGTCGATAGAACGCCCCCAGACAGGTCCGCTTGCTATGTGAGGCCGCCCAGAGGGCTTCGCACTAAGGCGGAGCGCAGCCAGGGATTTCCTTTGCGCGTTTTGCCCGAGCGACGCTTGCCTCCGCTCTCATTGTTGCCGGGGCAGAAGGCAAATGTCCGCTCCGAAAATTTACTCAGGAAGAACAGGGAACATTTCCCGGCGCCCCGGTGGGTCGGCGATGATGAACATCCGTGGGGCGGCCATCAGCCACCGAAGTCGCGTTCGGCACCCTCCTATTGCCTTCGTCCCAAACGAATTCGATTTCATCCGGCGGGATCGATTGTATCGCAATGTATATACAGATCGAAGAGACGACGCTGAGCCTCCGAAGAAGAACTCATGGGCGAGTACAAGGAGGTCCGGCAGTTCGCCTGTCCCCAAATGTGTCAAGAATTGATTTGTCGCGGGAATCAACGGGACGACCGCACCGACGAGTTTCTGCCAGGTTGATGGAGCGCAATGACTGAGCTTCCGCCACCTTTCCTCATCATCAGAGATCGCCCACCTCGACACCAGAGGAATCAGTAGTCGCAAAGCTGGGGGCATTTCCTCAAACGCCCTTCCTTCTCTCGAGTCCGTCTGATGCGGCATCAGGTCGAGGTGGTTCAGCAGCCGGTCAAGCTGGCACGATTTGGCACGTTTGCAGGGCCATTTCGTGCTAAACTATTGATTCTAAATTGGTGGAGGCGGGGGGAGTCGAACTTTCACCCGGTATTGAAAACACGTAACTTGCTGATTCTGCAATTTCGCTGATTGCGCGTATTGCGTGGTTTGCGCGTTCGGTGTCACGATTTGTCACGGTCTGTAACATGGGACTTGGCTCACTGAGTCAGGCGAAGCCTCTTCCGCTCTTCTGTTAATCGGATGGAAGTCCAGCCGAGAGCTGACTGAAGCCACATCGGAAAATCTTCAGCCATCCGGACAATTCGACCCTGCTCCGTTTGCAAAACAAGCCGCGGAGGTTCCCCGAACCGGGAGTTATCGTAAACGCGCACCGACTCGATACCGCTGTCGGCGGGAACGAGAGCGGTTGGAAGGTTTCTAAAACTGTTCGAGTGAATTCTGCGTAGGGTCGTTTCACTGGCCGAATGCCCGGCGCGGGCAGCGCGCTGCAGTACGCGCTCGATGTGGAGTTCCGGCGTTTCCAGGGCGACGTAGCGCATCACTACCCGGAAGCCATTCTCCCTCGCAAGCCTCGCCTGATCGAACGTGATTGAGCTGCGAAGCGTCGTCTCAAGAGCGAAGGAGTTGCCTGAACGGATGTTGGCCCGCACGAACTCTTCGAACTCGCGATTGACAATCGCTCGGATCGAAAGCGGGATATCCTGGTAGGAACCTGAATTCAGTTCGGCGGCGCGATCATCCGCATTGAATGTCCGCTCCGCGAATTTACTGAGGGAGAACACCGAAGACTTCCCGGCGCCTGGCGGGCCGGCGATCACGAACATCCGTGGGGTGGCCATTTAGCCACCGAAGTCGCGTTCGGCACCCTCCTGCATGTCGCCGGGAAGTTCCTTGAGAACGGGTTTGCCCTGCGCGTCGAGCAGACCCTTCTGCTGCAACTCCTTGATTTCAGCGCGGACTCGCTCCATACCAGCGGCGATCACCTGACGATCGAACTCATCCATCTCGCGGTCGTCGTCCAGGTTAACGCTTTCGATAGTGAGCTGTTTAGCCGTCGGCATAGCAGTTTCTCGATTTCTGTTTCCATTCTATCGGTATTATGGGCGGCCCGACAACAGAGGCGAGCCGCCCACACGGCCTCAGAAAGGCGTATCGTCATTGCCGCTCAATTCCGCAGCCGCGGTCTCGCCTTCATGCTCTGTTTTTTCGGCGCGATCGAGCGTCAGGATCGAGATGACATGGATCTCTGCGGTGCGGACCTTCGCGTCGGAACCATTGGGCTGAAACTCTCGGTACCGTAGTTCGCCCTCGGCTTCGATGAAGGCACCCTTTTTGAGGGAGCCGGCCCATTCTCCGAACCTCCCCCAAACGACGATTTGATGCCATTCGGTTCGCGTCTTGTATTCCCCGGAGTCTTTGTCCTTCCAACTCACGTTGGTTGCGAGGGAAAACCGAGTGAGGGCTGTCCCGTTGGATGTGAAGCGAGTCTCTGCGTCTTTGCCGAGAAAGCCAATGAGCGTGATGCGATTCTTGCAGAACATTTTGTGTCTCCTTTTCGTGCCCCTTCTGTTGGGGCGACCGAGAGCGAGTGGGTCCTGCTCCCAAGGGCAAGGGACGCTTTGTTGGGGGAGACCTTCAGGGGGAACCGACAAAGCAGAGTCACGCCGTTCCGCAGGGCGCAGGGCTTTGACCCCGAAGCAGAGCCCAACAGAAGAGCCAGGAAAGTGGGACACGAACTGCGGGAGACGAAATATCGATCAGATTTCAAAGCTGGACAGAACGAGGCAGAGCTACGGTCGGCTACGATCGAGAGGTCCGCAGCAAACCAAGGTTGATCCGGTTCTCCGCGAATGCCGGCGCTTGGGCGTCTGTAGTGTTGGGGGAGAATCGTGGGGAAAGATGGAAGTTCCCGGAGGGCGGCTTCCAAGAGGCTCGATGGACGCAAGCGAGGCGTTTCATGTCGGGTGCAGGCGGCGAAGCTCACCCGGCTTCGATCGGAGCAGTTGTTGTTACAGGTTCGGCTTGGCGGCACTCACACGAAACAAAAGGGTTCATTTGAAATCCGCAACCCCCCCGGGGACTTGGGCGTCGTGGCGATCCGCTCGTGCGTCACTGTGACCCTCGGGAAGAAAACCGGATCTTCTAAGTAGTTACAAAAATGGTTACGATTCGGCACCCACTACCTGGCGACTCGCGAATAATAGGCTGACAACATTGATCGATTCGAAGATGGGAAGGTCCAGACCCGTCGGTTAACAACCGCCGGATGGTCTGGAACCTTCATTGCTTGTCGACTCTGAACCTGGGGAACGACAATGCCGATCGACGGCGAACCCCAGCCACGCGCCGCGTTGCCCCTTTTAAGAATCGGAGCAAGCGAACATTAGGATGCGAACATCGACGGTCCAACCGAACCTCGACGTGCTTCAACCTATGCACTGAACTGGTTGCTGAGAAGTCTTGAACGCTCTCCACGGAAAAAGGCGGTCGTCATATTGCTCTATTCGGTTCGTATCGGGCTAGAACTCTACCTCGGGATGAAAACTGCCGTCATCCTGGCTGTTTGCCACACTCCGGTCTGCAGCGATGCGTTCCGGGCGTACTTATCAACCTTTTCGGCGCGGCACCAATGAAATTGAAAGGGTAGCAGGTAATCAAAGTCACTGTGTCTCGGCTTGTTGGATAGAGCACGCGGACATCGGAAGGGCTCACCACGTCGAGCGATACCACCCGATACGGGATCTCTTCGTGGACAGTAGTCAACGAGATCAGCTGATTCAATCGGACAAACCTCAGTTTTCTGAATACCGTATCGCGGTGACCGGCGATGGTCACGTTTCCCGGCCGCCCGGGCAGAGACGTACCGGAACACGTCCCGGCGCAAGGATCAGATCGGGGGGCGAGATATTTTCCACTACGATCAAATCCAGGCTCAGCTCTGGAATTGCCAGCCGCGCCAACGGGCTTCCTTCGATCGGAGCAGTCACCGAGGGACTGGCGCCCGAATGATGCGCGCGGGGACGCCCAGCCTTTAACAACTCTGCGCCGTCGCTGCGTTTGGCGCGGCCGAGTATCCCGCTCGTCTGGAAATGATTCGCTCTGATTGACACGATGGCGCAATAGCCCAACAATACGACGCCCACTGTCGCGAGAACGAATTGGCAGGTCAAGAATAGCCGGTGGTTTACTCGCTTTTCCAAAGGTTGCTCCTTCGTGGAGTCGTCTCGCATTGGCAGGCTGGCGAAGCGAAGAGCCACCCGATGGGCGCGTGTCTCTCTTAGAACGCGATCCGTGGTTTTGAGGGATATGCCTCGCTTCGCCTGAGCCCTTGGCTCACCTTGCACGACGTCGTCTGTCAGCTATTTGCCAGTCTTCGCAGCGGCAAGCCTTATTGCGCCGGCTGTGATGAAAGGAAGCCGATCCCAGCGATCAACGGCAGTGGCTTCCCGTCGTCGGCAGCGTTGCCGGCAACTGGGTCGCGTCCCTCGATACGCCAGCGCCGGCAACTGAGTTGTATCTGTAGATGCCGGTGCCAGAAATACGTCCGCAATCTCGACTTCTTCCTCTGTCGCCTGTTGCGCCTTCAGGGGAGCCTGTGCCACGGCGACTATGTGAGGTTCGGTCATGGTGGCGGCAGCAGGTTTTGTCGTGTTTTCAGCGAGTTCGGCTGGCATCGATGGCACGGCAGCTCTGTTTGCTTTAGCAAGTGCCACCGCTCGCGGCTTTGGATACACGAACTGATGGCCGTAGGTCTCACCTGGATAGAACCAAGCCTTGACGGCCTCCGGTGAGTCGCTCGGCCTCTCATCGAAAGTTATGATCGGTTTGCCGGCGGGTTTTAGCCGCTCGTCCGGAATCGCGAGGAACGTACCGTACAAGTGGTCTTCATCCTTGCTGAACACTTGCACAATGTTTCGGTCCGATGACGAGTCCGCCAGCTTGAATACGTAAGAACCCGCCTGCAGCACCGGCCCAGGAACCTCAACCGGGCCGCTGAATGTGAAGACCGTCTTGTGATCGCATTCGTCAGCGTTGACGGTCGGCGTAACCCCGCCGATCGGCCCTGCCCCAGACAACAGCAGCGCGAATAATCTTTTGTTGTTCATTTTCTCCTTAAATTAGTCGAGACACGGGATCGGAAACGCGGCTCGGTAATCTTGCTCAGTGTGAAAAACGGCAAAGGTGTGGCCATTAGTCGACTTTGATAACTAAAGCGGATATGAAGACCTTCGGTCT
>CAWBIS010000163.1:0-12761 GCA_963788485.1 Terriglobia bacterium
CCGAATTCCTTCACGTACCACGCGCGCGCGACCTCGGGGTCCGTGACCTGCTCGTGAATGTGATGGAACGCCACGGGCGTGGGCAGGTCTTTCACTTCCATCACCTCGACGGTGACGCCTTCGGGGAAAGTGACGAATGCCTGTACATCCTTCGTCAATTCACGCCACATCAGGCCATCCGCATCGGCTTTGGCTTTGGTAGCCGCGTAGTCCTTGACGGCCATTCCGATGTGATGAACGGTGGAACCTATACTGCCGCCAGCCGGAGGCATGCTCGCCTTGCTGACGATAATGAAAATCCCCGGCAGCTTGAGCAGATCGAGCCGGCCGGCCTTGCTCGGCGTGGCGCCGAAGACGTCTACCCACGCCTTTTTCGTGGCGTCGACATCGCTGACGACGAAATGAATGTGCCCGAGCGAGACGCCGGCGTCGTTCGGAGGCGCGACCTGAGCGAAGAGGCCCGCCGCCGAGGCAGCCAGAAGACAAAGGATGCGCATGGGGCTTAAACTATCACACCCCGTTTAACCGGGCGCCTACGGAAGCGCGAAGACGAAGATCGCATTGGAACCGCGGGGCGGTTTGATCTCCGGCGTTTCGTTGAGAAGACTGCCATCGAGCATGCCATCGCCGGTCATGATGGCGACGTATTGTTTGCCTTTCGCGGCGTAGGTAATCGTGCTGACCGAAACGTGTCCGCCGACGATGCCTTCCCAAAGCTGTTTGCCGGTGTAGACGTCGAAGGCACGGAAGCGGCGGTTCATGTCGCCGTGGAAAACAAGATCGCCGGCCGTGGTCAGCATGGCGCCATTGCTGGGCGAGCGGCCTTCGTTGAAGCGCACGATTTCTCCGGTCGAAAGGTTGATCTTGCCGATGCCGGTGAGCTTGTTGGGATCCGAACCGGGCTGTGGCACGGGAATGCGGCGCTCGGGTCCGGCGTCGGACTTCGAAGTCATATCGAGGCAGTTATCGATGTAAGGGACATACAGCGAGTTAGCGCCCGGATGATACGCCGTGGGCCAGAAGCTGCGGGTGTTATAGAAACAGATGGTGTGCCGCTCGCCGGGTTTCTTGTTTACCAGGTCCCAGTTAATGGTCGTCTGACCGGTTTTGCCGTCGATGTTCGAAATGAGGAAGGCCGGATCGTCGAAGGGGAACGGCGTGGCCCAGAGGAACTGGCCTTTGTCGCGATCGAGCACGAAGACGCCGCCACCCTCGCCGACCATCACGGCGACATCATGCATGGAGCCGCGTTTGACGTCGGGATTGAACCACTTCACGTATTTGGGATCGGGGTTGTAAGCGACTCTGACGAGGGTGCGTTCGTGGGTGTAATCCTGATCCCAGTCATCGCCGGGTAAGTGCTGGTAATACCAGTTGAGTTTGCCGGTCTCGGGATTCAGAGATATGGTCGAGTTACTGTAGAGATCGGCCGGGCTCTTGCGCGAGGTGCCGTCGGGATTGCCGCCGTGGCGCTGCAGGCGCGTATTCGGCATGGCATTGGCGATGCCCCAATAGAGCTGCTTGCGGATGGGATCGTAAGTGCCGGGCAGTCCCCAGGTGGAGGCGAGATTGGTATCGAGAAACGGCGTGCCCCAGGACTCGGAGCCAGGCTCACCGGGCGCGGGGACGTTGTAAAACTTCCAGAGTTCCTTGCCCGTGAGGGCGTCGTAAGCGGCGATGAAGCAGGTGTCGCGCGTTTTGCCGCAAGCCTTGCCGCTGATGGCCTTGCCATCGACGACGATGGTGCCGGAGGTGTTGGCGCCGTCACCGGTGGGCGTCTGCCAGCGGGTTTCGCCGGTGCGGGCGTCCAGACCGACGATGTAGCCGTCGGGCGCGGTGTAAACCACGATGTCCTGAAAGATGGACAGGTCCTTCGTGCGCGCGGACGCGCCCATGCCGGCATTGGGCAGTTTTCGCTTATATTCCCAGAGGAGGTCGCCGGTGGCGGCGTCGAGAGCCTCGACGATGGCGCCCGGCGCGACGACATACATCACGCCGTTATGGACGATGGGGATGGTTTCGGTGGTGCCGGGTCCCAGGCCCCTCGACCACGCCATCCGCATCTGCCCGACGTTGGAACGGTTGATCTGCTTCAGGGGGCTGTAACGCTGGGCGTCGTATGTGCGGCTGTACATGAGCCAGTCGTCGGGACTGGGGTTGAGGAGCATTTCCTGCGTGACCGGGATGAAGTTCTGGACCTGCGCCGTGGATGACACAGGAGTCAGCAACAAGCCGGCGAGGATCGCGGGGGTGACGACGAACGCGGTTCTGATCATAAAAATGGCTGCCGGTCACTGTTATATAACAATGCGTGTTGCGGGCGGCGGTCAGCCGCGATTTACCTGCAGGTGAAGTTGACGGCTTCGTCCGTGCTGCCTGTGCCTTTGTACGTCGCGACCTGGGGGTAGGGGCAGAGCGGACGCGTCCGAACCACCGCGCCCCTGACGACCTTCGACGCGGGAATAAGGTCGGGCGGGTTGCGCTGAGCCACCCACCGATCGAGGGCGCCGACCATATCGAAAGTGCTGGTTCCGTCGCCGCCGCCGCAGTGGCCCATGCCCGGCACCATGAAGAGGCGGTAGTTGTCATTCACTTTCGCTGCGCCGCCGAGTGCCTTCACGACGCTCTTGTGGTAATCCACGCTGCTTTCCGGCGCAATGCCGGGATCGGCCCATCCGTGATACTGGATCAGCTTTCCGTTGTGGCTGAAAAAAGGCCGCAGATCGGGATCGATTGAGTTCATGATGGCGCCGATGGTCTTTCCGGCTTCGACCTCGGCTTCGGCATGGAACGTCAGGTAATTCCAATTAGGATTTCGGAAAACCAGCAGGCGGTAGGTATCCAGAGCCAGGTCCATCGGTGCCGGACCGGACAGCGTGGCCCAGCCCATTTCGCTGCCGGGTTCGAGTCCGGGGAAATTGCCCGGACCGTGGTAGATCTTGCGGGCGACTTCGACTTGCGCGGTGGTGAGGCAAGTGGAATCATCGCCCTGTTTGCACTCCAGCACTTTGGGATCGAACTTGCATCTCGTCGGATCTTCCAGCACGCCGTCTTTGACGCCGTCAAGGGCGTCGCACTGATCGAGCACGGCTTTGTGGATCAGCGGGTATTTGGCCGGCGGAATGTAACCCGCTTCGTCTTTGTGTGTCATGGCCGCGGTCCAGACCTGCGCACCCTGCAGATGCGTGACGTAGTTGGCGGGAGCGCCGGCCACGATGCCGTCGTAATCGTTGGGGAAACGCTGGGCTTCGGCGAGCGCCTGACGTCCGCCGGTGGAGCAACCGTTCCAGTAGGAGTATTTCGGTGCGTTGGCGTAGTAGGCGGTAATGATGCCTTTCGAGGCAACGGTCAGCTCATGCACTGCGCGATATGCGAAATCGATCAGTTTTTCGGGATGTCCGGTGGCGAATTCCGCGGTGTTGCCCTGGTGACCGGTGTCGGTGCCGGCCGCGGCATAACCAGCGGTCAGCGCGGTTGCCATGGCTGGATAGCTGATCGACCCGGCCCACGCGCCGTTGCCGACCGATTGCAGTTTGCCGTTCCAGCCGGATGCCGGCATCCAGACTTCGATTTTGATATCGGAATCGGCGGTGGGCTTCAGCGTGGCCGCGATACGGCAGAATGCGGGGAGGGTTTTGTAAATTGCGCCAGCGTTCGGGCCGCGGCCGCCGGGCGGCGGCGGGAAGGCTCCGGGCTCGATGGGTTCGGCTGCGGTAATGGTGGTGTTGGTCAGCGTGAGCGAGGTCAGGCTCTGGCAGGATTGTGCCGCCGGCAACAACGCCGGGATCCCCGCCAGGACCACAAGCTTCAGGAACCGAAGACCTCGTATTGCGCTCACCGCTCCACATTACAGCAAAACGGGATTACAGCAAAACGGGACTGCCAGTCTTGCCCTACGGGTTGATGAGCACGTTGCTGGCGGCGGCTTCGGCGATCAGGCGATCCGCGTCCTTTTGCAGCAGGAATCGTTCCTTTACCGCAGTGTCGGCCGCCGTTTTGACTGCCGCGACATAGGCGTCGTGATTGGCATAGCGCTCTTCGAGCGAAGGCCGCGGGTCGCCCGAAGCCATGCGCGCGGCTTTGGTTTTGGCGAACGGGATGTAGCCGCCATTCAGTCCGCAGATTCCGCCTTTGTTGAATCCGGCAGCCGTGACGTTCCAGCCGGTGTAGGTTCCAAGCGGTGCCTGAAGCAGCACCGAAGGCACGCCGGCTTCGTCGTTGCCATCTTTGTTCACGCGAGGCACGAGTGTCGGGATCACCTGCCTGATAGAAGGCGGTTCCTTCGTGATGATGCCGGAGAGGTCGTTGTACTTGAACTGGGGTCCGAAATCGTAGTCGAGCAGCGAGTTCACGAGCCCGTCGGGAGACGGCACGCCCGGGATGGATGGAAAGCCTGTAGCCGCGGCTGTGGCTTTCACCAGATCGCCGTGATCGCGGCGCGGATAGCGGCTGGGCGGCGGCGGAGTTCCCTTGGTGACCCAGTCGATCAGGTCCAGCATGAGAGCGCGCGTCGTATCCGATTGGGGATTGGGGTTTGCGGGCAGCACACAATTTCTCGGCGGGGCGGGCGCGGCGGTGGTGATGCCTCCTCTGCCGCCGCCGTGCGTGGTGCCCGGAAAATAGTAGCGGCGAACATTATCCGGGATCGGAATATCGGCTTTGGCATCGGTGCCGATCAGATTGGGCGACATGCGCAGCTCCCAGAATTCCAGTGTGCCGAAGGTTTCGAAGATCTTCGGACAGGTTTTGGTAGCGCGGCAACGGTCGAGCATCCCGGCGGTGGGGCGATGACGGGTTTTATCGGGATAGTCGTTCCACCAGAGCACCGCCTCGCTGCCGGGCTCGTACGGGTTGGCGACTCCGCCACCCACGGCGAAGCGATAATTCAACGCGAGCTGGCGGCCGGCGATGTGTGGATTGGCGCCATCCCAGACGATACGCCCGGCTTCATCCTGATTGAACCCGAGGTGAATATAACTGCGGATGAAATTGCCGGATTGCGAATTGCCCTGGCTGACGACCCAGGAGATTTTGCCTGCTATGGGATTCGGATTGCCTGCGTCGTCTTTGTCCGAATAGCGCAGGAAGGAGTTGAGATCGCGGGTGGCGGCGTAGCCGATGCCGAGGACGAGCGGGTCCTTCGCCGTGAATACGAGTTCGTACAGGTATGCGGGATCGAATCCGCCTTTGGCGCAGATTTTCGAGGCATCGGGCGTGCCGGGAAACGGAACCGCGGTGCAATCGGCGAAGGCCCAGTCGCCGCTCGCAATGGGTATGATTTTACCGTTCTCGGACGCGCGCTTGTTCAGCGTGGCTTTTGTTGTATCGAGCGTCGCCGGACGCTGGTACACCAGGCCGGAGACCGCTGTCGTCAGCGAGAGCGTGGTGGATCCGGGCGGCATGTCGATGAAGCGGGCAAGGACGGGTCCAGTGAGGCCGGGCGCGACCGGCACGTTGATCATTTGCAAGCCGGCGCGTGGAATCACGTCGCCCTGCCATCCGCTGACGACACCCACATTTCCGCCGGTGGAAACGGGCGAGCCGCCGCCGCGATTGACCACGCTGTAGAGGAGCACGCCGCTGGCCTTCGACATATCCGCGGGTTTGATCATGGAAAATGTGGCCGAATATTCCACCATGCCGCGGGCATTTCGCGGGGCGAACTGAATGTCCGTGATGATGGCGTTGTGCGGGTCTTTCGGATTCAGTTCGCCATAGAAATGGCCGCTGAGCGATTCCCCGCCCAGGCTGATCTGCGAGGACTGCTCCACGACGAAGCGGGTGAGGTGGGCTTCCACGGATACGGCGGAGGCGAGAAGAGTGACGGTTGCGAGGCCGATTCGTCGGGTCGTCATGTCCCGTTATTGTAATCTCGATGCCATGCCCGAAACACCGCCCGTCTGCCAGCTGACCGCTTATCGTATGCCCAACAAGCCGACCCTGAAACTGGTCCCGGCGCCTGCCGAGCGCGTCTGGATGGAACTGACGCAGAACGGCTGGGCCAACCGCTGCCTGCCGCTGCGCATGGCCAATCAGGGCGGCTGGCTGATCCTGAACGACGCGGATTTCGAGGTGAGCTGGAACGGCCAACCTGCCGTGGACGGACTGCAATTCAAGCCGCTCAAAGGGCCGCCTTCTTATTTCGCCACGAGCATTTTCGGGCACGGAATACTGACCTGGGAGATTCCGTTTTTGTTTCGAACCTCGCCGGGGTACAACCTGCTGGCGCGAGGTCCTTCAAACGAGTTCAAGGACGGTGTGCAGGCGATGGACGGCCTGGTGGAAACGGACTGGAGCGACGCCAGCTTCACCGTGAACTGGAAGATCACGCGGCCGCTCAAGAAAATCCGGTTCGAAAAAGACGAGCCGATCTGCATGATCGTGCCGCAGCGGCGGGGCGAGCTGGAGGCGATCGTGCCGGAGATTCGCAACATGGAGTCGGAGAGCGAAGTCCTCCAGGGGTTCAATGCCTGGCGGGAAAGCCGGTTGCGGCTGGTGGAAAGGAAGAAGGACCCGGAGAATGCGGGTAAACGGGAATGGGAGGGGCACTACATGCGCGGTACCACCGTGCTCGGCCGACCGGCGCCAGAGCATCAGGTCCGGCGTGAATTGCGATCGTTCGCGGAATTGGAGCCGCCGCTTTATGAGGCGCCGGCCGCGGCGGTTCAGGTGACTTCGAGCCGATCCATTTTCGGGCGGTTCTTTGCGAAGAAGTGAGAGCATCGGCATCCCGATCACGGGCCGCTCCCGCTTCTGTAAACTGTAGGACGCCATGTTCAAGCCATATTTCGTTATTGCCGCGATCGCCGCGTTAGCGCCCGCGGGCGCGGCGGCCGAGGATGCAAAGACTGTTGTGGAGAACGCCGTGAAGACGATGGGGGCGGCGAACCTGGGATCCCTGCGCTACTCGGGCACCGGGTTCAATTACGCGCTCGGCCAGGCAGTCAATCCGACTTCGCCGTGGCCGAAGTTCAATGTGAAGACGTACGAGCGCGTGATCGATTTCGACGCCGGTGGAACGCGCCAGACCATGGTGCGCACGCAGGGCGAGAATCCACCGCGCGGTGGCGGCCAGCAGCCCATTATCGGGGAGCAGACCCAGACCGTCGTCAACGGATTCAAAGAACCCTGGGCGTCGCAGTTCGAGACATGGATCACTCCGCAGGGTTTTCTCAAAGGCGCACTGGCAAACGGCGCGACCGTGCAGTCGAAGTTGATTGCAGGTAAGAAATATAACGTCGTCTCCTATCTGGTCGAGAAGAAATACAAGGTCAACGGGTATCTCGACGACCAGAACCTGGTGGATAAGGTTGAAACCTGGGTCGAGAACCCGGTACTGGGCGACATGCCGGTGGAAGCAAGTTACTCGGACTATAAGGATTTCCATGGATTGAAGTTCCCCTCGAAGATCGTCGAGAAGCAGGGCGGTTATCCGGTAATGGATCTGACGACCACGGATGCGAACCGGAATGTGGTGGCGGGAGTACAGCCTCCGAAACAGGACTCGGCGCCTCCGGACCCTTTTTTCGGAGTGGATGAGCAACTGGTGGCGGACGACGTTTATTACTTCACCGGCGGCACGCACCACAGCGTCATCGTCAAGTTCAACGACTATGTGGTGGTAATCGAAGCGCCGCTCGACGAAACGCGCTCCAGTGCGGTTATCAGTGAGGTCAAGAAGCTCTATTACAATACGCCCATCAAGTATCTGGTGAATACGCACGCCCACTTCGATCATGCGGGCGGCATTCGCACTTACGCGGCGGAGGGGGCTACCATTCTTACCTATCAGATGAACAAGCCTTATTACGAGAAGACCTTTGCGCTGCCGCGGACGCTCCAGCCCAACAAACTGGCTCAATCGAAGAAGAGAGCCGTTATCGAGGCAGTCGGCGAAAAGCGAGTGCTCACCGATGGGACGCACGTGATCGAGCTTTATCATGTGCCGAACGAGCATAACGAAGGGATGCTCATCGCGTATCTGCCGAAGGATAAGTTAATAGTGGAGGCAGACCTTTTTACTCCGCCTGCCGCGGGCGCGGCCCCGCAGAAGCCGCCCAGCCCCTACTCGCTCAGCCTGGTGGAAGATCTGGACAAACTGAAGCTGGACTACGAGAAGATTCTTCCGCTGCATGGCCGCCTGACAACCAGGGAAGAACTGATGAAGGCAGTGGGGAAGTGACATATCGCGCCGATCATGTCGGCAGCCTTCTGCGTCCCCGGGAATTGCTGGAAGCTCGCGCCAATCATGAGACGACGGCCGCGCAACTGAGAGAGATCGAGGACAAGCACATCCTGCGTGTGCTGGAACGCCAGAAGGAGCTGGGATTCAGGATCTTTACCGACGGCGAGTTCCGGCGCGGCGGGTTTATGAGCGATTTCTTCGATTCGGTCGAAGGCCTGGATCCCGGCGAGGATGTACGGCGTACGTGGAAGACGGCGAACTCGGCCGTCAATATCGGACGCGTCGGCGGAGTTATCGCGGGGAAACTGAAACAGACGCGGGGCCTGACAAGCCACGAGATCGGCTTTCTCAAAGAACACAGTCCGGGCGATATCAAGATGACCCTGCCGACAGCTAATCAGTTTCCGGCAATCGCTTATAAGAAGGGGATCAGCGAAAAGGCCTATCCAACGAGATCGGATTTTCTGTGGGACATCGTGCCGATCATCAAGGCGGAGATTCGAGCGCTGCTGGCCGAGGGTGTGAAATACGTCCAGATCGATGCGCCGCGGTACAGCTATTACATCGATCCGAAGTGGCGTGACTATGTGAGGGACGAAATGGGCATGGACCCGGAGGAGGCGCTGGATGAGGCGATCCGGGCCGACAACGCCTGTCTCGAAGGGTTGAAGCGCGATAGCGCCGTGTTGGCGATGCATTTGTGCCGGGGCAATAACCGCAGCCAGTGGTATGCCGAAGGCGGCTACGACCCCATCGCGGAGAAACTGTTCAATCAACTGAACGTGGATCTGTTTCTACTGGAGTACGAGTCCGAGCGCGCCGGTTCGTTCGAGCCGTTGCGCTTCATGCCGAAAAATAAAGGCGTGGTTCTGGGCCTGATCAGCAGCAAGCTTCCGCAGCTGGAAGCGCAGGAGCAGGTGATCCGGCGTCTCGAAGAAGCGGCCAGGCATGTGCCTCTGGACCGGCTGTCGCTCAGCCCGCAGTGCGGATTTGCCTCGGTGGGTGAGGGTAACTTAGTCACCGAAGCCGAACAGTGGAATAAGTTGAAGCTGGTTGCCGATACGGCGCGGAAGGTCTGGAAAGAGGCCTGATCGCAGTTGATATAGAATGTCGTTTCCAGGAGCCAGCCATGTTCAGGAAATTCATCGCTATTGCCGTTCTCACCGCCGGGACGATTCCATTGTGGGCGCAGGCGACGCCGGATCTGAAAACCGTCGTCGACGGTTCGCTGAAGGCGATGGGGGCGACCGACGTGAAGACGGTGGTGATCTCCGGCGAAGGCTGGGATGGCTGCGTGGGACAACGCTACGACCCGTATTCCCCCAACTGGCGTAAGTTTTCGAATAAGGACTATGTGCGCTCGATCGATTTCGAGGCGCGGGGCTGGAGACTGCAGCGAATCCGCGGGGAAGGCGAGAATCCGGGGCGCGGCGGCTGCGGGGCGGGCCCGATCGCGGATCAGACACAGAACCAGGTGACCATAGCCGGCGCGAATGCCCCATGGAACACGCAACTGGAGTTTATCCTGCTGCCTGAAGGCTTTCTCAAGGTCGCGCTGGAAAAGAATGCGAGCGTGAAGGTTGAGAAAATCAGGGGCAAAAAGTACACGGTGGTTTCGTTCGCCGGCGACAACAAAGCGCCGGTGACCGGTTACATCAATGAGATGGGCTACGTGGACAAGGTCGAAACCATGATCGACAACAACGTGCTGGGCGACATGATTTGGGACGCGGTCTACACCGACTGGAAAGATTTCAATGGCCTGAAATTCCCGACCCATATTGTGCAGCATCAGGGCGGACCGGTCTACTTCGAGCTCACCGTATCCGAAGTGAAGGTGAACGCGCCGGTGGATCTGACGCAGCCCCCGGGGCGTGGCAGAGGCGGGCGCGGCGGTCCCGGACGGGGGCGAGGCGGCCCGGAGGGTCCGATTTCGGAGGACCTGGGCGGCGACTTCTGGTTGATCACCGGCGGCTATGGCGCGGTGGTGGCGGATTTCAAGGATTACATCGTTGTGATTGAGGGGCCGTCGAACGATATGCGCGCCGAGCAGATCATTGGAGAGGCGAAACGGCTGGCGCCGAATAAACCCATCCGTTATGTGATCAACACGCACACTCATTTCGATCACAGCGGCGGACTACGCGCCTTCGTGGCCGAGGGCGCGACGATCGTCACCTATCAGACCAACAAGGCTTTCTACGAGAAGATTTTCCGGAACCCGCATACGCTGGTTCCGGATAAGCTTTCGCAGATGAATCCGCAGCCGAAGATCAAGATCGAGACTGTGGGCGAGAAGAAGGTCATGTCGGATGGCGAACACACGATCGAGCTCTATCACGTGGACGGCAGTACGCATAGCAACAACATGCTGGTGGCATATCTGCCAAAACAGAAGGTGCTGATCGAGGCGGATGAGTTCAATGTGGGTCAGGCGAACGCGCCCACGCCGGCCGCGATCAATCCGTACCATACGAACCTGCTGGCGAATATCGAACGGTTGCATCTGGATGTGGATCGCATTATTCCGATTCATCTGCCCGGCGATAATCGCAAGGTAACTATGGCGGAGCTCTATACGGCTGCCGGTAAGCAGCCGCCCGGGGGTAAATAGGCCCAACCCTGCAGTCTGTAATATAGAGAAGTAATGGTTTGTTCGAGGCGTCAGTTTGCAGTCTCGGCCGCTTCTTTGTTGACGGCCGCCTTAAGGTCGCAGGCTCAGGAAGAGCCGACGTTTTCGTCGAACGTTCAGGTTGTCAATCTTCTGGCCACGGTGCGGACGAAGAAATCCGAGATCGTCAGCGATCTGGCGAAGGACGATTTCTCGCTGGTTGAAGACGGACGGCCGCAGACGATCCGCTATTTCGCGCGCGAGACGGATCTCCCGCTGACCATCGGTCTGATGGTCGATACCAGTATGAGCCAGCTGCATGTTCTCGACGCCGAACGCGGCGCCAGTTTCCGCTTCCTCGACCAGGTTCTGCGCGAGAACAAGGATCATGTTTTCATCATGCAGTTCGATCTGACGGTGCAGACGCGCCAGGCGCTGACGGGATCGCGCAGAGATCTGGATCAGGCGCTGACAATGGTCGATACGCCCACCCGCTCGGAGTTGCGCAGCCAGTACGGCGGGGGCACGCTGCTGTTCGATTCGCTGGTGGATGCAGCCAACGACGTGATGAAAAAGCAGCAGGGCCGCAAGGCGCTGATTGTCCTTTCCGACGGCGGCGAGAATGGCAGCGACGCGACGCTTTCGGACGCGATTGAGGCGGGGCAGCGCGCGGAAACGCTCATTTACACGATCATGTACTCCGACGGGGGCTATAACGGAGACGGCAAGAACATTATGCAGCGCCTCGCCAAAGAAACAGGCGGGGCTTATTTCGAAGTGTCGAAAAAGCTCTCGATCGATCAGGTCTACGCGTTGATTCAGGAGGACCTGCGCAGCCAGTACAGCATCGGCTACGTTTCCGATCGTCCGGCGGCGGGCGCCGAGTTCCGCAAGATCCAGCTGACGGTGAAGAGGCCCGGCCTGGTCGTGCAATGCCGGGACCGCTATTGGGCCGGGCCCCCCAGCCGTCCGGAATAACCGCGTTGAGTTATCGTTAGCGGCGCTCGCGATACTCGAGACAGAATTGAAGTTGACGGATCGCTTCGTCGGTGGCGCGCAATGCATCGACCTTGTGTCCGCCGAAATCGTGGGGCGCGTGTTCCATATAATCCCTCGCGTCCCTCAGGGCGGCAATGGCCCTCACGAGGCGAGGGTGCATGGCACGCTCGGGTTGAGCCATCAGCCCCGTACCGCCAATGGTCAGGATCACCCCAAATACCAATCCTGTTACAAATTTCATTGTAATGTTTCGTCCTCCATTAATCGATATTAGCCGAAAAACCATCAGGACGACGTATAATGCGCCAAATTTTGAGCGTGTGTCCACGCCCGATTGGCAATCGGCTATTCCCGCGGCCGCCAGCGGAGGATCGGCTTGCGCGCCGCGGTCACTTCATCCACCCGGGTCGTGCGCGTCGAATGCGGCGCCTGCAACACGACTTCCGGCGTCTCCTCGACCTCTTTCGCAATCGAAATCATCGCATCGATGAACAGGTCCAGTTCCCGCTTCGATTCCGTTTCGGTGGGCTCGATCATCATCGCGCCGTGCACGATCAGCGGAAAGCTGACCGTATAGGGATGGAATCCATAATCGATTAACCGCTTGGCGATGTCGCCGGTGCGCACACCCTTCGCGGCCTGACGGGAGTCGCTGAACACGACCTCGTGCATATTCGGACGGTCATAGGGAAGATCGAAATACGGCTGCAGTTTGTGCCGGATGTAATTCGCATTCAGGACCGCATCGACGGTGGCATTCCGCAGCCCGGGGCCGCCGTGCGCGAGTATGTATGCCAGCGCGCGCACCAGAACGCCGAAGTTTCCGTAGAACGCCTTCACCTTGCCGATGCTGCGCGGCCGGTCGCCATCCCACGTCAAAGAATCTTTGATCCGCACCAGCCGCGGCGCGGGCAGGAACGGTTCCAAGTCCCGTTTCACGGCCACCGGTCCGCCGCCCGGGCCGTC
>CAWBIS010000164.1:0-5419 GCA_963788485.1 Terriglobia bacterium
GAGCAAAAGAAGGCACACGCCGCGGGCCCGCCGCCATGATCCCGGGCGGTGAGGTGGACTTCCTCAAAGGCCAGATGCCGGCCGCGGGAACCAAAGGCCGCGCGCTCGACCACATCGGATTCGAAGTTGCCGACCTCGACGCGATTCTGAAAAAACTCGCGGCCGACAACGTCACCATCAACATGCCGCTCAGAGACATGACCAGCCAGATTGGCCTGAAGATCGCCTTCATAACCGATCCGAATGGCACTTACATCGAATTAACCCAGGGCCTGAACACCAAATAACCGTCGCGTCGGCCTACCGGAATCGGATCCAGCGGGGAACCGTGCGGCAATAGCGCAGGTACGGTTCCCCGTTCTGTCTTCGGAGGTGCGGCTCTTCAATCAGAACAATTACGGCGTGGAAGCAGGCGCACAGGAATACCCCGTAAAGCGCCAGCCGGGGCGATGCGTAAAGTATCGCCTGCCCAAAGACGGCCAGTACAACGCCCACATACATCGGGTTTCGGGAGAAGCGATACAGACCATCGGCAACCAGCGCCCGCGGTTCCTGTCCGATGAGAAAGCGCAGAGGACGAGTAAAGAATATGGCGGGCGTACCGCCGGCGGAAAGAAATCGGATCAGGCACATCAGGTATATCAGAATGCCGGGAGCAATCAGTAACCAGCCGGCGTCCCATCGCCGAACGCAGGGATCAATCCTGCGGGGAACGTACCAGGCGATCACTGCGGGCACAAGAGCCGTGAAAATCAGGCCCCGAACCCACAGCATCCTACCGGGCCCAGCCGGGCATCACATATGAATAAAACAGGGTCAACAGCCCGATCACGATCGCCAGAAAAACACTGTGCCGCAGCGTGAAGCGGAACAATCTCCCCTCGTCGGACCGGACCATCCCCGTGGCCGCCGCGGCCACCGCGATGCTTTGCAGACTGATCATCTTGCCCACCACGCCGCCGCCCGAATTCGCCGCGGCCATCAGCACCGGATTCAATCCCAGCCGGTTCGCCGTCACCACCTGCAGCGACCCGAACAGCGCATTCGCCGAAGTGTCGCTGCCCGTCAGGAACACGCCCAGCCAGCCGAGCAGCGGGCTGAAGAACGGGAACGCAGCCCCGGTCCCGGCAATCACCAGACCCAGCGTCGTCGTGGCTCCGGAGTAATTCATCAGATACGCCAGGGCGACCACGCTCGATATCGTCAGCAGCGGCAGCGCTAATTGTTTGGCCGTAGCGCCCGTCCATTTGAGGAAGTTTCCCGGCGAAACTTTCAGGATCATTGCCGAAACGATGGTGGCGATAAGACAGGCGCTTCCCGACGCCGACAGCAGATTCAGCGTGAACTGCGCGCCATACGGAGAAGGCTTAGCCACCACCGGCGGAATCCGCTGAACCAGATTATGCAGCCCCGGCCAATTGATAATCACCGTGGCTTTATTCAGCAGGAGTTTCACGTCGTCGCGGCCCCAGAGCAGCACGAAAACCACCAGCGTCAGATAAGGCGACCACGCGAGAAACACATTGCCGCCCGTATGCCGATGCGGCGTGGCGGCCACGGATTCGGCGGGCTTCCAGACCAGAAGCAGAAGAAACAGGACAACCAGAGCTACAATCGCTGCCAGAAGCGCCGCCAGGTCGGGCCCCGAATAGTTGGAAACCAGGAACTCGGTCCCGGCGAACGAAATCCCGCATAGGGCGGCCGCGGGGAAAACGGCCCTCAACGCTTTGGGACCTCCCATGACCAGCATCAGATAGGACGGGATGATCAGGGCGAGTGGCGCGCAGATTCGACCCACGTCAGCGGAAAGCGGAAGAATATTTGGCAATTCGGTAACCGTGCGCAGCATATAGATGGGCACGCCGATCGACCCGAACGCCACCGGTGAGGTGTTCGCCAGAAGGCAGATTGCGGCGGCAAAGAACGGCTCGAAGCCGAGTCCCGTAAGCATCGCGGCCGCCACCGCGACCGGCGTTCCGAAACCCGCCGCGCCTTCCAGAAACGCCCCGAACGCGAATGCGATCAGCAGCGCCTGTAAACGCTTGTCTCCGGTCAGGCTGGCGATCGAATCTTTGATAATTTCAAATTTGCCGGTCTCGACTGTCATCCGGTAAAGCAGAATGGCGGTAAAGACAATCCAGCCGATCGGCAGCAGGCCGTACGCAGCGCCATACAGAGCCGAACTCACCACCATCGACGGCGGCATATGATACGCGAAAAGCGCCACCAGAGCGGCCACGCCAACGCCCGTCAGCGACGAAATCCATGCCGGTTTCCGCAGCACGCCCAGCAGAACCAGCAGCGTGAAAATAGGCAGTGCGGCAACCACCGCGGACAGGGCAAGGTTATCGGATATAGGCGCGTAGCTTTGTGGCCACATAGATTATGCGTGTGTTTTGTCAACGTATCACAGTGGCAAGTCCAAAGCGCCGATAAAATGTGAAACAATTGCGAGCGGCGAGAAATATGTCAATTGGTTGGGGAAAACGAGTCCTGATACTGCTGTGCGGCGCGGCAATACCGCTCGCGGCGCAGACTCAAAGCGGAGCAACCACCGCGCCCGCGGTCAGACGTCCCGGCGGCGGCGCCGGACTGGATTACAGAGCCTATGACTCGGCGACGCTCGATCGCGGCAAAGCCACCTTCGCGGGAAAATGCGGCTTCTGCCACGGCTCGAACGCGAGAGGCGGCGAGAGCGGCCCGGACCTGCTTCGATCCCAGCTCGTGCGCGACGACGAAGACGGAAACCTGATCGGACAGGTCGTGCGCAACGGCCGTCCCGCTGCGGGTATGCCGAAGTTCGACCTCTCGCGCACTGAGATCGCGGATATTGCCGCTTTTCTCCACGAAGGCGTCCGCGCGGCGGCCGAGCGCGGCACTTACAAACTCCTGAACATTGTTACAGGCGATCCGAAAGCCGGAGAGGCGTACTTCAACGGCGCGGGCATGTGCAATACATGCCACTCTCCCACCGGCGACCTGAAGGGCATCGGTGCGAGATACGATCCCGTCGCCCTGCAGGGCAGATTACTCATGCCGGCCGGCGGCAGGGAAGGCCAGCGCCGAAACATCGCACCGGTGACAGTTACAGTCACGTTACCGTCGGGTAAGTCGGTCGAAGGCATCCTCGAGCGCATCGACGATTTCAATGTTGCCCTTACCGATGCCGCCGGCGATTACCATTCGTTCACCCGCAGCGGCGATATCCCGAAAGTCGAAATGCACGACCCGCTGAAACAGCACCACGACATGCTGTCCCGATATACCGATGCCGAGATCCATAACCTCACTGCGTATCTGGTGACCCTGAAATGAAGTTACCCGTCCTCGCCCTGCTCGTCCCCCTCGCTCTGACGGCGCAGGTAACTCCGCCCGTGAATTCCTGGCCCACTTACAACGGCGATTATTCGGGACGGCGTTTCAGCCCGCTCAGGCAGATCAACCAGTTGAACGTCAAAGCGCTCTCGCTGGCGTGGATTCACCACCCCGCCGCGGGTCAGAACGCTCCCGGCACGATTGTCGGAGGCCTGGGCCCGGATACGCCTCCGGTCGCCGGCCGGGAAACCGGCTTCGGCGGCCTGCAGATCAAAGCCACGCCGCTCCTGCTGAACGGCATCCTTTATTTCGCCTCTCCGGATAACGCCTGGGCCGCTGACGCGCGATCCGGCCGCGAGATCTGGCATTACTTCTGGAAGACCACGGGCGGCATCCACATCGGCAACCGCGGCGTCGGCATCTACGAAAACTGGCTGTTCTTTGAAACCCCCG
Source organism: Terriglobia bacterium (assembly GCA_963788485.1). Taxonomy (GTDB): domain Bacteria; phylum Acidobacteriota; class Terriglobia; order Bryobacterales; family Bryobacteraceae; genus BOG-234. The sequence goes on from CAWBIS010000164.1 coordinate 3,769, forward strand.
ACAACTACCTCGTTTCGCTCGACGCCCGCACCGGCAAGGAGCGCTGGCACGTCCAGATCGCCGATGTGAAGGAGGAGTATTTCTCCACGCCCGCGCCCATCATCATCGGCAATCACGTGATGGTCGGCACCGGCGGCGATTCGCTGGATGTTCCCGGATTCCTCGAATCCGTGGATCCCGAAACGGGCTCTCTGCAATGGAAATGGTGGAGCGAACCTTTGAAGAAGGGCGATCCCGGTTCCGAAACCTGGCCGAGTGAGAACGCCATGCGCCACGGCGGCGGCATGACCTGGGTACCCGGCACATACGATCCCGATCTGAAGCTCTATTACATCGGCACCGGTAACCCTCAGCCCGTCGAAAGCGGACACGGACGCGAAGGCGATAACCTCTGGACATGTTCCATCGTCGCGTTGAATGTGGATACCGGGAAAATGGCCTGGTATTACCAGGTCTCACCGCATGACACTCACGATTGGGACGCCACGCAGACGCCGATCCTCATCGACGGCACTTACAATGGACGCCCGCGCAAACTAATCGCACAGGCAAGCCGCAACGGTTACTTCTTCCTGCTCGATCGAACCAATGGTGAGCACCTCGTAACCGCAAAGATGATCGAGACCATGAACTGGTCGAAGGGCGTCAATGGCAAAGGACAGCCCATTCCCGATCCGGGGAAGGAATCGACGGTCGATGGCGTCCTGGTTTCGCCTAATTCCACCGGCGCGACTAACTGGCCCGCGCCCAGCTTCGATCCCGAGACCGGATTGTTCTATGTGGGTACCAACGAGACTTTCAGCGAGTTCTATCTCACCGATACGGACCCGCATCCCGAAGGTTACGCCGCCGCTGAGCGCAACTCCGGCACTTATGGAAGCACCCTGCGAGCCATCGATTACAAGACCGGCCGGACCGTCTGGAGCCATCGATATCCCGGCGGCGGCGGATCGGCGGGCATCCTGACCACTGCCGGCAAGCTCCTGTTCACGGGCGACGGTGCGCAGAACCTGATCGCTTTCGATCCCTTTACCGGAAAGATTCTCTGGCATGCGGGATTGGGCGCGAACGTCAGTAATGGTCCCGAAACCTACATGCTCGATGGGAAACAGTATCTTGTCGTGGGCGCCGGTGATTATTGCCCATCAAGCCGAGCCAACCCCGCCTTCATCCGCTGTGTCTAACCACAATAGCTTCTTTGACAAGTCAGAAAGTTTTGGAAAGAACCATGAGCAACTATCCGAAGATCCATTCTTGAGTCTTACCTCATCTCTCCAACCTCAGACAACTTTGGATTGTCAACATCTTCGTGTCTCGACTCCTCGCCCGTTTTCTGCTTCAGACATTACGTCTCGAAAATCCACACCCTCCTAACACTCCAGAACGCTTCTTCGATGATGAGGAGCTGTCACACCAACCAAGGTTCGACTTGACTGTGGAGAATTTCCTTTCACTCTCAAGAGAACCGAATCGCCCAGCATTGCCGAGATGAACAGGTGGATGGGGATGTTGTTGTTAGAAGATGCTCAATCAGTCAACCCGAGGAGGCAATCCAGCGACCGCCACTACTCGAGGGTATTCTTTTCGATGATATTGCCGCTGGAGATCGCTCTGTGGCTTCTGGAGGCAATTTAAATATATCCAATACTCC
>CAWBIS010000165.1:0-8399 GCA_963788485.1 Terriglobia bacterium
GATCCGCGCACGCACCCCTCGGTGAACGCGGCGGAGTTGGCGCTGCTGCCCGCCAGGCCACGCGAATCGTCGCACGCGACCGGAGCGCCGTGGGGAAAGATCGTGCGCTCGCGCAGCGTGTGGGCGCTCGGCGTCCAATGGTTCTCGCACTATTACGGGTTCTATTTCTACATCACCTGGCTGCCCCTTTACCTCTATAGATCCCGCGGTCTGAATGTGCGGGACGGCGCGTTCGCGGCCGGCCTGCCCTTATTTACCGCCGGGTTGGGAAGCCTGTTCGCCGGATGGGCGCTCTCGGCCCTGACCGCGCGGGTTCGCAGCACCGCCCGCGCGCGCAAGCTGCTGGGATACATCTCTTACGGAGGCGCAGCGGCGCTGCTGCTGCTTTTCACGTGGATCGCCAATCCCGTAGTGGCGCTTGCGGCGATGAGCCTGTCGAGCTTTGCGGCGGAGTTCAGCGGCCCCGTTTCATGGACCACAGCCATGGACATCGGCGGCGAAAACGTGGGCGCCGTTTCCGGTTTCATGAATACGCTGGGTCAGCTCGGCGGGAGCGTTGCCCCGGCGGTTACCGGGTTCCTGCTGCAACTCAGCGGCAATGCATGGAATGTGGCGTTCTACGCATCGTCGGCGATCTATGCGGCCGGAGTGATCTGCTGGCTGATCATCGATCCGGTCTCGCCTCTTTAATCGCCATGCCGGAAGAATCGGACTGTTGCGATATTGCGATCGTCGGAGGCGGATGCAGCGGAGTGCTCACGGCCGTGCAACTGCTGCGCAAAGGCTTCAAGGGCCGCATCCGAATGGTTGAGCCGCGCGCGCGGCTCGGTCGCGGCCTGGCCTATTCGACCTCTTTTCCCGAGCATCTTCTCAACGTTCCGGCCGAGAAGATGAGTGCATTTCCGGACCGCCATTCCGACTTCGCCGATTGGCTGCGCCTCAGGCAGGTGGCTTGTCCGGAGCGAGGGTATTTCGCGCCGAGAATGCTGTATGGCGAGTACCTGGAAGACCTGCTCCAGGCCGAAACGCGGGCGGAACAGGGACGGGATTGCCGCCACATACGGGCCGAGGTCACAGCCGTCGAGGAGATCGAGGGTGGTGCGCGGTTAACGCTCAACGAGGGATCGCCGATCAGAGCCCGTAAGGTAGTACTGGCTTTGGGTAACCCGCTGTCGAGCCCGTTTCCGGGGATCTCCATTCCAACATCGGGAGGAAAGTGGTACGCGTCGCCGTGGCTCGACGACGCCCTGAAAGTGCGGCTCCCCGGCGAACGGGTGTTACTGATTGGAACGGGATTGACAGCCATCGACTCTGCCATGGCGCTGCAAAACCAGGAGCGGGGGAGCGAGACGTGGTTACTCTCGCGACGCGGCATCCTCCCTCAGGTGCACGCGGAGTCCTGCGCGGCCGGGGTGACCTGGGATTTGCGGACGAAGGGCAGTGCCAGACTCCTTCTGCGGGAAGTCAGGGATCGCGTTTCGGCGATGCGCGAAAACGGGGTCTGCTGGCGCGTTGCTCTGGATCTCCTCCGGCCCGTCTCAAACTCTGTCTGGCAAGAGATGGCCCGCGAGGAACGGGCAAGGTTCATGCGGCACCTGAAGCGGTACTGGGAGCCGCACCGGCACCGCATGGCGCCGGAGGTGCGGCGCCGCATGGACCAGTTGCAGAGCGAGGGCAGGGTTCACGTCCTTGCCGGGCGAATTCGCGACGTCGCGCCCAGGGGAGATTCACTGGAGGCGCGTATCCGGTTACGAGACGGCGGTGAGCGGCGCCTCGAGGTCGACCGGATCGTCAACTGCTCCGGTATAGAAGAGCAGTATGGCGGGCAACGGTCAAGGCCATTGATTCAAATGCTGGTGGGAAGTGGTCTGGCGGAAGCCAACGACCTCGGAATCGGTTTCCGCACTGACGGCGCCGGCGCGTTAACGACCTGCACGCGCGGAGTGTCGTCCGTCCTCTTTACGCTTGGTCCGCCGCGACGAGGCGAAATGTTCGAAACAACGGCGGTGCCCGAGATCCGGATCCAGGCGGAGTTGCTGGCGCTGCGGCTGATCGGATCGAGAACGGAGTGAGATGGCCGAAATTAAAAACAGCTTCACTTCGCCTCGCTCGACTGGCTTCTGCAGAATTACGGCGATGCCACCTCCCGAAGTTTCAGCCCACCTGCCAACTGCGGGCGGGATCCCGCTGAAAACCGGCTTCGATGATTTCCTTCGCCAGATCCACCATGGGAACTCCCCGGCGCCGGCTGTTGTCCCGAAGAACCAGATAGGCCTGTTCCTCCGATAGCCTTCGCCTTTGCTGGAGGATTCCCTTCGCGCGCTCGACCAGTTTTCGTTCGAGCAGTTTCCGCTGCAGGGAATCGCGCTCGAGGATGGCAGCCAGAAGACGGGCGACTTTTTCGGTCGCCTCTATCTCCTGCGGCAAGAATCGGGTATCCGCACTGCGGCCGAGCGTCAACACACCGAGCAAACTGTCGCCGGCCCGGAGCGGAATGACAGCCAGCCGATTCAGCCGGTATTGGAAGACTTCGGGGAATCTTTCAAATAACGGAGTCTCCGCGGGGCTTCCCTGCACCGGTCGCGCGAGACTCTCGATCCACTTGCTCATACCCGCGGTAATCGTGGCGCCGACGTTTTTGATGCGCGTCTCAAAGTGCGGCCGGACGGCGATAGCGTTCAGCTCAGAGGCTTCAGCCTTGAAAACATAGAGGACTGCCGTTTGCGAGCCGGCAAGCGTCCGAGCCGCGTCCAGAAGCAGTGCGTGATCCCCATCGGCGTCCGCGGTTGCGGAATCAAGACGAATGTATTCGATTGATTGAATGCTGTGTTCGAAAGCGAGTGCTGCCATTTTGATTTTTCCTCATTGCTTTTAAAAGTGGTCACGGTGGCCGCGGGATCGGGAGCAACAACAGCCACGGCAATGAGGCAAGCGGTTCGCTTGGGTATTTTGCAATCGCCACATACTATATCGATATTATCGTCTATTGCGCGGCGGGTCAAGCGAATTCGACGTTCAGATTCGCGCTCCTGCCCCCGAATGCCGAAAACGACGTCTGCGGGCGCATGGCTTTGAACCTCCTCCGGCCCGTCGCAAAATAATGCCGGGCGAGAGATGGCCCAGGATGAACGGACGAAGTTCATGCGGCACCTGAATCGGCATTGGGAACAAGCATCGGACGCAGTGTCAAGTTCAAGCCGTTGAAAGTGAAACATGGATGGAGAAGCCGTCGCAGATAGCTGGATTAAAGTTCTGCTGGAATCCAGCCAACGTCGATTGCGGCCATTGAACGTCCACGGATGGATCACCGGAACTGCGTTGATCTGCTCGAAGTGGATGTTCGGCCAGCCATTTCCTCACTTCCGAACGCTTATGAGTGGCATAGTCCAGCTATCGTTGTTGTCCAGTTATCTTGGGTGGGAAGAATCTCAGTTCGATCGGTGGACATTCTTGGTACAATGCTGTTCAGATGCTGCTCGCGGCTTTCATAAGTCGCTCAAGTCGTTGAAAATGCGGGAGTAATTCAGTGGTAGAATGCCAGCTTCCGAGTTCGTCCTTATTTTTCTGTAGCTTATAAGCCTTACTGTCCCCGTTACTGTCCTCATTTGCGCGCTTTTCGACGCCGTGCTATTCAGAGGGCACGGTGGCGCACGTCAATCTTCTCAAACAATTCAAGACCGGCACCGGTTGGGTCATGAAATCGATTCCGAGGAAGTCCAACGGCCAGCGCGATTGGAGTGCGCTGCCCGACGGGAGCTATTTCATTGAGTGGCGCGAAGGGGGGAAACGAATGCGTCTACCCGCCGGTCGCACCGTTTCGCAGGCGCTCGAAGCGCAGCGCATCAAGCTGGCAGAACTTGCCGCGACCGAGGTGGGAATACTCCAGCGCTACAAGCCCCCCCTCACACCGCAGCCGGAAACCATGCTGCTCACCGCCTTGATCCGGCGCTACCTCGATCAGATCGACACGCTGAAAAAGCCCAACACGTATCGCAAATATGACGCCGTCTTGAAGCGCTTTGACGAACACTTTCGAGGCCGGGAACTGCAACAGATTTCGAACGAGGAGTTGAATGACTTCGTCATCAAGCTCAGGAAGAGCGGTCTGTCGGCGAACACCGTTCTGCACAACGTCATCATCATCGCTCAATTCTGTCGGCGGAACGGCCGCCCGAATCTCACACGCGACCTGCAACTTCCGGAGGCAGTCCACTTTCTTCCCAAGGTGTACACGGAAGAACAACAGTCACGCTTCCTGGAGGCGTGCGATTCCTGGGAACGGGCTCTATTTTCGACGTTCCTGTTCACAGGATTCCGGGAGCAGGAAGTGATGTACCTGTTCTGGAAGGATCTCAATCCGAAGCTGAGGACGGTCCGCGTCCTCTCCAAACCCGATCTGAAATTTTACCCAAAACGGTGGGAAGAACGAGAAGTGCCGGTTCCTGCCGAATTGGCGGAGTTGCTGGAACGCCATCCCGTATCGATTGACAGCCCGTTCGTCTTTCCGTCGCCGACCGGGAATCGGGAACAGAATTTCCTGCGGCGCTGCAAACTGGTCGCTGAACGCGCCGGTCTCGATCCCGAAGAATTCGATCTGAAGACCTTCCGGTCCACGTATGCCACCAGCATGCTTCGGCGGGGTTTCGACGTACGAACGGTCCAGCACTGGATGGGGCACAAGTCGTTGGAAACGACCATGCGTTATCTGGCGCCTGCACCGGATGTTCATGACCGGCTCGATCTGATCCGAGTGCCCGGTGCGGCGACAAACTCCTTTCCGAAGAAACGTCCGGTGCGTGCGACAGGACGTGACGCCTCGAAACGGCAAAAGGAGACGTGACGCGCCTCATCGCACAGGGTTTGGGGGATTATGCAATCGAAGGGTCAGGCAATCGAGAGCTCACGATGACAGCCTTTGTGTTGACATTCAGACTTGTCCCTGACATCATGGAGGTGGTGTGATTCCGGCCTTCGACCCTACCACTGGTGCGTTGCCGCCCGGTGATCACCGGGCAACGCTGGAAGAAATAGAAAGCCGGTTCGGGTTCACTGCGCGGCGGCGTTGGCTCTTGAAAGGTTTGCGGGCCGCCGTCAAAGTATTTTGGCTTGCCGGTATTGAGGACATATACATCGATGGGAGCTTCTGTACGGAGAAGCCCGATCCGGGCGATGTGGACGGTTATTGGGTCGAGCCGGACGACGGTGTTTATGATCGGATCGATCCGTATTGGATCGACTTCGAAATGATTCTCGGACCGCACGCGCGGAAGTGGAAGTGGCGGATGTGGATGGATCACGGTGTCGAGTTCTTCATCCATCCCGCCATGCAGGCGAGTGCGACGGTCGGGTTCCCGGAGTTTTTCCGGCAGGACCGAGACGGTGCGCCCAGAGGCGTAGTTCAAGTAGTCAGGTCGGAATCATCATGATCAAGAGCGATGCACAGAGAGGACGTACGGCGGCTCAGATAGAAGGCTTTCGGCAAGCACTTACGAAAGTAGGCCGTGAGATGACCGGCAAGCGCGCCATCACGCTTCGCGGCAGCTACGAAGGTATGATCCGGCAGCTTGAAGATGAACTGCGCGAATACGACGAACTCAAGTCCGGCGATTTAACTCTGCCCAACGTCGAACGACTGGATCAGATCGCGCCCTTTGTCGCGAAGATGCGAATTGCCAAGGGAGTGTCTCAAACTGAGCTTGCGCGCAGGCTCGGCGTCAGTAAACAGGTCATCAGTCGGTACGAAGAGACGGAATACCAAACCGTGGCGATAGCCCGACTGCAAGAGATTCTCGACGCCATCGGCATCAAGGCGATGGTCACTCTGAGCGCATAGCGTTGTCACGCCCTTCTGGAGCCAAAGGCAATTATCGGTAACTAGCCTCTCCGGGAGAAATGGAAAAGGAAAGTTCTCCTGTTTGTTGCCGCGGGAATGATAGGCCAGTGCACGCCTGCTCTTAATGTGCGTTCTTGCTCCTTATTCCAAATGCGCTCGTCCTTCCCCTGCGGGGAATGCCCCTTCCGGGATTTAGACGCGTTGCCACAGCTCAAATCTGGTTCATGCCGCCGTCGACAGCAAGCTCGATTCCCGTTATGTAGCTTGAGTCATCCGAAGCCAAAAAAACCATGGCTTTGGCGATTTCATCCGGCGTGCCGACACGCCCGAGCGGGATGCTAGCGGACATCTGCTGCGAGAACTGAACGACTTGCTCGGCGCTCATGCCGAGGCTGGTGTTATAACCTTCTGTTGGCACGACGCCCGGGCTGATGGCGTTAACACGGATTTTACGCGCCTTGAGGTCGGTCGTCCAGCCGCGAGCGAAGGACCGGATGGCGGCTTTGCTGGCAGCGTAAACGCTGAAGGCGTCCGTGCCTTTCGAGGCAGCAGACGAAGCAGTCAGGATGATAGAGCCGCCGTCTCTCATCAGCGGCAGGGCTTTCTGCACTGTGAAAAGCGTGCCCCGGACGTTGCCGTCGAATGTTTTGTCGAAATGCTCTTCCGTTATTGCGCCGAGCGGAGCAAAAGCGCCGCCCCCGGCATTGGCGACCAGGACGTCAATGTTTCCTTTCTCTTTTTTTACCTGTTCATACAAACGATCGAGATCGGCCAGGTTGGCGATGTCGCCCTGAACGCCGGTGACATTGCGTCCGACTTTTCCGATCGCCTCCTCCAGTTCTTTCTGGCGGCGGCCCGTAATGAAGACATAGGCGCCTTCAGCGACAAACCGTTTGGCCGTGGAGAGGCCGAGGCCGCTGGTAGCGCCGGTGATAACTGCTACTTTTCCATCTAGTTTATTTGCGTTCATAACTGGCCCTCCATTGGTGCGTAGCGTACGGGTGTGCAGCTAATTCTGTATCGATCATTATATAATGGATGTTGCCGGAGCGAGTCAAGCCGTTTAGTATTTCATTACAGGTGGCAAGAGCCTTGAAAAGACCCAGAAAGGCACGCGGACGTCCTCGGGCATTCGATCGGGACACCGCGCTTCATCGTGCTATGGAATTATTCTGGCGTCAGGGGTATGAGTCCACGTCAATCAGCGACCTGACCTCCGCTATGAAAATCACTGCGCCCAGCCTCTACGCCGCGTTTGGTGACAAGGAACGCCTGTATCTGGAGGCTGTGGAGCGTTACAAGTCCGACCTCGGGAATTCAGGCCGCATCCTCGCCGCGGAGGCAACCGCACGCGGCGCCATCGAGCGGCTTCTCGAACGCTCGGCGATCGAGTTGACCAATACCAAGGACCATCCGCCAGGATGCATGGTGGTTGCGTCCGCCATAAACGGCTCGCCTCAATCCGCCCACTTGCAGGCCGCACTCAAGGGCTGCCGCCTTGAGGCGGAGGCGCGGATCACCGCCAAGATTAAGCGTGGTGTCAGGGACGGAGAACTCCCTCCCCGCACGAATGCAGGCGCGCTGGGCAAGTTTTATATGACGGTCATGCAGGGCATGACGATTCAGGCTAGGGACGGGGCAACGCAAAAGGAACTGCTTGCCGTGGCCAGGGCGGCAATGGTTCAGTGGCCTGAGTTTTCCTGACTCTCGCGGAGGTTCGGACGCCGTGGTTTTTTGTTTAGACGCCTACACCGGCGCAGTGCTGGACGCGCAGTTCCGCAAGATCACCGCAGACTACACGGCCGAGTTCGCGGGCGTTCTCCGCGGCAGCAGCCCGACGCAGTTTTTCGTTCTTGAGCGGGAGTGGTGCGTGCCATCGACATCAAGGCGCTGGTCACGCCAAGCGCATAGATGTCGAAGCGCCGATTCATAAAGATCAGTGTCAGACTTCAATAAAACCCCTATGTAGCGCAATGGTCACGGCGTGCGTTCTGTCGTTCGCCTTCAGCTTGTGGAGCATATTGCGAACATGCCCCTTAACCGTATCCTCGCTGATGCGGAGCCGATCTGCGACGAGCTTGTTCGAGCACCCATCTGCTATTAGCTTAAGAACCTCAACCTCCCGATTGGTCAGGACCTCATCTCCTGCGTGTTGCGCTAATTCCCTCGCAACCTCAGTTTCTACGAGATGCCCCCCGGCATAGACCGCCCGGATCGATTCCACTAGATCGCGGCGCAGCGTCGCTTTCGACAGGTATCCACAAGCGCCGGCCCTAAGGGCTTGCAGCGCCCGGATGTCACCCACATAGGTGGTGAGCACGATGATGCGAGCTTCAGGATTCATCTCGCGCATCGCCCCGATCACCTCGACGCCGTGGATATCCGGGAGTTTCAGGTCGACCAGCGCGATGTCCGGACGATGCTCTTTAAACAGTTCGATCGCCCGTTTGCCGGACTCAGCTTCCGCGACCAACTCCAAGTCGGGTCGGCTTCCTATGATTGCCGCCAGCCCCTCTCGCAATACCGGATGGTCGTCGACAACCAAAATGCGAATTCTCGGGGAGGA
>CAWBIS010000166.1:0-7702 GCA_963788485.1 Terriglobia bacterium
AGCAACAGATGGGACTGACGCTCGGCGCGGATGCATATATCGTGAAACGAAAGTTCGATCAGCGTGAACTCCTGAACGTGATCCGGCAGATCCTATGAAGCCGATCCGCGTGCTCATTGTGGAGGATTCGGCGGTTGTGGCCGAGCACCTGCGCCGGATTATTACCGCCGACCCCAGGTTTGAGGTGGCCGCTATAGCCTTCAGCGGCGAAGATGCGCTCAGGATAGTAGAACGCATGTCACCCGACGTGATCTCGATGGACATTCATCTTCCCGGCATGCAGGGGTTTGAAACCACCCGGAGAATCATGGCCCGGCGCCCGACGCCGATCGTAGTTGTTTCCGGAGTTCACAGCGACGAAATGCCGCTGACCATGGAGGCTCTGCGCGCCGGGGCTCTCGCGGTTGTCGAAAAGCCGGTATCGGCCACTCACGAGAGTTATGCCGCGCTCGCCGGAAAGCTCTGCACACAACTCGCGATCATGAGCGAGGTCAAGGTTGTTCGCCAGCGCGACGATTATCGCGGCGTACCCGCGGCGGCTCCGGTTTCCGATGCGGCGCCTGCCGCTCGCGGCTCTTATCGGCTGATCGGCGTAGCTGCGTCAACCGGAGGACCCAGCGCGCTGATGCAAATGCTTTCCGGTCTTGGAAAAGGTTTTCCGCTGCCGATTGTCGTCGTGCAGCACATGACGCCAGGATTTCTCGGCGGATTCGCCGACTGGCTCGCGAGCGTGACGCCTTTCCCCGTTTCCATCGTGAACTCGCCGACCGCGCTCGAACCGGGACATGTTTACCTCGCCCCTTCGCACGATCGGCATCTCGCTGTCCGCGGTTCCATGGCGGTTCCCGACAGCAGTCCGGCCGAGGGCGTGCACCGTCCGTCCGCTAATGTTCTGTTCTCGTCGATGGCCCGAGCTCTGGGGACGGCGGCTGTGGGGGTAGTGCTAACTGGAATGGGCGACGACGGCGCCGCGGGACTCGCGGAACTGAAACGAGCCGGATCCTGGGTGATTGCAGAAGACGAATCCACCGCCGCGGTTTATGGCATGCCTGCGGCCGCCATTCAGGTGGGCGCCGTAAACGAATCTCTGCCTCTGCCGCGCATCGCACCCCGAGTGCGCGAGATTACAGGTTTCCAGCGGAAGGCCGCATGAACGAACCGGTAAAACGTATTCTTCTCGTCGAAGATTCTCCTACTCAGGCCGCACGCCTGAACCGTTTTCTCGCCGGCGACGGCCTTAAAATCATTCAGGTCGGCAGCGCCGAGCTTGCTCTGAAAGAACTGGAAGCCGAGCGGCCGGACGTCATCGTTCTGGATAACCACCTGCCGGGGATGAGCGGCAACGAGTTCTGCCGTGAGATCCGTCTCAACGTCAACACTCGCGCCATACCCGTGCTGATGCTCACCGCCGAAAAAAGCGACGCGGCGCAGATGCAGGGTCTGGCCAGCGGCGCGGACGATTATGTGGTGAAAACGGTCGACCCGGACATTCTGCGCGCCCGCGTCCGCGCGATGCTGCGCAAGTCCGAGAGCGATGCGACGGTACCCGACGTCGAGAATCGTTTCAGCCGCGCGCGCCTTCTCGCCATCGATGACAGTCCCACTTTCCTCGAATACATCAAACGGGAGTTGAAGAGCGAGCATTATCACGTCGAGACGGCTTCGGGCCCTGCCGAAGGACTGCGACGCATCGGCGAAGCGCAGTTCGATTGCGTGCTGGTCGATTTCGAGATGCCGGAACTCTGCGGAGCCGAAGTCTGCCGCCGCATCCGGGAGACGCAGAACGCGTCGGAACCGGGAATCGTACTGATCGTCTTCAGCGGGCACGACGACAAGCAGCGAATGACGAAAGGATTCGAAGCCGGCGCCGACGATTATATCTCCAAATCTTCCGATTTCTCGGTCACGCGCGCCCGCATTCGTGCCCTGCTGCGGCGCCGGTTTCTGGTGGAAGAGAATCGCCGGATCTCGGAAGAAATCCGGCAAAAAGAACTGGAAACAGTGCGAGCCCGGGCAGCCGGCGAAGCCGCCGAATTCCGCGCCCAGTTGGCCGATCAACTCACCGCGGCGAATCGGGAACTCGACCGGGCGAACCAGGAACTGGAGCAGTTCGCCTATTCGGCCGCGCACGATCTGCAGGAGCCTTTGCGGAAGGTGCGTGTCTTCAGCGAACTTCTGCAAACGCAATATGGCGGAGAACTTGACCCTCAGGCGAACCGGTTCGTCCAATACTGCGTGGAAGGAGCGGGCAGGATGCAGCAGTTAATCGAAGATCTGCTCGCTTACGCCCGGGCTTCGCGAACGGGAAATGAGAACGTGACGCCGGTCGATCTCGGCGGGGTAGTCGACAAAGTACTTGAGAATCTGCAAGCGCTGATCGAGGAGACGCAAGGTGTCGTCGTTCGTGCCGCGCTTCCCTGTCTGCAACTCGAGGAAATCCGAATGCAACAACTCTTTCAGAACCTGATCGGAAATGCGCTGAAGTATCGTCGTCCGGGCGAACCGCCGCGCGTCGAGATTGCCGCCGAATGCCGCCGCGGAGAATGGCAATTCGCGGTCACCGATAACGGCATGGGAATTGAACCGGAGTATCTCACGCGCGTCTTCGATGCCTTCAAACGATTTCATTCCGGGCCTAACGCAGGCACCGGACTCGGACTTGCGATTTGCAAACGCATTGTGGAGAACTTCGGAGGCCGGATTTGGGTCGAGTCCGAACTGGGGCGAGGATCCACTTTCCGCTTCACTCTGCCTGCCGTGACTGAATCGGCACTGGCCGCGGCGCCGGCGAATTGAGCCTCCGGAAGCGAGATATCACGGGCAGCTGCAGCCGCTGGCAACGAAAACTCTCCGGTGACAACAGTATTGCGGCGCGCGCAAAATACCTCCAGTCTGAAAGCGGAGCTGAAAAATCGAGGAGTCGTTCAATTCGTCCTGCCGGCGTATTTTCTCTATCGGCGGGCGCAAATGGAACTTGTACAATGAATTGTAAGGTTAAGTCTCCCTCCGTATGGCAGCCAATCCAGGCCCACAGTCGGGCGTAAATGCGTGGCTCGAAGACGAGCTATTGCAGCAATACCATCACGATCGGTCCTCCGTTGACGCCGATTGGAAAGACATTTTCGAACATAAAGGGAACGGCCGCTCCGGCAACGGGAATGGTATAAACCATGCCTCGCCGGCCGTTGCTGTAGCGTTGCCCGCGGCAGCCGAACCCGCGCTTTCGGGTTCCGAAGAACTCATGCCGCTGCGCGGCGTCGCGGCCCGCATCGCCGAGAACATGGCCGTCAGCGCGACCATTCCTCTGGCCACCTCGCAGCGCATCGTTCCGGTCAAAGTCATCGATGAAAACCGCCGCCTGATCAATCACCATCGCGCGCTGCTCGGCAAGAGCAAGGTGTCCTACACGCATCTGATCGGATGGGCTATCGTCAAATCCGTTCAGGCCAATCCGGGCCTGAATCACGCCTTCGCGTCCAACGCCGCGGGCGAACTCTTTCGCGTGGTCAAGAAAGAAATTAACTTCGGCCTCGCCATTGATGTGGCGGGCAAGAATGGCGCGCGCAGTCTGCTCGTCCCCAATATCAAGAACGCCGGCGCCCTGCAGTTTTCGCAATACATGGCCGCGTTCGACGACCTTGTCCTTCGCGCCCGCAACGGCAAACTCAACCCGCCGGATTTTCAGGGCACCAGTATCTCGCTGACCAATCCCGGAACAGTCGGAACCATGGCCTCTATGCCGCGCCTGGTCTCGGGACAGGGCGCCATCATCGCGGTGGGAGCGATGGATTATCCCGCCGAATACCGCGGCGTCTCGCCCGAAGTCGTCGCCTCCCTCGGCATCGGTAAAGTGATGTCGGTGACCTGCACCTACGATCACCGCGTCATACAGGGCGCCGAATCCGGCATGTTTCTCGGCACCCTGCAATCGCTGCTCGATGGCGACAACAACTTCTACGAGGAAATCTTCGAAGCGCTGCACGTCCCCTACGTGCCAGTGAAGTGGGCGCCCGATAAGGTACCGGCCGCGCTCGCGCCTGTGCCCGAGCCGTCGGTCGACGTCGTCAAGGAGGCTGCGGTCATTCATCTGGTGAACGCCTTCCGCGTGCGCGGCCATCTCATGGCCGATCTCGATCCCCTGGGCGAGGAACGGGCGTACAATCCGGAGCTCGATCCGCTCACTTACGGCCTCACCATCTGGGATCTCGACCGCCACTTTTTCACCGATTCCCTGATGCATGCCTTCGGCGGCCGGAAGCAGGCCACGCTGCGCGAGATGATCGACGTCCTGCGCGAGACCTACTGCGGCAAAATCGGCTGCGAGTACATGTACATCCAGCGGCCGGAGGAAAAAATCTGGCTGCAGGAGCGCCTCGAAGCCCCCGAATACTCGTTCAAGCTCTCGAAAGAAGCGAAGCTCAACGTTCTAAACGATCTGCTCGAAGCCGAGGAATTCGAACACTTCCTCGACCGCCGCTACATCGGGCAGAAGCGCTTTTCGCTCGAAGGCGCAGAAACCACCATCGCCGTTCTTTCCGATCTCGCCAGCCTCGCGGCCAGTCGCGATGCCCAGGAAATTGTGATTGGGATGGCGCACCGCGGCCGTCTCAACGTCCTTGCCAACATCATCGGCAAGCCGCTGGGCCAGATATTTTCCGAGTTCGAGGGCAACATCGATCCCGCTTCGGCGCAGGGATCGGGCGACGTGAAATACCATCTGGGCGCCAGCGGCCTGCACCGCTCGCCCTCGGGTAAAGAGATTGTCGTCTCGCTCGCCGCCAATCCCAGCCATCTCGAAGCTGTCAATCCGGTCGTCGAAGGCATGGTTCGGGCCAAGCAGGAGCGCTTCGGCGACGGCCATCGGCTCCGCGTGCTGCCGCTGCTGGTCCATGGCGACGCCGCTTTCGCCGGCCAGGGCGTAGTAGCTGAAACCCTGAACCTCTCCCAACTCGAAGGCTATTCGACCGGCGGAACCATCCACTTCGTTATCAACAACCAGATCGGCTTCACCACTCTGCCGGAAGACTCGCGCTCCACCGCGTACGCGACTGATATCGCCCGCACCGTTCAGGCCCCGATTTTCCACGTCAACGGCGACGAGCCCGAAGCCGCGCTGCACGTGCTCCGCCTCGCTTTCGATTACCGCCAGCAGTTCAAGCGCGACGTGGTCATCGATATGATCTGCTATCGGCGCCACGGCCACAACGAAGGCGACGATCCGGCTTACACGCAACCAGTGATGTACCGGACGATCAAGGAGCACGCCTCTGTTGCCGTTCTGTACGGCCAACACCTGGCTGCCACGAAGGTATTGAGCCAGGCCGAAGTCGATGCCGCCCGCAAAAAAATCTCCGACCGGCTGAACGCCGCCTTTGATGCCAACAAAGCCGCGGGTCCCTGGGTACTGCAGCCCGCCATTGCGCCGCCGCCGGCATACTCTTCCACCTCGATCTCCCGCGATCTGCTGGAACGCGTCGTCGACGGCATCACCTTCCTGCCGTCTTCTTTCCACATCCATCCCAAGCTCGACGGCTTCGTGAAGAAGCGCCGCGAAACACTGGCCAAAGACGGACCCGTCGACTGGGCTTTCGCCGAAGCCATCGCCTTCGGCAGTCTCGTTCTCGAAGACATCCCCGTTCGGTTAAGCGGCCAGGATTCCGGACGCGGTACTTTCAGCCAGCGTCATCTCGCTTTCTACGATTTCGAGGACGGTCATCGCTACATCCCGCTGCAGCACATGACGCCGGATCACACCCAGAAGGCGCAGGCTCCGTTCCACGTCTACGACAGTTCGTTGAGCGAATTTGGCGTGCTCGGTTTCGAGTACGGATACAGCGTTTCCGAGCCGCAGACTTTGACGCTATGGGAAGCGCAGTTTGGCGATTTCTCCAATGGCGCCCAGGTCATCATCGATCAGTTCATGACCACCGCCGAGCAGAAATGGAGCCAGGTCAGCGGGCTCGTGCTGCTCCTCCCGCACGGCTACGAAGGCCAGGGGCCGGAGCATTCGAGCGCGCGCATGGAACGCTTCCTGCTTCTCTGCGCCGAAAACAATATTCGCGTCGCCAACTGCTCGACGCCTGCCCAATACTTCCACATTCTCCGCCGCCAGATGGCGACCGAGCGGAAACCGCTGGTGCTCTTCACGCCCAAGAGCCTGTTGCGGTCGCCCGTTGCCGTCTCCAGCTTCAACGAACTGACCAACGGCTCGTTCCGCGAAGTGATCGGCGATTCGCTCGATCCGTCGCGTGTGCGCAAGGTTGTTTTCAGCACCGGCAAGGTTTACTACGATCTGATCGCCGCGCGCGAAGCGCGCAAGATCGAAGACATCGCCCTGGTTCGGATCGAAGAACTTTATCCCTTCCCCGAGCAGGCCGTGATCAACGTGCTTGCCCGCTATAGTCCGGCGACCGAGTTGATCTGGTGCCAGGAAGAACCGCGCAATATGGGTGCGTGGCGCTTCATGTTCGGCTACTTCAAAGGTCTCGGCCGCGTGATCCATTACGCGGGCCGCCCGAAGAACGCGAGCCCTGCCGCGGGCTCCGCCAAACGGCACGCCGAAGAACAGAGGCGTCTGGTCGAAGACGCCCTGAAATAAGCTATTGGACCGGCGGAGGATTGCGATCCGAGGCCGTGGCCCGCTGGTGCCAGTAAGGGTAAACGGGCATCAGTTGACTGACCGAATCCAGCCGGGTCACATGCTCCGGCGTGAGCGCCCACCCCACCGCGCCCAGGTTGTCTCGCAACTGCTGCTCATTGCGCGCGCCCATAATCACCGAAGAAACGGTGGGCCGCCGCGTCAGCCAGTTCAATGCCACCTGCGGGACAGTCTTGCCCGTCTCCCTGGCAATCTCGTCCAGCACATCGACCACGCCGAACAACAAATCGTCGGCGACCGGCGGACCGATATGGGCCGTTGCCGGCAACCGGCTCACTTCGGGCAGCGGATGCCCCCGCCGGATCTTCCCGGTGAGCCGACCCCATCCCAATGGACTCCAGATCAGCGCCCCAACTCCCTGATCGAGCCCAAGCGGCATCAGCTCCCATTCGTACTCGCGTCCGACCAGCGAATAGTAAACCTGATGAGCCACGTATCGCGTCCACCCGTGCCGATCGCTCGCGGCCAGCGATTTCATCAGATGCCATCCCGAAAAATTGGACGCTCCGATGTAGCGCACCTTACCGGCCGTGACCAGATCGTCCAGCGCACGCAGCGTCTCCTCCACCGGCGGCATCGCATCGAATCCATGCATTTGATAGAGGTCGATGTAATCGGTCCCCAGACGCCGCAGGCTCGCCTCGCACGCGACGATCAGATGATGCCGCGACGTGCCGCCCTCGTTCGGACCAGGCCCGGTCCGGAAGAAAGCCTTCGTGGCAATCAGCACCTGATCCCGCCGGCCTTTGACCGCCTCGCCCAGCACCTCCTCCGAACGCCCCGCCGAATAAGCATCCGCCGTGTCGAACAGATTCACGCCCGCTTCGATGCAAATATCGATCAGGCGTCGCGCTTCGTCCACTTCCGTCGCGCCCCAGGCCGACAGGAGTCCGCGGCCGCCAAACGTTCCTGTCCCGAACGAAAGCAAAGGCACCTGCAATCCCGACTTTCCAAGTTGTCGCAATTCCATGGGGCTTTGGATGCGCGCCAGGGCCGATCAGATCCAGCAAGGCAGGAACTTAGTCGAAGCAAGAGGAACATAAG
>CAWBIS010000167.1:0-15095 GCA_963788485.1 Terriglobia bacterium
GCAAGACTGATGACAAGGAGGCGCTCATCAAGGTGCTGGCGCGCCGTGTCGCTGAGCGATTCGCCGCGCGGGCCTGTCCACTTCGATCATTTGCACGCGCGGCGGGCAACGTTTATATCCGCCGCGTGGTGAAAGCAGGACGGCAAGCCGCGCACCATCAGACGTATCCCGATGTTCAGCCAGTCTGCAACGACGATGAAGCGGTTCTCGGCAGCCGGTCTATCTGCGCAACCATCCGCCGCTGAAAACTGATGGCGGGATAAACCTCTCCCCGCTGCGCGGGAGGACGCCGAGCGGCGGGTGAGGGCTATCTGGTTGTAAACTGCCGGCCTGCCGTGCGGCGCGCTGCAAAGCGTCGTGCCGACCTGGTCACCCTCGCGCGGCTTGCACTGCGCGCTGGCGGCTTCAGCCCAGCCCTGGGAGGTGGTCGCTCATGTGGACCATCCTCGCCATCAACAGCGTCACCCTGGGTGGATCGCCTTCTTCGCCGGGTTGCCATCGGTCGAACGAAACAGCGCGGCGTCCTCCACGCCGGCGTAGACGGTGTCCGGATCAGTGATGGAGGGCTCGAGGTGCCAGACGCGCGCGAAGGCCCATGGGTGCGGCGTTCCGTCGTACCACTGGTGAGCCCCCGGCACGCCATCGTACTCGAATTTATTCCCCACCGGCTCCCACGTCCTGCCGGCATCGTTGGAACGCTGGATCAGCTGTCCGAACCAGCCCCGCGACTGGGACGCATACAGCCGGTTCGGATCGGCCGGCGAGCCTTTCAGATGGTACATCTCCCAGCCCGGGAAATGGGGGCCGCTGACGTCCCACTTCTCTCGCTTACCGTCCGACGAAAGGATAAACGCGCCCTTTCGCGTGCCGACCAATACCCGTACGCTGCTCATGCTTGTCAGGCTCCCAGATTCAGATTGTAAACTTCAACTTCGGGTCACGGAAAGACTGAATGTTTGAAAATACCAATCTGCTGCTGCGGTTATTCCTGCGTCCGGCAGCGGCGATGAGCGATATCCTGGATCGGGGCAGCCTGCTGTTTTCCGTCGTCGGGGTGGTGGCCGTTTCGCTTCTGCTGCGGCCACGCTTTGGATTCAGTTTCTATATCCCGCTGGTTATCCTGGCCGCCGCTTACGTTCCGGGCGTGCTTGTTCTCAGCAAATTTGTGGCGCGGATACCAGGAACTCTGGGAGCGGTTTTCCAGCGCGATTACGCGCCTCTTTTCACGTGCGCGTCGATGGGCTGGGTCGCGGCTAATTTGCCGCTCGTGGCTATGGCGTGGCTGATTCCGCCGGCGACGTCCGCATGGCTCTTTTATCTTGCGGGCGCGGCATATCTGTTCTTCCTGGTACTCGTGTTTTTTGCGATTCGAACAGTGTTTGGAACCGGCACCGGGCCAGCCGTTGCCGTGGTCTGTCTGTCCTGGATTCCCCTCGTGGCTCTGGTTTTCCTGTGGGGGCCTTTGCGGCTGATTCTCGGCTTCCTTGCCTCGCCCTTCGTTCTGTTTTTCCTCTACTACTATCTGCGCAACGAAGCGGGTAATCTGGGCGCCGGGTTGCGAACGCGCCAGAACTTCCGGCGCATGCTGGATGCCGCGGCCGTGAACCCTCACGACGCGGAAGCTCAGTACCAACTGGGGCTGATTTACCAGCAACGGCGTCAGCTTACCGAGGCCATCCGGCGTTTTCAGAAAGCCATAGAGATCGACCCTTCGGAGACGGATGCCCACTTTCAGCTCGGCCGCATCGCGTTTCAGCAGGGACGGCTAAAGGACGCGCTCACCGAGTTCCAGATCGTGCTGGACCAGGATGAGCGTCATCATCAGAGCGAGGTGCTGCGCGAACTGGGCGCTCTTTACAACTCGGTCCGCCAGTTCGCAGACGCGCAGCAGGAACTCGCCCGCTATGTGGAGCGGCGGCCCTATGATCCGGAGGGGCTTTATTACTACGGCCAAAGTCTGGCTGGACTGGGCAGGGAGACCGAAGCGCGCGAGGTCTACCGGCAGGCGATTGAAGCCGCGCGGGCGGCCCCGCCTTATTTGAGGCGGTCGGCGGCCAGGTGGAGTCGCCTGGCCCAGAAGGAGATGCCGCACTCTCCGGTTCCGGGCGTCTAAACTCCCGCATGGTTTCCGCCGATAAAGGAACCATGGAATGTCCAAACTGCAGATCGGATCTGCTGATGATCCGGCAAAAGAAAGGTCTGGAGCGGCTGCGCGCGGCGATTACCGGCCTCAGGCAATACCGATGCTGCGATTGCGATACCAAATTCCGCGCGCCAGACCGGCGCCGGAAACCGCGCCCGGACAGGATGCCGGCAGGCGCGCCTGGATTAGCCGAGTAGCCGCGATAGAGTCCGGGTTGTGCTGCGGCCCGGCATCATTTCGACAAGAAGGATTTTGCCGCCCCAGCTCTCGACCAGGTCGGCGCCGACAATCTGGTCCGCCCTGTACTCGCCCCCTTTTACGAGGAGATGCGGCCGCAGAGCGCGAATTGCTTCGACCGGAGTGTCCTCGCCGAAGATCACGACGCCGTCCACGCAGGAGAGCGAGGCGAGCACCTGGGCGCGGGCCGTCTCGTCCTGAACCGGTCTCGACTCTCCTTTCAGACGCTTCACGGAGCTGTCGCTGTTCAGGCCCACGATCAACCGATCGCAGTGTGCGCGCGCCGTCTCGAGCACTTTCAAATGCCCCGGATGCAGCAGATCGAAACAGCCGTTGGTGAATCCCACGCTGAGCCCGGATTGCGTCCAGCCGCGGGCCAACTGGGCGGCGTCCGCAAGCTGCAAAATCTTGCTGTTGGTTCCCGCGGCAGATCGGCGACGAATCTCGTCGACGATTCCGGCCCTCTCCACTACGGCGGTACCGGACCGGCCAACCACGATCCCCGCCGCTATATTGGCTATGTCGACGGCGTCGACGACCGAGGCTCCTGATCCGATCGCAGCGGCGAGCACGGCGGCGACGGTATCGCCCGCGCCCGAGACATCGTAGACTTCGCGCGCGAGCGCCGGAAATCGAATCGCGGGACCGTTCACGGGAGTCAACATCATGCCCTGGGCGCCGCGAGTGACCAGAATGTACTCGGCTCCGGTATCGCGCAGCAGCGCACGGGCTGCTTCCTCCTGTGCGATGTCGCCGGAAACAGGCAATCCCGTGGCTTCCCCCAGTTCCCGCAAATTCGGTTTGATCAGAGTCGCGCCTTTATAGCGCGAGAAATCCCGCCCCTTGGGGTCGACGATCACGGGTTTCCCGGCCTCGCGGGCGATCGCGATAAACTGCTGCGCGACCGCGCCGTTCATCACTCCCTTGGCGTAATCGGACAGCAGGACGACCGAGCACTCCGGAAGCCCGCCGGCAAATTCGCCCAGCAGCTTCTTTGCGGTTTCGGAATTGACCGCCGTCGTGGTCTCGCTGTCGGCCCGCAGCAATTGTTGGCCATGAGCCACATATCGGGTCTTGACCGGGGTTTGCCGGCCGTGTTCGCGTTCCAGACAGGCCCGACTACCCGGCAGCGAATCGAGCAATTCGCGAACCTTCGCGGCATCGGCGTCGTCGCCGGTGACCGAGAAGAATCGTACGGCGCAACCGAGCGCGCTGAGGTTTCGGACCGCATTGCCCGCGCCTCCCAGCATCGATTGACAGCGTTCGATTCGCAACACCGGGATGGGAGCTTCCGGAGAAATACGGCTCACGTCGCCGTATATAAACGCATCAAGCATCACGTCTCCGGCGCAGGCGACGACGGCGGACGCCATCCTCTCGATGGCGGAAACAAGATAGTATCGATCTCTCAAGTCAATCCCATCTTTGCAAACGGTATGTCACGGACGGTTTGTCACGTACCGCACGTTCATGTAAAATCATAATTCCCTGATTCGAAGTCCGCTGACGATCTGCAATGATTTGTCCGAAATGCAAGGAGAACAAAGCGCACCGTTCGCGCCGCTCCGGTTTTAAAGACTGGGTCGCAAGTTTATTCCTCTACATCCCCTATCGCTGCCACGCGTGCAAAGAACGGTCGTACGTGCTCTCGTACGGCGGCGGGTCCATGAAGTTGCGCACGCCGGAGGAACGGCGCGTCATCAAACTGCGCCGCGGTCTGCGTATCAAGAAACTGAAGCGTGAGCTGATCGGCTATGGCCTCAGTTCGATCGTTCTCATATTAATTCTCTATTATTTCCTGCAGCAGCGCATTCCCTCGGAGTAAAGCCTCCTGTCACGACAGTAGTAGCGCAAGCCTCGCGCCACGCGTCGCTACTAATGGAGGAAGTTGTGCATCTTCACGTTCGAATTCACCACTGGGTATTGCTTTGGATTTACGTGGGCATTGCGTGCGGAGCGGTAGCGCTGGTCAATATTCTGGGGCGCACTCTCTCACCCGACCAGGAGACCTGGATTCTGGTAATCGGTGTTTTGTTCTGGGTTATAGGTGGAGTCATCTGCTACGCGAGGGACGCTGTCAGAATCGAGACGCCGCGGCATGAAGCGGCAAAGTCGTCCGACGCCCCGGTACCGCCGCAGGTGGAATGGCATAGCGCGTCCGACTTTGTCCTGCCGGGCAACCGGAAGAGTATTTTGCCGCCGAAGTACTGACGGGAGCGATGGCCTAGCAGCCCGTGGTGGAACTCGCGCGAGGCCGCGCGGACAGGATTTGGTCTGAGAGCGAGACGCGAGGAGGAAGTCGACGCCGGTCATCTACGACGACGAGCAACGAAGCTATCGGGCCAAATCCTGCCCGCCCAAAGGGTTGCGGCGGCGCCCGGCTCCAGCTTTGTCGCAACTCCTGTCCAATGTCCCGCATTGCCTGCGTCGTTGCTTCGCGCTGGCGACCGGGCGGCGCTCGCAACGCGGCCCACGGGAGTTCCACCACGGGCTGCTAGGGGTGCAGCGTCAGCTTCTGCACCCGCCAGTTCCCGATTTCACCGACATATAGTTCGTTGCCGCGCCGGCAATCGATGGCGTTGACGGTCCCGAACTCTTTCGGGAGCTTACCCGCCTTGCCGAACTTGCCTGCAATTTTGCCGTTCAGATCAAGCTTGTAAATCTCGCCGTCCGCATCGATATCGTCGGGTGGATTTGAGTTGGAGCTGTAGAGCACCTGATTGGGGCCGGGCGTAATGCAAATCGCCGACGGCGCGCCGATCTCTGTGATCTGGTTTTTGAAATTTCCATCGCCATCGAACACCTGAATGCGCTTGTTTCCGGCGTCGGCGACGTAGACGTTGCCCTGGGCATCAAGCGCAATGCCGCGTACGGAATTGAACTGGCCCTGTCCCGAACCGCGCGATCCCCACGAGCGGACGAATTTCCCGTTCCTGTCGAATTTGGCCACGCGGGCATCTCCGCTGCCGTAGCCATCGGCCACGTAGATGTTGCCGGCGGCGTCCCATGCGACATCGGTGGGCCGTTGAAAGAGGTCGCTCTGCGCTCCCGCTCCCGGAGGCGCTCCACCACGCCCCGCGCGTCCGGGCGCATCGAGCGGCCGCGCCGGCACGGTTTCGGACTCCGCTTTCCTGCCCAGCAGCAGTTGCACACGCCCGTTGGGATCGAATTTGATCACCATGTTCGACATCTGATCCACCGTCCAGATGTTGTCCTGCGCATCCACTCGAACCTGTTGCGCCACGAGGAATCCGTAAGAATCGTGGCCGATCTCGCGCAGGTACTTCCCGGTCTTGTCAAACTCGAACAGGCGCGATCCGCCGTGGGCGAACGGGCGGGACGTGCCGAGCGAAATCGTCGGATGGCCGGTGCGCGTATAGACGAACACGTCCCCCTTTGAATCGGTCGCAACACCCGCCGCTTCGCCGAGCGCGATATTTTCCGGAAACTTCAGCGGATAGGCATTGGAATCGAAGGCGATTTCGGGCGCCTGCGCGCCGGCCTGGATTGCGGCGAAGAAGATCAGGCACGGCAGGATATTAACGAGAGTATGAGCAAAGCGTTTCATCGGAGTCCCTCGCATTTCCTATCTCGCTGCGGATAACTTCGCCTGCTGCGGCTTCAATAACAGCTTCTGGACGCGCCACGATTCGATCTCGGCGACGAAGATCTCATTGGGGTTCCGGCAATCCATCATGTGAACCACCTGGAAGCCTCCCGGCAGTTTGCCGGCATGGCCGAACTTGCCGACGATCTTCCCGTCAAGTTCCATCTTGTAGATTTCGCCGGTGGTGTCCCATGTTCCGGGCGCGTTGCCGTTGGGGTTTGAATTCGAAGTGAACAGGTATTGATGCGGCCCCGGCGAAACGCAGGTAGTCCAGGAGTCGCCAATATTGTCGTAGCTTGCCTTGAACTTCAAATTGTTATCGAGTACCTGCAACCGATGATTGGATCGGTCGGCGACGTAGACGTTACCCTGCGCATCCGCCGATATCCCATGCGGCAGATTGAACTGATCGGGACCGTTGCCGGCCTTCTCGCTTCCTGCCTGAGCGAGAAAGCGGCCATTTTTGTCGTACTTCACCACCCGATTGTTGACATATCCGTCCGACACGAAGATATTGCCCTGCGCGTCCCACGCCACATCGGTCGGCCGGCCGAACAGATACTTCGCGGCGGGCGGCGCAGGGCCGAGATTCGTCGCAAGCATGCCCGCCTCGACGTCCGGCCGGTGTCCCAGCACCATCACCACACGTCCGGCGGGATTGAACTTGATCACCATGTTCGTGCCCTCGTCGACGGCCCAGATGTTGTCTTCCGAATCCACTCGCACCGAATGAGCAAACTCGAAGCCGTAGTTGCCCTCGCCGATCTCACGGACGTAATTGCCGTTCTGATCGAACTCGAACAGGCGTGTGTTGGCGCTGCGGGTGAAGACGTAGAAATGGCCTTTGGAGTTCGTCGCCACGCCCATGGCTTCGCCGAGATACAGGCCCGGCGGAAGCTTGATCAGATTCGGCACCGTATCGTAAGGGATTTCGGGAACATTCTCCGCTTTGGCTTTTTCCGCGAACGCGGCGTCTGCGGGAATCAGGGCGAAGACGCAACAAAGCGTCATCAACTGTTTCATTGCAACCTTCATCGCGAACCTCCTGGGACGTACCAATCTATCATTTGCCGGGTGCGGTCCAGTATGTAATGGCCCTGCCGGATGGCCGAAACCTTCAGGGCAACCTGCCCCAGCCTTCGGCCAGGCCTAGTATGTTTTCTCCGTCCAGCCGCAAATGACCAGGCGATTACAGGGGCGGCAGGGCGCACGCGCGCGGCCAGGGCGGCGCCGCTCCGGTTCGATACACTTGGCTTTCCCGCATTCGTTATGAATCGCAGCACGAATCGCATCCTCACCACTCACTGCGGCAGCCTGCCACGTCCGGTGGAACTGCTGGACCTGATGAAGGCGAAAATTCACGGAGAGGATTATGACGCCGAAGCCTGGGAAACGCGGTTGCGAAGTGCCGTGGCGGAGATCGTCCGGCAGCAGGTGAAGTGCGGGATCGATATTCCAGGCGATGGCGAGCAGGCGAAGCAGGGGTTCTTTACCTACGTCAACGAGCGGCTGGGAGGGTTCGAGCCAAGGCCGGGTCCCAGGCCGACCATGTTCAAGGCTGAAGTGGAGGCGTTCCCGGAGTATTACAAGCAATACTTCGCCACGGCGATGCTGGGCGGCACCATCGCTCCGGTGGTTCCGTTCGCGTGCACGGGTCCGGTGTCCTATCGGGGCGCGGAGGCGGTGCGGCGCGATATCGAAAATCTGAAAGCCGCGCTGCGGGGACTGCGAACGGCAGATGCGTTCCTGCCCGCCGTCGCGCCGAGCGGCGTCGGCAGGAACGAGTACTACGCGACATGGGAGGAATACATGTATGCGGTTGCCGATGCGCTGCGCGTGGAGTACCGGGCGATCGTGGATGCCGGGTTCCTGTTGCAAATCGACGATCCGTTTCTTACGGAGCTCTACAGCTACTCGGGCCTGAGCGCGGCCGAACAGGAGAAAACGGCTGCGATCCATGTGGAGGCGATCAATCATGCGCTGCGCGGTATCCCGGCTGAGAGCGTCCGCTTCCACACCTGTTACGGGATCAACGAAGGACCGCGCGTGCATGACGCGCCGCTGGCGGACATGCTGGAGTGGATTCTCAAAATCCATGCGGGGGCCTACTCGTTCGAGGCGGCGAACGCGCGGCACGAGCATGAGTACCATGTCTGGGAAAGAGTGAGGCTGCCCGAGGGAAAGCTGATTATTCCGGGGGTGGTCACTCACGCGAGCAATATCGTGGAGCATCCGGAATTGATCGCCGAGCGAATCGTTCGCTACGCGAATCTGGTGGGGCGGGAGAACGTGATTGCGGGGACCGACTGCGGCTTCTCGTCGCAGGCTACGTATCAGCCGGAGATTCATCCGACGGTGGTGTGGGCGAAGTTTCGGGCGATGGCGGAAGGGGCGCGGCTGGCGAGCGCGCGGCTGTGGGGAAGCGCGGCGGAGACCGGCAATTCGTGAAACGTTACGCCGTTTTCGTGATGCGGTTCGCGCTGGCGCCGATGGTGAGCGGGACGTTTGTGGTGAGCACGATCGGACCGATGTCGCTCATCGAATGGGCGCACGCGATTGCCGGCTTTGCCCTGATCTATCTGATCATCGGGCTGGTAATGCGTTCGGCGATGTACCGGGAGCTTCGGCTGCCGGCGGCCCTCGCCCTGGTGCTGGGGTTGATGGAGGCGATACCGGGGATGCCGCGATTCCATGCGGCGATCTCTCCCGTGCTGTTTGCGACGCTGGCGTGGGCTGCGGTGGCGCGGACCGCAGAGCCAGGCGCGCCACCGGGACGGAACCGCCGCGTTTATGTCCTGCCGATGCTGGTGCTGACAGCCATTCTTTACGGGGTCGGGTACCGGCATGCGACTTCGGGCGTGGCGCTGCACATCGGCGCGGCGATGCTGGCGGCGGGGGTGCTTCTGATCGTGTGCATGGCGATCAATCAGAACCACCCGGCGGATGCGGCGCTGCGCGGAGTGGCGAATCTGACGATGGCGGTGGTGCTGGTCCAGATTGCGGCGGGAGCTACGGCGCTGGTGATCCGGATGCTCGAGATCAACGGCGGCCTGGCGCTGGGTCTGGCGCGGACCCTGCATATTACGGGAGCGGGTTTGCTGCTGGCCGCCAGCGCGATGCTGGCGATTCAATACCGGCGCTCGGTGGCGTGAGGCGGCCCGCTATTTGGCGTCGCGCCAGTTGACGCCCTCGCCGGTTTCGACCAGCAGCGGCACGCTGAGTGAGCAGACCGTCTCCATTTCGCGCTTGACCAAGTCCTTGACGCGGCCGACTTCCGCCGGGGGCGCTTCGAGCACCAGTTCGTCGTGCACCTGCAGGAGTAGCCGGCTTTCGCTTCCGGCGAGTGCATGGTCGATCCGCACCATCGCCAGTTTGATCAGGTCCGCCGCGGTGCCCTGGATCGGCGAATTGACTGCGGTGCGTTCGGCGAATCCGCGGGCGTTGGGGTTGCGGCTGTTGATGTCGGGGATGGGGCGCTCGCGCCCGAACATGGTGCGGGCGATGCCGGTTTCGCGCGTTTTCGCGATGGTTTCGTCGATGAATCTCTTCACGCCGGAATAGCGCTCGAAATAGGCTTTGATGTAATTCTCAGCTTCTTTGCGGGAGATCCCGAGGTTGGCCGCGAGACCGAAGGCGCTGATCCCATATACGATGCCGAAATTGACCGCTTTGGCGTTGTTGCGGGCTTCGCGGGTCACCAGCATGGGCGGGACGCCCATCACCTCGGCCGCGGTGCGTGTGTGGATGTCCTCACCGCGGCGGAATGCGTCGATCAGGACGGGGTCGCCCGAGAGGTGGGCGAGCAGGCGAAGCTCGATCTGGGAATAATCGGCCACGATCAGCTTCCAGCCTTCACGGGGAATGAACGCGGCGCGGATTTCGCGACCCAGCTCGGTCTTGATCGGGATGTTCTGCAGGTTCGGATTCGAGGAAGACAGGCGGCCAGTGGCGGCGCCGGTTTGATTGAAGCTGGTATGGATGCGGCCGGTGGCGGGGTCCATCAGGGCGGGAAGGGCGTCCACGTAGGTGCCTTTGAGCTTGGTGAGCTGGCGGTATTCGAGGACCTTCCGGACGATCTCATAGTCGGTGGCGAGACCCTCCAGCACGTCGATGGCGGTGGAGATGATTTTGCCTTTGCCGTACTTCACGGGCGCGGGCAGGCCAAGTTCTTCGAACAGAACCTTGCCGAGTTGCTGCGGCGAGGAAATGTTGAATTCGCGGCCGGCGAGCGCGTGGATCTCGCCGGTCAGGGTCGCGATGCCCGATTCCATCAGCGTGGAGAGACGCGTCAGTTCGTTGGTATCAATGCGGATTCCGGCGAGTTCCATGCGCGCGAGCACGCTGGCGAGCGGCAGTTCGATCTCTTCGTAGAGTTGGCGGAAGCCTTTGCGGTCGATCTCGGGGAGCAGGCGTTCGTTCAGTTCGTGGATGAAGGATGCGCGTTCGTCGGCGCGCGGCCCCACGCGCAGATCGAGACGCCGCTCGACGAGGGCTTCGAGCGAACAGGAAGACGGGTCGGCATCGAGGAGAAAGGCGTAGACCGAGACATCGTCGCGCAGCCCCTGGGGGTGGATGCCTGCTTTCAACAGGTTGAGGGTCAGGGTTTTCAGGTCGTTCGAGGCTTTGGGAAGATCGGGATTCTCCAGCGCGAACTGCAATTCACATAGCCGCGCGGCGGGCAGGCTGCGCGCTTCCGCGGGCCGGCAAGCCAGGCCAATCTCGTTCTGGTGCGTGAGGAAGGCGATCGAAAGCGCTGCGTCCTGAGGTATTTTCGCCACAAAGGCGCGCAGGGCTTCTTCGGTCGGGAGGGCGGCGAAATCCCGCGGGCGGACATCTTCTGATGGCCCAAGTTCTTTGAGATGAGAGAAAAACTCCAGTTCCTTATACAAAGGCTTGAGGGCTTCAACGTCGGGTTCCTGCACGCGCAGAGCTTCCGGATCGAAGGGGACCGGAACGTCGCAGTGAATGGTGGCGAGGCGCAGGCTCATTTCGATGCGCTCGCGGTTGTTCTGCAGGCTTTCGCGCGACATCCGTTTGGCTACCTCGGCGGCACGGTCGAGAGCCGCGGGAACCGAGCCAAACTGGGCAATCAGATCGCGCGCGCCTTTTTCGCCGATGCCAGGGGCGCCGGGGATGTTATCCACGGCGTCGCCCTTGAGGGCGAGAAGGTCGGCCACCTGGTGCGGTTCGACCCCCATGAATTCGCGGACCTTCGCGGGATCGTACCAGGTATCGTCTTTCGCCGGATTGAGCATCGAGATGCGGTCGGTCACCAGTTGCAGCATGTCCTTGTCGCTCGAGACGATGACGACTTCGAAACCAGCCTCGGCGGCTTTGCGGCTGAGGGTGCCGATTACGTCGTCGGCCTCGAACCCGGGGTATTGAAGGATTGGGATGCGGAGGGCGTTCAGCAGACGCTCGATGTAAGGGACCTGGAGGATCAGGTCGGGGGGTGTTTCGGAACGATTGGCTTTATATTCGGCGTATTCTTCTTCGCGATGCGTCTTGCCGAGACTCTCAAAGATGGCCGCCATATACTGGGGTGCAAAGGTCTTCGCCAGCTTGCGCAGCATGTTGTGAAAGATCAGGACGGCCTCGGTGGGCAGGCCGGTGGTGGTGCGCATGGGCGGCGCCTGTATGCGGGCGCGCGCGTGGTAGGCGCGGAAGATGAACCCGTAGCTGTCGATCAGAAAGAGACGCGGGGCGGACATTCCGGCCCATGATATCGAAAAGGGCAAGCGGATCGCGCAGTGTGGTGCATGTGCGGCAGAGTGTTGCGAAAATGCAACATCAGGAACGACCTTACTCTTTCCACATCAAAGATTTACGAAACTCAAACGCGAGGGGCGGGTACCATAAAGAGGGATTCGTTTTGCGCTTCGAGACCACCATCAACCGTCCGTTTGAAGTTTCGGGAGTCGGGCTTCATTCGGGAGTTCCGGTCAATCTGAGGATAACGCCGGCGCCCGCGGGCGCTGGAATTGTTTTCCGCCGTTCCGACTTCGAGTTCTTCCCGATTGCCGCCAGCTGGAAGCATGTCGCGAGGGTGAGTTATGCGACGAGCCTGATGCGCCAGGGCGTGCTGATTCAGACGACGGAGCATCTGCTGAGCACCCTCTACAGTTTTGCCATCGACAACGCGTACGTTGAGATCGACAACCTCGAGGTGCCGATTCTGGATGGCAGCGGCAAACCGTTCGTGGATCTGTTGCGCGGTGCGGGCGTGCGCCAGTTGCGCCGGCAGCGGAAGTATCTGCGCATCCGGCGGCCAGTGAGCGTGGAAGAGGGGAAGAAGCGCATTTCGATCATCCCGGCCGATGTTTTCCGTCTGACCTGCGAAATCGATTTTCCCGCGCCCATCGGCAAGCAGTCGATCGAGATGGAAGTAACGCCGGAGCGGTATGCGTCGGAACTGGCTCCGGCGCGCACGTTCGGTTTCGAACACGAGTTGGGGCAATTGCGGGAAATGGGGCTGATTCGGGGGGCTTCGCTAGATTCGGCGGTGTGCTTCACGCGGGACGGGGTGCTGAATCCCGGCGGATTGCGCTTTGCCGACGAATGCTGCAGGCACAAAGCGCTCGACCTGATCGGGGATCTGGCGCTGCTCGGCCGTCCTCTGCTGGGGCATGTGATTGCCGAACGGGCCGGCCATGCCATGCATACGGCGCTGGTAGCGAAGATTATGTCGGATTCTTCGCTCTATGAAGTGGTGACGTTCGATCAGTTGGCCTCGCGTGTGGCCGAGTCCCTGGTGGCATCGAGATAGGCGATGCCCCGGAAGCCGAAGCGGTTCAGCGCGGAGAAGGAAGTGCGCGCCATCGCGCGCGAACGCGTGGGAACGGTGAAGGCAAGCAAGGTGATCAAGCCGAAAAGCGAACGCAAGCCGAAGCACAAGGAAGATCCCGCGGCGGAGGGGTAATGGTCTGGCGTCCGGCTGCCGATGGATGTTCGGGGCGCAAAGGGAGCCGGCCCGCGATGATGTTTTCAGTTCAAGGCTTCCAGCCGGGTGACGGCGCGGACGCGACTCGTGCTCTCTTCGGGAGCTTCGGGAGCGACGGTATCCGGGCGATATACTAATCCTTCTTCCAAGTCTTCAACTCTCGAAAGGATTAGTCGATTGCGAAACAAGCTGACAGTCGTTGGCGCCGGGAACGTCGGAGCCAACTGCGCCCTTTGGGCGGCGAAAAAGGAATTAGGCGATATTGTCCTGGTGGACGTGGTCGAAGGCGTGCCCCAGGGCAAAGGTCTGGACCTGATGCAGGCCGGGCCGGTCGAAAGCTACGGTGTCTCGATTACGGGCGCGAACGATTATGCGCCGACGGCGAATTCGGACGTGGTGATCATCACGGCCGGATTTCCGCGTAAACCGGGCATGAGCCGGGACGATCTTCTGCTGGCCAATTACGAAGTGGTCAAAGCGGCGACCGAGCAGGCCGTTGCGGTATCGCCCAACTGCGTGATTATCGTGGTGACGAATCCGCTGGACGCGATGGCGCAGGTTGCCTACATGGTTTCGAAATTCCCGAGGAACCGGGTCATCGGCATGGCTGGTGTGCTCGATTCGGCGCGTTTCCGGACGTTCATCGCTATGGAATTGAACGTGTCGGTCGAGAATGTCACCGCCGTGGTTCTGGGCGGCCATGGCGATACGATGGTGCCGCTGGTGCGCCTGTCGAGCGTTTCGGGCATACCGCTGACGGAACTGATTCCGGCGGATCGTTTGAGCGCGATTGTCGACCGCACACGCAATGGCGGCGCGGAGATCGTGAAATTTTTGAAGACGGGAAGCGCCTACTATGCCCCGGCGGCGTCGGCGGTGGAAATGGCCGAATCCATTCTGCGCGACAAGAAGAAGGTTCTGCCCTGCGCCGCTTATCTGGAAGGCGAGTATGGCGTCAACGGGCTCTATGTAGGTGTTCCGTGCAAGCTGGGCGCGAACGGGATCGAACAGATTTATCAGATCAAGCTGACGGATGAGGAGACCGCCGCACTGCACAAGAGCTCGGGCGCGGTGCAGGAGCTGGTTGAGGTGATTAAAAAGAAGATGGCGGCGTAGCCCGTCCGGAATCTGGCCACGAATGGACACGAATCAAGAGGAGTCCGAAAAAGCTGGTGTTGGTGTGAATTCGTGTTTATTCGTGGCTGCAGGTTTTCTTCAAAGGCTCGGCGAACCGATTCTGTGTTAAAACAGAACGAAGGAGAATTGTTTCCTGGTCAGGTTCTGCGTACTCGCGAGCGGCAGTGGGGGCAATTCGGCGTTTCTGTCGAGTTCGAAGACCCGGATTCTGATCGACGCGGGCCTGAGCGTTCGTGAACTGGAAAAGCGGCTCGCTGCGATCGGCGAAAAGGCCGAGGATCTCGACGCTGTAGTCATTACGCATGAGCATAGCGACCACGTTTCCGGTCTTGCGCGGCTGGTACGCTGGCGGACGAAGAAGAAGAAGCCGTTGCCGGTTTTCGTTTCGAAGCTCACTTCGCCGTTGATCGACTGGGAAACCGACGCGCCGCCAGTAGTGGAACAATTTCAGGCCGGATCCGGGTGGATGATCGGGAATATTGTCGTCCAAAGCTTTACTATTCCCCACGATGCCATTGATCCGGTTGGGTTTTGCTTTCATGTGGAAGGCGTCAAGGTAGGCGTCGCAACCGACCTCGGCTACATGCCGGACTCGATCAAAGTGCACCTGCGGCGCGTGCAGATGCTGCTGCTCGAATCGAATCACGATCTGGAAATGCTGAAGGTCGGCCCCTATCCATGGAGTGTGAAGTTCGCCAACCCCGAGTTGGAGCAGCGTCACCGCATGGGCGTGAAGGTCGTGCTGTTCCTGGTTTTCCTCACCGGCCTGTCGGAACTCGGCGAAGCGCAAGCTGTGGGCCGGTGTCGAGCATTGAGCCGGGCGGCGCGGTGAGCGCGCCCGCCGTCGACCCCGTCATCGGCGTCATCGGCGGTTCCGGCCTCGAAGACGTGGACGGGCTGGAAGACAAGGTCTGGCGCCACGTCGCGACCCCCGGGCGAGCCCTCCGACGCCTTGCTGGAAGGCCGCCTGGAGGGCGTGGGCGCTGCGCTTGAACAGATACGTAACGAACGTGTTCGGCCAGGCACAACCC
>CAWBIS010000168.1:0-35946 GCA_963788485.1 Terriglobia bacterium
GTCACATTGCTGTGGAGTTTGGGGACCATCGAACTCGGACTACTGAAGCCGGCGACGGTGCATCAGGAGTTTCGAGTGCTTCGGCGGATTTTCAGCGTCGCCGTGAAAAAGAAACTCTGCCCGGCCAACCCGTGTGCCGGTGTCGAGTTCCCCGTGATTCTGAAGGGACTGTTCCGGCCACATTACGTGACGGCGACGGAGCAGGAGACGATTGAACAGCACTCGCCCGCGTATCTGAGAAACGTGATCCGGATTCTTACCGAGACCGGGTTGCGTGTCTACAAGGAACTTGCGCCGATGCGCAAGGATCAGGTCGATCTGGCCAACAAGACGATTTTCATTTCGGACTCGAAGACTCCCACCGGGGTTGCCGAAGTTCCGCTGACAGATATCGCCGTTGAAGCATTTCGGAGCCAGATCGAAGAAGCCGGTCCCGGTCCCTGGCTGTTCCCCAGTCCGTTGAACCCAACCGGGTATCAGACGAACTTCAGGAAGCCGTGGGAAACTGCGCTGCGGAAGGCGGGCATTCCGTACTTCCGGCTCTATGACCTCCGTTCAACTTATGCAACACGGTTGAGCGCGGGCGGCGTAGCTGACGAGTGGGTGACGCAGATGCTGCGGCAGACCGATGCCAAGGTATTCAAGAAGTACTCGCAGATGAAGCTTCAGATGAAACGGGAAGCCCTGACCAAACTGGATCGCAGTGCCAACGAGAAACGGTGGGGCAAGGGTTTTGATACGGGAGTTCAGGATCGAAGGCGTTTTGATACGGTTCTGATACGTTTTTGGGCTCAGAGGACAGCAATGGGAGTGAACGAAAACCGCAAACCACTGATTCTGAAAGGCTGGAATGGTGGGCGCGCAGGGACTCGAACCCCGGACCTCCTGCGTGTGAAGCAGGCGCTCTAACCAGCTGAGCTACGCGCCCCGGACAAAGATGAACCGGGCAAATTTCAATTCTAGTACAGCCTTCCGCACCCATTCGGTAAGCTGGCCTTGAATGCACACCGCCGAGCGGCCTCGCGAGACATACGACCGGCTTCTGGCCGATCGGAATCAACGCCTCAGTATCCTTATGCGGCAGCGCAACCGTACTGGCAACGTCCGCCTGCTGGTCGCCCTGGCCGCCGCGGTGATGATCTGGTATGCGTTCCACGGCCTTTCCATCCGGTGGTTTGCCGCGCCGGTCGCCATTTTCATCGCGCTGGTCTGGTGGCAATCGCGGATCGAGCGCGCGGCCGAATGCATTCGCCGGGCGATCAGGTTTTATGAACAGGGGATCGCCCGGCTGGAAAATCGCTGGCACGGTACGGGCGAACAGGGTGAGCGATTCAGTGACCCCCAACACCCTTATGCGTCCGATCTCGACCTCTTCGGCCGTGCCAGCCTGTTCGAACTGCTCTCGACTGCGCGCACCCGCGGCGGCGAAGCGCGGCTGGCGGAGTGGCTGAAACAGGCGTCCCCCATCGAGGATCTGCGGGCGCGCCATGAAGCCGTCGCCGAGCTGCGCCCCAGGCTCAACATGCGCGAACAACTGGCGGTGCTGGGTGACGATTTTCGCACCGGCGTCCATCCCGACCAGTTGGCCCACTGGGCGAGCGAACCCGCGCAACCTTTCCCGGCCTGGAGACGAATCGTCGCGCTGCTGCTCGCGCTGACCGGCGCCGCCATTCTGCTCTGGTGGGTGGGAACCGATTTCACCGACCCGGACGCGCGTCTGGCCCTGATCGCGATCGCCCTGGTTGAAGGGGCCTTCGGTTTCCGTCTGCGCGCCCGAATACTCCATATCGTCGAGGCGGTCGAAGAACCGGCGCACGATCTCGACCTGCTCTCGGGAGTTCTGGCGATCATCGAAAAGGAGCAGTTCGCTTCTCCGAGCCTGTCGGCGCTGCGCGACGCGATCAAGGTTAAAACCAAAACCGCATCGCAGCACATTGCGCGCCTGCGGCGTCTGATCGAACTGCTCGATTCACGCGAGAATCCGTTGGTCCGCGCGCTGGGGCCGCTGGTGCTCTGGACTTCCCAGATAGCCATGGAGGTCGAACGGTGGCGAGCGGATCACGGACCCGAGGTCGCGGCCTGGCTGGACGCCGTGAGCGAAGTCGAAGCGCTCTCCGCGCTGGCAAATTATGCCTCGGAGCACCCGCAATATCCTTTCCCCGAATTCGCCGAAGGCCGCTGCCCGCCGTTGTTCGAAGGCGAGGAAATGGGCCATCCTCTGCTACCTGAGGACCGCTGCGTAACGAATAGCGTCAGTCTGCTGGACCCACTGCGGCTTCTGGTCGTCAGCGGCTCCAACATGTCGGGCAAGAGCACCCTGCTGCGGACCATCGGCGTCAACTCGGTTCTGGCGCTGGCCGGCGGCCCGGTGCGGGCGAAGCGGCTGCGGATTTCCTGTCTTTCGTTAGGCGCATCCATCCGAACGGTGGACTCCCTCGAAGAAGGTCACTCGCGATTTATGGCGGAGATTCTGCGGCTCAAGCAGGTGCTTGAACTACCGCCTCCCGCGTTGTTCCTGCTCGACGAATTGCTGCACGGCACGAACTCGCACGATCGCGCGCTGGGATCGGAGGGACTGATCCGGGCTCTGCTCGCCCGCGGCGCCATCGGGCTGGTCACGACGCACGATCTGGCGCTCACGCGGGTGGCCGATGAACTCTCGCCCGTCGCCGCCAACGTTCATTTCGAAGACCGGCTCGAAGGGGGCCGCCTGGTTTTCGATTACCGGATGCGCCCGGGCATCGTCGAGCGCAGCAATGCCCTGGACCTGATGCGAGCAGTGGGTCTGGATGTGTAAACAGGTTATTCTTGAAATGAATGTCGTCCTTTCCGGCAACGCTCGCCACGCGTATCGCGCCGGGAAAACTCCGGCAGGTCGAAAGCGCGATTGAACTTAGTATTCGCGGCAAGCTGGAAGCCGTGCGCATGGCGCTGGTGTGTCTGCTCGCGCGCGGCCATCTGCTCATCGAAGACGTTCCCGGAGTGGGCAAAACCACGCTCGCGCAGTCGCTGGCGCGGGCCGTCCACGGATCGTTCCACAGGCTGCAATTCACCAGCGATATGCTGCCTTCGGACGTGCTGGGGGTGACGGTCTATAACGCGCACACGGAAGCCTTCGAGTTCAAACCAGGCCCGGTCTTTACGAATTTCCTGCTGGCGGACGAGATCAACCGCACCACGCCGAAAACGCAATCGGCGCTGCTCGAAGCCATGAACGAGCAGCAGGTCTCGGTCGAAGGGCGGACGCTGCCGCTGCCGGAGCCCTTCATGGTGATCGCGACGCAGAACCCCGCGGATCACCATGGTACGTATCCTCTTCCGGAGTCGCAACTGGACCGTTTCCTCATGCGGCTGCGTATCGGCTATCCCGACCTGCAGAACGAGCGAGAGATCATTCGCCAGCCGGAGGCGCACCATGGAGAGGCCACGCCGCACGTGCTCAACCGCGAGGAACTGCTCGATCTGCAGTGCGCGGTAAAAAAGGTCGCAGTGGATGAATCCATTGTGGATTACATGCTGGCGCTGATCGAGCGCACGCGCACGCACGAAGGCCTCGCGCTGGGTGTGAGTCCCCGTGGATCCCAGGCCCTCTATCGCGCGGTGCAGGCGAACGCTTTGCTGGAGGGCCGGGCGTACGCACTGCCGGACGATGTCAAGCTGCTTGCCCCGGGGGTATTGGGCCACCGCATCGTGCCCGCAGCCAGAGCTTCGCTCGCGCTACGCAGAAATGCCGGCGGCGCCGTTGCCGGCGAGCGTATCATCGAAGAGATCCTGGCTCAGATCGAGGTGCCTCTTTGAGAGGCTGTTTTCGAGCCGCAACCGCATAAATGAAAACTGCAATTATTGGCCTGCCCATGACAGGCAAGACATCCCTGTTCACGATTCTGACCGGGGTTACACAGGAAACACGCATGGGCTCGACAGCCGTGCGCACCGGCGTGGCGAAGGTGCCGGACCCGCGTGTCGAAGCTCTGGCGGAATTGTACCAGCCGCCGAAGATCACCTACGCAACCGTCGAATACGTGGATACGCCGTCGATCTCGAAAGAGAACCTGCGCGACCCCGCGTATCTTGCCAGTCTGCGAGTGGCGGACGCATTTGCGCATGTCCTGCGCGTGTTTCAGGACGAAACCGTGCCGCACGAACATGGGTCGGTAGACCCCGCACGCGATTTCGCGGACGTCGAGACGGAGTTGATTCTGAGCGATCTCGTCGTGGTGGAGAAACGGCTCGACCGCGTGGATCGCGATCGCAAGAAGACCCGGAATCCGGATCTGGACAAGGAGTATGAACTGCTCGTGCGCTGCAAGGAAGCGCTGGAAGCGAATACGCCGCTGCGCAATCTGGAGTTTGAGAGCGAAGACGAGAAGCGCATCCGGGGCTTCCAGTTTCTTTCCCAGAAGCCGATGCTGCTGGTGCTGAATCTGGGGGAAGAGGACGCCTCGCGACTGCACGAAGTGGAAGAGAAGTATCGCACCGGCCCTCTGGCGGGCAAGGCGAATACTGCGGTTTCCGCCGTCTGTGGCAAGATCGAAGCCGAACTGGCGGAACTGCCTCCGGCGGAAGCGCTCGAGTATTTGTCCAGTTACGGCTTGAGCGAAAGCGGACTGCAGCGGATCATCGAAGCTACCTACCGATTGCTGGGCACGATGAGTTTTCTCACGGCAGGCGATACGGAAGTTCGTGCCTGGACGATTCCGATCCACAGCACCGCGGTGAAAGCCGCGGGCGCGATCCATTCGGATTTCGAGAAGAAATTCATTCGGGCGGAGGTGGTGAACTGGAAAAACCTGGTCGATCTCGGCGGCTATCCCGGCGTGCGTGAGAAGGGTTTGCTGCGGCTGGAAGGCAAAGAATACATCGTTAAGGACGGAGACGTTCTGGTGATACGGCATTCGTAGCGCTGAACGCCGCAGGTTACCAACCTGGTTACTAACCGCCCTGCCAGTGAGGCGGGATGTAAGATCGGCGTCAACCGCGGGCTTCGTTCAGTATCCGGTAAAGCTGCGCGCCATATTTTTCCACCGAGGCGATCCCGATTCCCGGGATCGCCAGCAATTCCGCCGCCGAACGCGGCCGCTTCTCCGCGATTCCGACCAGAGCCTTGTCGGAAAGAATGCGGAACGCCGGGACGCCCTGTCTCTTCGCCTGACCGGTGCGCCAGGCGCGCAGCATCTCTTCGAGACGTGAATCGTGCACCGGCGCGGGACGCGCTTCCGCCGGTTTCGCGCGTTTCTTTTTTGCCTTTCGTTTGGTGGCGGGCTCCGCTGCCGTAGCCGTGTCGCGGATCATCAGTTCGAGTCGCGTGTCCTCATCCACGGCCTCGCCGTCGCGCGTAATGTGCGCTTTGCGGTAGGGAATCTGTTTTCCGTCCTTCTCGAAAACGGCGTCCGTCAATTTGATCAGCGCCGCGCGCGCCATTGCGCCCAGCAGTTCTTCGAACTGATCCCGATTCAGACCGCGATTCCCGCACAGCTCGGTATGCAGCTGGCCCACCGATCTGCCGTTCATCGTCAGTGAATCGAGAACATCATGGGCCAGTTCCTCTTCCTGCGGCGTCATGGGACGGAACCGCTGCGCGATGCAATTATCCGGCGCGCAGAAATCGCAAATGCCGCAGGGTTTCTGGCTATCCGCGAGATCACCGAAATGCCGCACCAGACTCGCCATGCGGCAGTGGTTGCCCTGTGCATAGCGGATCATGGTCTCGATCTGAGTCTGCTTCTGCGCGCCCTGCGCGATATAGGAATCGCGCCACTGCTCATTGCCTTTGCCGTTTGTCCTGCTGACCTGATCCATGGCGTCCACAGCCGCGCCGCCATGGGCCCAAAGCTTCTCCAGCGCTTTCTCGAAAACGTCCGCCGGAATCCGGCTCTGCTTTTCCAGGTACTCGCGCTCCTGCGGTTCGGGTCGAAGCTTTCCATAGATCTGGTCGAGGAACTTGACGTCCGGATAATCGCGCTCGAAGAAGAAATCGTGCGTGTACCGGTCCGCGTAGGAGTGCATCAGGATGGCGCGGCTCGGCTCGCCGTCCCGGCCCGCGCGGCCGATCTCCTGGTAATAAGCTTCAATACTTCCGGGCAGCGCGGTATGGATCACTGAACGGATATTGGGCTTGTCGATGCCCATGCCGAACGCGATGGTAGCCACAATGACTTCGAACTTTCCGCCGAGGAATCCATCCTGCACGCGCCGCCTTCTCTCGGCGTCAAGGCCGGCATGGTACGCGGCCGTGGGGAAGTCCTGGGCGAGCAGTGCGGCCACGCTCTCGGCCTGCTTGCGGCTTGGTGTATAGACGATGGCAGGCCTTCGGTCGGCGTCCGCCAGAAGGTCGCGCGCCAGATCGGGGCGATGTGAGGGACTCGTTTCCACTACTTCGATGGCGATGTTCGAACGGCGAAAGCCATGAATAAAACTCGCCGGTTCGACGAGGCCGAGTTGATCCCGAATATCCCTCTGCACGATGGGC
Source organism: Terriglobia bacterium (assembly GCA_963788485.1). Classification (GTDB taxonomy): domain Bacteria; phylum Acidobacteriota; class Terriglobia; order Bryobacterales; family Bryobacteraceae; genus BOG-234. Next base: position 6,470 of record CAWBIS010000168.1, read on the forward strand.
GTGGCGGTGGCGGTGAGCGCGACCACCGGCGCGGGGCGCAGCGTCGGCAGATAGCCTCCAAGCAGCCGGTAATCCGGACGGAAATCGTGGCCCCATTGCGAGATGCAGTGCGCTTCGTCGATGGCGATCAGCGCGGGGCGGCGCTTTGCCAGCATGGCGGGGAAGCCCGCGACGCGCAGACGCTCGGGCGCAATGAACAGGAATTGCAGTTTCCCGGCGAGGTAATCGAGGCAGACCTGGCGCGAGGCCGCGCGGTCGCGTCCCGAATGAATACATTCCACCGCGAAGCCAAGCTGCCGCAGCTTCGCATATTGATCTTCCATCAACGCGATCAGCGGACTGATCACCAGCGTCGTGCCTCCACGCGCGATCCCGGGCAGCTGATAGCAGAGCGATTTCCCCGCTCCGGTCGGCATCACGAGGAGCACGTCCCTGCCTTCGATCACCGTGCGGCATACCTCTTCCTGATTGGCGCGGAAAGCGGAGAAACCAAATGCGCGGTGCAGCAGATCGGGTAAAGGCTCGTTCTCAACCGAGTGAACTGCGGCAGGGGGGCTTTCCACTGCACTGCTCGCCACGGCCCGCGAGGCCGCAGGCATCTCTCCGACCTTCCCCACCACCTCGCGCACATACTCTTCGATCTTTTCCATGAACGGCCCCAGCGCCGCCTCCCCCCGTTCGATGCGTTTAAGCCAGGCTTCCCACTGGCCGGTCATCGCCGGGCTCTTCACCTCCGGATGAACCACCTCGATCAACTGAACGCCCTTATCCGTAGCCTCCAGATTCTTTCCTTCGCGCACGATGTACTCGCGCTTGAGCAGTACTTCAATGATCGCGGCGCGCGTGGCGGGCGTGCCGAGGCCGTTGTCTTTCATCGCGTCCGAAAGCTCTTTTTCGTCGAGCGTCCGGCCCGCAGTTTCCATTGCGGTCAGCAGCGTGGCTTCGGTGAATCGGCGGGGCGCGCGCGTCTTCTTCCTGAGGCTCTCGACGTTCACGACATCCTGCGCCTGTCCCCGCGCGAGATCCGAAGGCAGCGGCGGCTCTTCTTCCGTCTGCCTGCGCGTGGTCTGCAGGTCGAGCACCTTCCATCCCACCTGCCGGATCATCTTGCCCGAGGAGTGAAAGCGGTCTGTTAATTCGGCATTTGTAATCGCCGTGATCACTGTCGTCACCGACCATACGTGATCCTCATGCCAGGCGCTCAACAGCCGGCGGCAGATCAGGTCGTAGATCCTCTTTTCATCCGGCGAAAGATCCACGCGGTCCGCCGCAATCACCGTGGGGATAATCGCGTGGTGATCGCTGATCTTTGAATCGTCGACAAACCTCCGGCCCAGCGGCTTCTCGCCCGTTCCCGGCGCCAGATGCTGGCGATACGCCCCGGCGACGGTGCGTACGATTTGCGGCAGCGTCGCAGCTACATCCTGCGACAAATGCCGGCTGTCGGTGCGCGGGTAGCTGATCAGCTTGTGCCGCTCATAAAGCGTCTGCGCAAGTTCGAGCGTGTTCCGGGCGCTGAATCCGAACAGCCGGTTGGCATGCCGCTGCAGTTCGGTCAGGTCGTAGAGCAGAGGCGGGGCCATCCGCTGCGTCTCCGCGTTGACCGATTCAATCGCGGCCTTGCCCGTGCGCGCACGCGCCACGATCAGCGCAGCTTCAACGCCATCCGCCGGAAGCCGCGCCGACTGCTGAACGTCCTCGATATTGCGAACCCACGTGCCTTTGTACGACGCCGCGGCCGGATTGCCCGACGCACGGAATTCCGCTGCGACCTCGAGATAGTCCTCGGGCACGAACCGGCGGATCGCCAGTTCGCGTTCCACCAGCATGGCGAGCGTGGGCGTCTGCACGCGTCCCACGCTCAACTCGTCGCCGTAAGCCAGGGTGTAGGCGCGCGAAAGATTCATGCCGACCAGCCAGTCGGCGCGGCTGCGTCCGCGCGCCGCTTCGGCCAGAGGATCGTAATCGTGCCCCGGCCGGATAGCCTCGAAACCTCTGCGAATCGCATCCGGGGTAAGCGAGGAGATCCACAGACGTTCGACCGGCTTTGAGGATCCCGCGGCTTCGTAGATGTAGCGAAAAATCAGTTCACCCTCGCGCCCGGCGTCCGTCGCGCAGATGACGCTCGAAACGCGGGGCGAAAGCAGAATTTTGCGCACCACCTCGAACTGATCTTTGGTCTTTTCGTAAACGACGAGCGGCCAGGCTTCGGGCAGCATCGGGAGCAGATCGCGCCGCCAGGCTTTCCATTCCGGCCGGATCTCGTGGGGCTGCGCCAGCGCCGCCAGATGACCGATAGCCCACGTGATGACGTAGCCATTGCCATGCAGATATCCATCGCCGCGCGCGTTCGCTCCCAGGACGCTCGCGATATCGCGCGCGACCGAAGGCTTCTCCGCCAGTACGGCGATAGTCGTAGCGCTCAAATCACCAGTGTAGTGTTGCGCGGAGTTTTTGCCGAAGCGCCAGGTTTTTGGCGAATCCGCTCTTCGACTTATGGGTCTTATCGGCGCCACGGCTCGGATTTTGAGGGATTTAACGGTAACCTGCCCCTCGGCCCCACCCTTGCATCTGCGGTAGCGGATGATTGCTGCAAAGACCCTGCCCATATCCGCGCAGGACACTTTCGACGACGCCGTGAAGCACCACCTCGCCGGCCGGATAGACGAGGCCATCGCGCAGTATGAACGTTCCATTCTGCTGGAGCCGAATCACGCGGAAGCCTGTAACAACATGGGCGCGGCGCTGGCGGCGAAGGGCAGACTGGAAGAAGCGATGGCGCGATACATCCGGGCCCTCTCGCTCAAACCCGATTATGCCGAAGCCTGGAACAATCTGGGCGTGGCACTCCTGACGCAAGGCAAGTTGGCGGAGGCGGTGGCGTGTCACGAATACGCCGTTGTCGTGAGTCCGGCGGATGCGCGTATGTATTGCACTCTGGGCGCGGCACTGGCAGCGCAAGGGAGAATCGACGCTGCCGCGGCCCGATATCGGCAGGCCCTCAGTCTCAAACCGGATTACGCCGATGCTCACAACAATCTGGGTAATCTGCTGATCGAGCAAAACCGTCCCGGCGAAGCCGCCGCGCATTTCGCGCAGGCGATCGCAGCCAATCCAGGCAACGCCGAGGCGCACACCAACCTGGGCAATAGTCTCCGCGATCAGGGCAGATTCGATGAAGCGCTGGCCCACTATGACCGCGCCATCCGAATCCGGCCGGCCCTGGTGGAGGCACATTACAATCGCGCCGAGATCAAGACCTTCCGCGCAGGCGATGCCGATCTGACGGCGCTTGAAGGATTGGCACGCGGGAATGATTTGCCTTCAGGCAAGGGTCCTTTTATTCATTTCGCGCTGGCCAAGGCCCTTGACGACGTCGGCGACTACGAGCGAGCGTTCGCGCATTTGCGCCAGGGCAACGGGCTGAAGCGCAGGCAAATTCGCTACGACGAATCAGGGGTTGCCGATTCCTTCAAAAGGATTGCGACTGTATTCGACAAAGAGCTGTTCGATCGTTTACGGGGAGAAGGCGATCCTTCGCCGGCTCCGGTCTTCGTGCTTGGCATGCCGCGGTCTGGCAGCACCCTGGTCGAGCAGATACTGGCCGGCCACCCGAGCGTTTTTGCCGCCGGCGAGGTGATGGATTTGGAGCGCGCCCTCGGTACCGCAAATTTTCCCGAATGCATCCGGTCGATCGATGGTCCCGGGCTCAGACAGATTGCGCAAGCTTACCTCTCCCGCCTGCCGCCGCTATCGCAGGGCCAGGTTCGCGTGGTTAACAAGCTGCCGCGCAATTTACTCTATATCGGGCTGATTCGTCTGATTCTGCCGAATGCCAGAATCATCCACACCGTGCGCGATCCGGTCGATACCTGCATGTCCTGTTATTCCAAGTTGTTCACCTCGGGCCAGCATTTCAGCTACGATCTGGCGGAACTGGGACGTTTTTACCGGCGGTACGCGGCACTGATGGATCACTGGCGCTCCGTTCTCGATCCGAACTCTGTCCTCGAAGTGGTCCACGAGGACGTCGTAAACGACCTCGAAGGCCAGGCCCGGAGGCTGATCGATTACTGCGGGCTTGCGTGGGACAACCGTTGTCTGAATTTCCAGAGCGCCAGCCGATTCATCCAAACCGCCAGCGCGGTTCAGGTCCGCAAGCCACTGTCGCGCCGGTCGCTGCAGCGATGGCGGAAATATGAATTCGGCCTGGGTCCATTGTTGCGGGAACTGGGAGACATCGTGCCCGGCCGGACCATGGCCGCGCGCGGTTCGAGGTAATGTGGAAGTTGGCGCCAGCGGCGTATGGCCTTTCGCCTTGCACTGATTTTCGCGGTTTGCTTTTTTACCACGTGCGGCGCGGCTGCGCAAACCCTCTCGCCGCTCGAAGCCGGCCTGCTGGATAGTATCAATCAACTCCGCGCCAATCCCGCACTCTGGGCGGATGTACTCAAAGCGGAGCGGCCCTGGAGTCCGGGAAAGGTGCGCGTGTTCCTGGGCGACGAAACCGCGAGCCGAACGGAAGAAGCCATTCGCGACCTCGAAGAAGCCATTGCCGCGATCGAATCGGTTCGCGGCAGTCTCTCCCGCGTCGAGTTATCGCCCGGACTTTCCCGCGCAGCGGCGGATCACGTGTTCGACACCGGCAGCCGCGGATTAACCGGCCACAGAGGATTCGATGGCAGCACGTTCAGCCAGCGAATCGATCGCTATGGAACGTGGTCTGGCGAAGTCGCGGAGAACATCGTCTATGGAACACTCGCGGCGCGGGAAATGGTTTTCCAGCAGCTGGTGGATTTCGGGGTCGCGAATCGCGGGCATCGGCAAACCCTGCTCAATCCGGCCTGGCACTACGTGGGCGTCGCCTGCGGGGCGCACACGGTCTACCGGGTCATGTGCGTTCTCGATTTTGCCACCAGCTATCAGGACTCTATTGCTTCCAATCGATACGTACCAGGCGATCGCCCTGAAAAGCACCGATGAAAATCGAGTTTCCCACCTGCAGTGCGACGGATACCCCAGGGATCAAATTACCCTTCCCCTGTGAATCGAAGACGGTTTTGGCTTTCCATGTCGCCGGATCGAGCGCCGCGATGCCGAAGCCCTGAATGCACGGCGTGCCGCTGCCGGCAGGACAATCGCCCCGCGCGCCCTTCACGCCGGCCGCGAGGATCCGGCCTTTGCTTGCCCATGTAAGATTGTCCGGCATGAAGTCGAGCTGGACCACCGCAACATCCTTGCCTTGCTTCAAGTCGTACTTGTGTACCGCGCGCGCCGTCCAGGCGTTGAAGTACATGTAGCGGCCGTCGGGGCTTACCAGCACGCCGTTGGGATAACCCTGACGCGTGCCGGGCAGTTCTTCCTCGGCTTTGCCCGGCGTCCAGCGAACCACAAACCCGCTGGGATCGCCGCTCAGCACATTTCCCCGGCCATTCGGCGCCATGAGGGCCGTGGGGTGGGTGGCAATGAATCCGCCGTCGGATGTAACCGCGAGGTCGTTGAACTCCTTTTCCGAAACGACGCACCCATGCCAGGCGAGCTCCCATGCGGCTCCGGCTTTCTTCACCTCGTACATCTCGATCGATTGCCGCCCGCCATGATTGACCACGTACAGTCGCGTCGCTCCTTTGACACCTTTCGCCAGCGAAATGCCATGCGGGATCAGTTTGTCATTCACCGGACCCGGGCACGCCGGGTCGCCCCAGTCTTTCTTCTGGTCATCCTTGATCGCAATCGGGCTGAAGCTCTTCCTGGCCAGATCGAACAGGGCGAGACCCGCTCCCGTTCCGCCGCGGCCATTCACGAACTGGGCCACAATGAGGTACTTTCCATCCGGCGTCAATTCCAGATCTTCGGGCGAGTGCGTGCCGCAGAGGATCTCGATCTCCCCGTGGACTCCGCATCCGACCACCGGTGGTCCCTGCGCGGGTTGTTGCGCATATCCCACGGCAGTCAGAAAAAACAGCGGCAGTACAAGCTTCATACGCGTCTCCTCTTATTTGGCGTTGGCTGGAAGGCTCAGCGCGACCAGTTCCCCACCGTCACGCCCCGCGACCGTCGCGACTATGAACTGCCGGCCATTGACCATGTAAGTCATGGGCAGGCCCGTTTCGTTTCCCGGCAAGGTTAGTTGGTACACGGTCTCGCCAGTCTTCTTGTTCAACGCGCGGAAGCCTGGACCGGCCGCGCCTTCGCCGGCAAACAGCAGAGTTTTGGTGACGAGCAGAGGCGCGCGCTCGGGACTGCCCACCTGGCTCAGATCGATCCCCTTCAGCGCTGGATTGTTCTTCATCGCTTCGGAGGGTTCACCGTTGGGAACCATCCACGCGTGCTCGCCCCTGTTAAGGTCGATTGCAGTGATTCGTCCGTAAGGAGGTTTGACCAGCGGGACACCAAACGGCCTTGGAACCGGCACGCCGCGTCCAATGAAATCCATATCCGAACGCGCGGGATCGTGAGTGAGCGACAGGACGCTTGGGTTAGTCGCCGATGGGACATACAGCATGCCGGTTTCGGGATCGGCAGCCGCCCCTTGCCAGTTGGCGCCGCCGGTCGCATTCGGCAGCATCAACGTACCTTTTTTGCCGTTTGAATCGAAGACGATGGCGGGGGTGTAGATCGGACCGATTTTGAACTCGGAAGCCATCTTCAACGCTTCGGCTTTTATCTCCGGCGTGAAATCGGCGAGGTCATCTGCGGTTACGCCCTGCCGGTCGAAAGGCGCGGGCTTCGTGGGAAACGGCTGGGTGGGCGACGTCTTCTCGCCCGGAACATCGCTCTGCGGTACCGGCCGTTCCTCGATGGGCCAGACCGGTTTTCCGGTCACACGATCGAGGACGAAGGTGAACGCCTGTTTGGTGACCTGGGCGATAGCCTTGATCCTGCGGCCATCCACCGTGATATCGAGCAGAACCGGCGCGGCGGGCAGATCCCAATCCCAGATGCCGTGGTGCACCACCTGGAAATGCCAGATGCGTCTGCCGGTCCTGGCATCGAGGCAGACCATGGATTCGTCGAACAGGTCGTTGCCTGGGCGATGTCCGCCATAATAATCGCCAGTAGGCGTTTCGACCGGCAAGTAGACGTAGCCGAGTTCGAGGTCGGCGCTCATGGGCGCCCAGACAGCCGTATTGCCGGTGTATTTCCAGGAATCCTTCTCCCAGGTTTCGTTGCCGAAGTCGCCGGCCTGCGGAATGGTGTGGAAGGTCCAGATGCGCTTGCCCGTGCGCACGTCGAAGCCGCGCACATAGCCGGGAACGTTTTTCATGGATGGCGGCGCGGATCCGGTGGCAGGAGTTCCGAGCGCCGATCCGACGACCACCACATCGCCCACGATCATGGCGGGGGACGTCGCTCCGATAATGCCGGGCTGGATGTTTTCGCGATCCAGGCCTTCCTCAAGATCCACCGTGCCATTGCTGCCGAAGCCGGTGATGGGGACGCCTGTCTTTGCCTTCAGCTCCACGAGGTGATAGCCAAGCGTGATGACGAGAATGCGTTCGTCGCCGCGGCCGTCGCTCCAGTAAGCCACGCCGCGGTTGACCGTGCGCACGGCCTTATCGCCGCGCTCGCCTTCGTCGATACGGTACATCCAGAGCGTCTCGCCGGTGGCGGCGTTGGCGGCGATCACGTCGCGGCGCGTTCCAGCGGTGAAGTAGAGGACGCCGTTCACCATCAGCGGCGTGACTTCCCAGTTCCGGTCGGGCGCGCGGCCGAAGTTGTCCGATTTCCACCGCCACGCCACCTGCAGGCGCGAGACGTTCGAGGCATCGATCTGATCGAGGGGCGAGTATTTGGTGCTGTGTGCGTCGCCCGCGTAATAGCGCCAGTCGCCAATCTGCGCGAACGCCAGCGATGCGAGGAGCGGAAGGGCGGTTATTGCCTTGGTTGCTTTGATCAACCTCACGAGTCTATCGCGTCACGCGTTCATGAGAGATTTATGCTGGCGGACGGCGAATGCATCCGTCATTCCCGCCACCTGGTCGCAGACCAGACGCAGGCGCAGGTAATGCTGCTTCGCCGGACCCTCGAGCGTCGGGTAGTGACGCGCGAGATCCTGTTCGAACGCCTGCCGATAATTGTCCGACAGAAGCGAGTAGAGCTTTGCGCTGAATCCCTTTTCGTCCCGATTGCCGATCGACGCGCCCTCCCAATAGAGATCCAGCAGATCGTGAATCACGCGCCGGCCCATAATCTCCAGTTTCAGCACTTCGGCCGAGCTGAAAATCCGCCGTTTGACCACCTCTTTACATGCGTTATAGAGGACCGCGGCATCCGAACGGCGCACCAGTTCCCAACCGTAGTTCCCCTCCATGATGGCGCCGTAGGAAGTCTGAAACTCCGTGAGAACTGCGGGAATCAGTCGCGCCATAAGCCGGGAACGAAATGCCTGGGCGAACACGTCATCCGTGGCGAACCCGCTCTGGCAGGCAAAGCTTTCGGCCTCGCGTTTGAGCGCCACACCTCCGCCGGAAGCGCCGCTGCGTTCGAGTTCCTCGATCATCTCGTCCCAGCGGAAGATCCGCTTGCGAATGCCGTCTTCGAGGTCGATGCAAACGTTGACGATGTCATCGGCGGCTTCGACCAGATAGGTGATCGGATTGCGGGCGACCCCGGTACCGGTTTCGTCCTGGACCATCTCGACAAGCTCTCGCTCTGTCTCGAAGAAGCCCGGCTTCGAAAACTCATGCCGCTCCGGATTTGTATCCCGCGCCGCGACAACGTATTTGCACGCCGCGGAGAGCGTGCCGAAAGTCAGATTCAGACCGTTGTGCGCGCTCAGAACCTGTAAACGGCCGGCCAGGCGCATCATCTGCGCGTTGCCGTCAAACCGAAGAAAATCCTGGGCTGCGGGAAGCCAGGTCAGCGATCCGGAGTTCGTTTTTTCGACGAAGATTCCGGTGAAGCGGCTATCTTCCCGCAGCTTCGCCCTGAACCAGTCCTGGATGGCACGCTCACCTGCATGCCCAAACGGCGGATTTCCAACATCGTGGAGCAGGGCGGATGAAGCGGCGATGGTCGAGATTGTCAGTGCGTACTGCTGCGGAATACGCTCTCCGAGCCGGCGGATCGCGGCCTGGGAAAGATCCCGCGCGACGCTGCTGACCTCAAGTGAATGCGTCAGGCGCGTGCGGACCGAATCGTGCGGCTCGAGCGGGAAGACATGGGTTTTGTCCTGTAGTCTGCGCACGGGCGTACTGAATACTACCCGGCTTAAATCCTTTTCGAATTCGGTGCGGTCGACGTCCGGGAAATCGGCGGGTCCCGCCCGGCGGCAGCTCAGAAGACGCGACCAGTCCATATTCCCTCTTAATTTACCGCCTGATGATGCTTATCGTCTTCTTTCCCAGACTGTTTCCTTTCCGAGGTACATGCAGCGATCCGCCCGCGCCAGCATTTCGGGACCGCTTTCGGTGCCTTGCCACTCGACGACGCCGATGGAGGCGTCGACGGTCACGGGCACCGGCATACCCCGAACATTCACCCGGTACTCTCCCAAAACTGAACGGCGCAGGCGATGAACCCGTGCTTCGGCATCTCTCTGGCTGGTGTTGATAATGATGGCGAATTCGTCACCGCCCCAGCGCGCGACCAGGTCCGCCGAGGGAAACTGCCGCTGTAAGTTACCGGCAAATTGCTTCAGCACTTCATCCCCGGCGAGATGCCCATAGCGGTCGTTGATCTCTTTGAAGCCGTTCAAATCGATCAGAATCAGGCTGAACCGGCTCGCCGCGCGAATCCTGGCGTTCAGCTGATCTTCGAAACAGCGCCGGTTCGCGAGGCCCGTCAGAGGGTCGAGGCACGAGAGCTTCTCCGATTTGACCAGACGGGCGCGATAGTCCTCAACCTCGGTGCTCAGGCGCAGCAGCGATTGTCTGCTGTCCTCCGTGATTCGTTCGACGCATGTAGTCAACGAATTGGCGCTTTCGAGAAGTGCGTGGCTGATAGCCGCGATGTCGCCTATGCCGGCAATCGAGCGGAGCTTCTGCGTCAGTGCCCCGACCTCCTCCGCGTAGCGCTTGTCGCGCTCCGTCAGCGACGCGATCGCCTTGGCCATCACCTCAACGACTTCCCTCAGGTCTCGCTCACTGGCTTCATGCCTCAGGAATGCCTGTTCCGCCCATTGAGACAACTCGCTTTCCGCTACCTGGCTCACGTTTTCCAGAATGTCGGGCGTAACCGGGTCAATGAGGGACAAGGCGAGCGCCGACAGCTTTGGGGCCAGATTGGGTGCCAGGTCGGGTACAGCCCGATCCGCCGACTGAGCGGCGGTCAGGAGGAGTGCGCGGCAGGTCCGGATCGCGGGGTCTTCCGCCGGCGCGCCGCGCCAACCTTCCATGTGCTTCTTGATTGAAATCATCCGAGCCGTCACTCAGGCCTCGCCCGACCTCTTATCGGCAGAAAGCCGGAGTTTGATAAGGCTCCACCCGGCCTGCGGCGCGCCGGTAAGGTTGAAAGCCCTGGTCCGGCTGGCCGAGTGGGCAACATGGTTCGCTGGTTCAGTGGAAGGAGCAGCGATCCGGTGCGCGCATCTGGTGTATCGTAACGAGCATGCGGGAGCTCCGGACAATCGCATTTTTCGTACTCGCGGCGATACCTCTGGCGGCGCAGAGCTCGCCCACAGTCGAGATCGAAAACCAGTGGGTGCGCGTGTTGCGGATGAAGCTTGCGCCGCACGAAAAAGCCTCTCTCGAGATCCCGCTACCGGCGGTCGGGGTCGTTCTCGGTGATATCCGCACGAGCGGAGTTCCACGCAAAGCCGGAGACGTTTATTACCTCGACGGCAAAACGACTCAGGAGGACGAAAACCTTTCGGGGCGGCCCGCGCAGCAGATCCTGATCGAATTGAAACCGGGTGCGACGAAATCGCCAGCGGTCAAACTGGATCCGGTTCGCCTCGATCCCGAGCACCATATTGTCGTTCTGGAGAACGATCGCGTGCGCGCGATTCGCACCATTCTTGTGCCACATCTCAAGAGTCCGCTGCACGAGCATCCGCACTACGTGGTCGTGTATCTCACGGATCTGCACACGACGATGACGCTGGCGGATGGCAGGAAAGTGGATAATCCGCGAAAGCCTGGCGACATCGCCTGGCGGGATGCGCTGGGTCATGTCACGGAAAATATCGGCGAACACACGGCTGAAGAAATCCAGGTCGAAATTAAATAAGCCGCGCCAGCAGGGCAATCGGCGATGGCTGGGTGCGACCCTGGTACTGATTGCCATACCGCTTCTCTGGTTCAACGAACGGTACGCGCCGGCGACGGCGGACGGCGACAACGTGGCGGTCGACATTTCCGCCGTCCGCATCGACCCGGCGAATGAAGGCAAGCTCGTACACGTAACCGGCAAAGCCATCGCTCGGGAAATCGTCAAAGATCCACTGTTCGGGGTTACGGCGAACACAATCCGATTGCACCGTAAGGTCGAGATGTATCAGTGGCAGGAGAGATCGACCGTGACGGGCCACAGCTACGGCCAGGTTTGGTCGGAGGAGCCGATCGATTCAGCAACCTTCAAACAACCGCAGGGGCATCAGAATCCTCCCATGCCTTTCACATCGGAGGACACATTCGCCGGCGATATCAGGCTTGGGGTCTTCCGCCTGAACCGGAAAATCGTGGGACGGCTCGAAGGCGCTGATCCGGTCGAGCTGCCACAGGCAAAGCTGCCCCCGCTGGTGCACGCGCCCATGATTCCGATCCCTTCGGGTTTCCAGATCGGCAACCCGGCATCGCCGCGAATTGGCAATCTGCGGGTCACATTCCAGCAGCTGAGATCGCCCGATATCAGCATCGTCGCGCGCCAGGCCGGGAATACGTTCGAACCTTATCGGAAACCCTCGGGAGAGGTGGTCGACATAGTGGCGATGGGCACGCGCAGCGCGGAGGAGATGTTAGCAGGAGCCAGACCCGTGAATGCCGGGACAAGGTGGATTTTTCGTGGAGCGGGCCTGGGGCTGATACTCGCCGGCCTGGCACTTGTATTCAGCCCCGTATGGTAATGCGACCTTCAACCTTCCTTGAAATAGTGCGCGACCTTTTTGCCGCCTTCTTCGGTGTAGTAAACCGTCACTTTACCGGCCTTATCCAGCCCCTTCGCGGTTTCGCGTCCCGCGGTGTCGGTCAAATGCCAGGTTTCTTCGGCGCCCGCGGCGGTCTTCACCGTGACGGTCTTTGCGGCGTGATCGAAGCCCTTGATCGCGACCACGCTCATCTTCAAACCACCCTTGCCGACGTGATCGACTTCCTCGGCTGTTCTGACCGTGCCTTTCACGGTGTAGTGGACTACCACTTCATCGCCTTCTTTCATGCCGACGAATGCGTCCTTCGCTCCGCCGGCCGTAGCTTCAGCGCCGTGGGCCACGGTGCGGCCGACGAAATGGAACGTGTGCTCCGTGCCGTCGGCTGTTTTGACGACTGCTATTTTTGTGCCTTTGTCGACCGTTTTCACCGTGCCGGCGACCGCACTCACCACATCATCGGCCGCGAACGCACCGCAGGCGAGAAGCGCCGCTACCAATCCTGCTTGCAGGAAAGCTTTCATGCTTTGTTTCTCCTTGTAGCTTCCTAGTGTAATGCCGCGGCCTGGTAACCGCTACGCGCACGGACCACCAGGTCCGCGCGAATCGTGGTTACAGCAAGTTTGTGGAACCTGCCATCGCGGGCGTCTTCGGGCGGAACGAAGCCAATCACGTACATATTGCGCAGATCCGCTTCGATACGAGCGAATACCTCGGCGGTCTTGCGGCGCGGGTTGGGGAATTCCAGGCCCCCCGTTTCGCGGGAGAGACGATCGAGGCCGCGGCTCACGGCCTGGGCGATGGCCCCGGTAATTGAAACAAACCGCATGGGACTGGCATATTTGATCGAATAGACAACGATCCCGGCGGATTGGGCCATTTCGATGACATCGTTCAGACCGATGTCGCTGCCGGTGTCCATACCATCGGAGAGAACGACGATCGCTTTGCGCCCGGGGACCGGTTTTAACTCTTTTGCGGTGTAGTAGAGACCGTGCCACAGCGCGGTACCGCCGCAGCTATGCGGAAATCCGCTGTTCCGGCAGGGCGGCCCGAGCATCGGCGACTGGTCTCCCTCGCGTGTGCCGATCTTCTCCACCGCGGTGTTGAGTTCGGCCCCCGCGCCTGTGAGGCCGGACTCCAGCCGCGATTGCCCGCCAACTTCGACAATCATGGCGCGGTCGCCCGGACCGATCACCTGCTGCAGGAATTGCCCTAGTGCGTCGCGATGGCTCTTCACGAATCCCGCCTGGCTGCCGCTGACGTCGGCGACCAGTGCCACGGTGAGCGGAAGAGCCGACTCCTGCCACAAATTCTTGATCTCACGAGGCTGCCCGTTATCGAGCAACCGGAAATCTTCGGGCTTGAGATCTCTCACCGGCGCTCCGCCGCGGTCATTAACGGCGCAGGCCACGGTTACCAGATCCACGTCGACGCTGATATCCGGCTTTTGCCAGGCGGCGAGAGCCGCCGCGCACAGCAGCCCCAGACTCATCCGCAGCATGCCGCTACCAGTTTATGAGACCGCGCGGTGAGGCTACCTTCCCGTCGTGGGAATCACCTTTAAGTCAGCTTCCGATTCGGCCTGGCTTTTGGTCGGCACAACCTTATCCGGATCGATTCGGACCATCATGTAAGTGATGTGGTCGGGAATTTCGGTGAACAGGTGCCCCGTGCCCGCGGGAATGATGATGACGTCGCCGGGGTGAAGGTGATTCACCTGTGGGTTTACGATCGAATCGGAACTATAGCCGGGTCCGTTCTGCAGCCGGACTGTCTTTTCGTCCGCCGGTCGCTTCACCGGGTTAACCAGATCGGATCCCGTCAATAAGGTCGCGCTGCCGTCAATCACGTGGTACACCTCGGTGATCTGTTCGTGTTCGGCGACCGCGCCCTTGCGGACCGTGCCGGGAAGAAGCTTGCCGCGCGTGACCATGCCGATTCCGACCTGCACCTTCCCCACATCCACCGAACGCACCTGTTGATCCACTATTTTGTATTTAATGGCCTTCGCGGTATAGGCGTTCAGTTCGCTCACCGGGATCCAGGTTGCCTGGCAGTGATTGCACGTTGGTTGCGGAGTCTGCGCCAGCAGGGCGATCACGGCCACGCCTGCGCTGAGTAATAGTTTCAGACTGCTTCTTCGATTCAGCATGGAATTCTCTCTCTTTTCGGCCTCACTGCGCCATTGAGCCTGCGCGGGCTTTTTCAAGAAACTGATCCACGCGCTCCGAGACGGCCTGGCTCTGCGCGTTGAAATCCTGCGCCATCGCCGTACTGTGCGCGGCCAGCGTCGAGTCGTCCGGCTTCGTGTAATCCACTTCGAGATGATGGGTGAATCCCGCAAGCGCCGCCTGGTGTGTAGTTAGTTCGGGGTTCACCTGGTTCGGCTGAAACGCAGGCAACGGAAGCGGGCCTGGGCAATCGGTGCGGCCGGCTGCGCGAACTGTCAGCGCAGCGGCGAAAGAATTGGCGTGCGGAACCCGATCGCCCAACGCGCCGAGATCCCACTTGTCGCTCGCATATTTGAGCAGGCTCGTGTGATCGAATACATCCGACAAGACACCCGGATTTACCCACGGGGAAATCAACAACGCAGGGACTCTCACACCCAGCCGGTTGAAAGCGAAATCCTTTATATGGTTATCCGGCGCTATGGTCGCGGGCGGTGGGACATGATCGCAGAATCCGCCGTGTTCGTCATAAAGCAAAACCAGCAGAGTCGATTGCCACAGTGCCTCGTTCTGCCGCAAGGCGTTATAGACCTGGGCTACCAGCAACTCACCAGTCATGACATCCGTTGGAGGATGTTCGTCATTCTGACCGGCGCCGAAGTAGGAAGGTTCGATGAACACGTATTGGGGGAAGCCGGGGGCAGCCTGCGCCACGTCCGCGGCAAAGTCCGACATCTTCCGGTAATGCGTGGGAAACTTCAGCTGCGCGGTCATAAGCAGAGATTGGGGTACATCGCCGTAGTAGATCCGCCACGACACGTTCTTCTCGCTGAGCCGCTGGTATACGGTCGGTTGATCGTAGACGTGAATGGCCGGATTGAAAAATCCCGAGGGCATGTCGACGTGACCCAGCGAGGTGCCGCTATGGACGAAGAACCGGTTGGGCCACGTAGGGCCGGGCATTGACGAGAACCAGTGATCGCAGATCAGGAACTGATCGGCGAGCGCGTGGAGTACCCGCAGATCGCCTCGCTTGAAGTACGCCATGATCTGGTATCGCTCGGCTTCAGGCGCCGTGGGTTTGTGCTGGGCCAGGTCGCTGACGAATCCGTTGCATGCGCCGCCGTTGACCTGGCGCAGAACGTCGTCGAGATCGTGAGCGGGATCCACGGCGACCGTTCTTGTCGCATCGGGAAGCTGCGCGAATTCATGATTCGCGTCCGGATAGTCGGGATTGGTGAACGGGGAGTTCGGGTTAACGCCTTCGAGTCGCGGATAGACCTCTTTCATGCATCCGAGCATCCGATCGAACGAGTTGTTTTCCAGCATCAAAACGACGATGTGTCGTATAGGATCTGCGGGCATGTCGATTCCGAATCAACGCGCAGTCAGAGTTTTTTCGGCGGCTGCGGCTTTTTGCGGAAGCTGCGATCTGGAAATGGTCAGCCCTGGCGTCACGACCTTCGCGGATGCCCCCTGCGATCCCGCCGCCTGGAAGAGCGATATCATTCCCCACGGCTCGTTGAAGCGCGCCTTGCTTCGACCGACGACGTCCGCCATTTTGTTCTGAAGACTGGCGCGCTTCATGGCGAAACCATGATCGTCGCGAAGTGTCGCCGGATCCCGGCCGGCGAGAAAAGCGATCATGGACTGTAGTTCCTTGCCGGCGTCGATCATGCCGGAAGCCCACCAGGTAATGTCGTAAACATCGCCGATCAACTGATCGAGGATCTCCTGGTAGTTCGACATCGAACTGTTGATACCGGCAATCGGCGCCAATGCCTCAGTGGGCCCGGCTGCGAGCGCCTGGTCCCAGTGCCGATCGAGCAGCGCGTACCGGTATTTGTCGAATGGCCCGATTTCGGTATTCAACAGCGCCAGCAGAGCGCTGCGCCCGAACTCCAGGTAATACGTTTCAACCCGAGGCTTGTTGTTCGCGTCGAAGAACATCGAGCGGCATTGGGCGTCCGTCATAGCTGTCCGCAGAAGGCAAGTCGAGGGGCCCTGATCGTGAAACTGTCCGAGTAACTGCTGTTTGTCGCCGGGCGTAATCAGATCAAGCGCCATGAGCCAGTTGAGGTAATCGGTCATCACCCCGATATTGGTTTTCTGATTCGACGCGAAATGGAAACTCTGGCTCGTCAGATCGAATGCCTCGACGGCCCCACTGGCTTTGTATGCCGCCGTGACCAGAAGCGAATCGAACATGGCTTTCCGCAATCTCTCCTCCCGCTTCGGCGGTTCGGCAATCGCTTCGATCTGTTTGCCGGTTACGGTGTCGGTGATGGTCATGTCATGCGAGACCGGGTCGGTGACGACTTTGCTGCCGCGGAGCAAATCGGAGATCGAGACCACGTTGAGCAGGCCCAGCAGATTGATCTTGAACGACACCTCGTCCTTCACCGACGTCGAAAATACGCTGCTGATCAGGGTCACGCCGGGTGCGATCACGGCGCCTTCTCTCATTTCGGACTCAAGCGCCGTCAGTTGCGACAAATCGCCTTCGAGTGCGCGGTGCACCGCCTGGTTAGCGGATGGATCGTTCCGGGCAACGTCGATATCGATGTGATATTGAAACGCCGCTTCGTCATCCGACACCCGTGACAGAGCCTCATCGAACGACGCCTGAAGGCTATGGTCTATTGCGCCCTTGATCGCGTCATTTAACGTCTTTGCTTCGTCAGCCGTCAGGCCGCCTTGCAGAAGCGCGCTGTTGTCGGTTTTCGGATCAATGGCTCCGAGCAGGGTGGTAATCAGGTCCTTGCTCCCGACTTTCGCGCTGATACCCGCCGAAGCGCTGAAATCGGCCTTCAGGGTCGTTCCGCGCTTCTTCAAGAAACTCAGCTCGACGTTCGCTGAATCAAGCCGGCGGACGCGCATCTGCCAGGAGCCGGTGATCGCGAATGAGGCCGAGAGCCCCGCCATCGCGCCCTCCTGGACCGTGACCTTCCCCGCCTTCAGCGGCAGATCTACGGATGCCAGAGGATTGGGGCCTGCTTTCACTTTCACGCCTCCGGATACCTTCAGACTGCCGGTGCCCGCTACCGTGCAAATATCATTCAGCGCCAGCCCGTCGAGGTCTGTCAGGTCGCCGGGGATGGTGAAGTTCGAGATCACCTGACCAAAAGCTTCCTGAAGCGTGGGCTGCAGCGGCCCACTCGACGGAAATGCCTTCCAGTATCCCAGGCTCAATCCCTGGCTGCTCTCGAAACCGAACGTCAGGTCGCCGGAGCTGCCGCTGAGGCTTTCGTCGAACGAGCCGTCAAGCGTCAACCCCACATAGCCAGCATCGGCGGGCACTTTCGCGGCAACAGATGAGGAATCGCCCTCGAAGAGGCTCGCTCCCGCCCTGGCGTTGATTTGAATTTCGATCTCGGCATCCGGAGTGAAATCGATCTCGGGTTTGGCGCCGCCGAGCTGAAACTTATCTGCGGTTTTCAGTTGGGACGTTGCCGGTTGTGGTGTGATTTTCGAAATCGGCTGGTCCTTGCGTTCCATGAAATCGGGAGCCACGATCAGATGCAGCGCCTCGGATTTCAGATATTTGAACAGCGCGGACGCCGATCGCCAGTTCACTGGCACCGCGACGGGGTTTTTGAAATTATCCGTGACCGAAAATGTGGGCATGGTTTCGAAAGGCTCCTTTTCGAACTGGTGGCCGAAACGGCCGATCCGATTATAATTCCGATCCGGGCTGGTCGCTAGAAGCGGCCCGCACGCGGGCGCAGGAATATGAAACACTTGACGGACAGAATACGCCCATCTGAAACGTCTGCTGGGATAAATAATCTGGAGGCATCATGTCGTTCGCTCTGAAAACCGTACTGGGAATGGGCGTGGCCGCGATTGTGTCCGGCCACGTAACTGCGCAGGGCCTGGTCACGCAACGCATCCTTTCGCTGGAGATGGCGAAGACGATCGCCGAAGCCACGCTCGCCGAGTGCCGGTCGAAGGGCTTCCACACGGCGGCGGCCGTGGTAGACCGCGCCGGCCAGGTGCTGGTGATCCTGCGGGACGAGCAGGCTACCGGCCAGGTAGCCGAAATGGCCCGGCGCAAGGCTTTCACCGCGCGGATGTTCCGGATGACGACGATGGAATTTCAGAAACGCACCACGCCGGATCAACCGACGGCCGCGCAACGTGACGTCGCGGATATTCTGGCGCTGTCGGGCGGCGTGCCGATCAAGGTCGGCAGCGAGATCGTTGGGGGCGTTGGCAGTGCCGGGTCGAGCCTGGAGCAGGACGATGCCTGCGCCAAAGCGGGCCTGGCGAAGGTCGCGGATCTTTTGAAATAGGCTGCGCAGCGCGCTGAAATAAGCTGCGCAGCCCGCTGAAACAGGCTGCGCAGCCCGCCTGGCCACGAGTCCTGGCCGCTGCGTCGTTTCACGCAGTCTTACGTTCCAAAACTCCTGTTTGCCCGTCGATACCTTTGGACCCCGGTTTGCGCAAACATTGGCATGGACGGTACGGTGGAGGCGGTTCGCGGCGGCGTTGTCGACGCTCATTTCCCCGGTCGGATTCCATCACTGGCGCACGTCCTTCGAACCGGGGAGGACAACCAGATCGTCGTTGAGGTCGTCGCCCACCTCGATGCGCACACGGTCCGCGGCATCGCTCTGACCTCCACGCGCGGGCTCTGGCGCGGCGCGCCGGTGACGGATACCCGGCAGACCCTAAAAGTCCCGGTAGGCGAGCACGGGTTGGGCCGCATGTTCAACGTGTTCGGTGAAACCATCGATCGCCTGCCCGATATCGAAGGCGCGGAATGGCGCTCGATCTACGCACCTCCGCTGCCGCTGATGCGCCGCGCCAGCACTTCGGAAGTCTTTATCACCGGCATCAAAGCCATCGATCTGCTCTCGCCGCTCGAGCGCGGCGGCAAGAGCGGGCTCTTCGGCGGCGCGGGCGTGGGCAAGACGGTTTTGATCATGGAGATGATCCATAACGTGATCGGCCAACAGGGCGGCGTCAGCGTGTTCTGCGGGATTGGCGAACGCTGCCGCGAAGGCGAGGAACTTTACCGCGAGATTCAGGCTGCCGGAGTTCTCGACAAAACCGCGCTCGTCTTCGGTCAGATGAACGAGCCCCCGGGGGCGCGTTTCCGCGTGGGACACGCGGCCCTGACCATGGCCGAATATTTTCGCGACGACGCGCACCAGGACGTGCTGCTCCTGGTCGACAATATCTTCCGGTTTATTCAGGCGGGCTCGGAGACCTCGGGCCTGATGGGACAGCTGCCCTCGCGGCTCGGGTATCAGCCCACGCTCGGCACCGAACTCGCGGACCTCGAAGAACGCATCTGCAACACATCGAGCGGCGCCATTACTTCCGTGCAGGCCGTCTACGTGCCGGCCGACGACTTCGGCGACCCTTCCGCGGTGCATACGTTCAGCCATCTCTCGGCGTCGATCGTTCTCTCGCGTAAACGCGCCAGCGAGGGGCTCTATCCGGCGATGGACCCGCTGCGTTCAGGCTCGAAGATGAGCACTCCCCAGGTGATCGGCGCGCGTCATTACAAGATCGCGCAGGAGGTGCGCAAGACACTCGCGAATTACGACGAACTACGCGACATCATCGCCATGCTCGGGATCGAAGAATTGTCGCCTGACGATCGGCGCACGGTTCGTCGCGCGCGGCGGCTCGAACGTTTTCTGACGCAGCCGTTCTTCGTCACCGAACAGTTCACCGGGCTGCCCGGCAAGCTGGTTCCGCTGGATCAGACGCTCGGCGGCTGCGAACGCATTTTGAACGACGAATTCAGCAATTACCCGGAGCAGGCGCTCTATATGCTCGGGCCCATCACGGAGGCGCGCAAGCCATGACGTTAACTGTGCGCACGCCCGCGGAAGTGCTGGTCGAAGAGCCGGTGTCGCGGATCCGCGCGGAAGCGGATAACGGCTGGTTCGGGATTCTGCCGAAACACATCGATTTCGTGACCGCACTCGTGCCGGGCGTGCTCACGTTCGAGCCGTGGGGCAAACCGGAGGAGTATCTGGCGGTGGATCACGGCATCCTGGTGAAGTGCGGTCCCCAGGTTTCGGTCTCCACGCGCAACGCCGTGCGCGGCCCGAATCTCGAACTGCTGAAGCAGAACGTCGAAAAGCAGTTTCGCGAACGGGCCGAGCGCGAAAAGCAGGCCCGCACACTCGAAGCCCGGCTCGAAGCGGATCTGGTGCGGGCTCTGATGGAGGAAGAAAAAAATGCCTGAAACTCCGGGCGATCGCATGATCCGCGAGGTAGGCGAGAAACAGGAGCGAATGATCCGCGCTCGCGGACGGCGCGATGGCGTCTGGAGTTCGATCGCCTTGTTCGGCTCCGTCGGGTGGTCGGTTGCGATTCCGACGATCGTGGGTGTGGCGATCGGCGTCTGGATCGACACGCGATGGCATAGCCGATTTTCATGGGCCGTGATGCTGCTGATCGCCGGTCTGATCGTGGGCTGCGTGAACGCGTGGAAACAGATCACTGGAGGCCGGAAATGATGATGTTCTTTGCCCTGCCGTTCGGGATTCTTCTGGGCATTTTCTTTTATGGCGGCCTTTGGTTTACCGTGCGCCATCTTGCCGCCAGCAGGCATCCGGTCGTGTTGACCCTGAGCAGTTTCTGGCTGCGAATGCTGGTCGTTCTCGCCGGTTTTGTCTTCATGACACGAGGAAGCTGGCAAGACGCGGTGATCTGTCTGGCGGGAGTTCTCGCCGGACGAATTGCGGTGTCGAAGTTTGTAGCGGGCCGGGAACCGGGGACGCCTCGATGCACATAACTCCGGATCAGATCGTGCTCTGGCACTGGGGCTTTGCGCACCTGAACCTGACCATCCTCTTCACCTGGCTGGTGATGCTGCTGCTGACGGTCATTTCGTGCCTGGTGACGCGGCATCTCGACGCGTCCGACCGCCCGCGCTCGCGCTGGCAGAATGCGCTTGAGGCCATTGTGGAAACGATTCGAGGCCAGATCAAAGAGATCTGCCCCGAAGGCGGCGACACGTATCTGCCGTTCGTGGGAACGCTGTTCCTGTTCATCGCCGTCTCGAACCTTCTCGACGTGGTGCCGGGCTGGCACGCGCCAACTGGCTCGCTCTCCACCACGGCTGCGCTCGCCATTTCGGTCGGGGTCGCCGTGCCCGTGTTCGGGATCAGGAGCCAGGGGGTCCTCGAATATTTACGTCATTACCTGAGCCCGACCTTTATCATGCTTCCCTTCCACCTGATGAGCGAAACATCGAGAAACCTGGCGCTGGCGGTGCGGTTGTTCGGAAACGTGATGAGCGCGTCGATGATCGCGGGCATTCTTTTGTCCATTGCGCCGCTCTTTTTCCCGGTGCTGATGCAGGCCCTCGGCCTGCTCACCGGAATGATTCAGGCTTATATCTTCGCCATTCTGGCAATGGTGTATATCGCCGCCGCGGTGCGACGCAGCGGCGCGGAAACGTGAGGGGGTGGATTTGTGGATAGTGCAACCGCGACTGCAGTCGTATCGATCGCCGCATCAACGCTGTGCATGGCGATAGGCTCGATCGGGCCCGCCATAGGCGAGGGGAAGGCGATTGCCCAGGCGCTCGGCTCCATCGCCCAGCAGCCCGACGAGGCCGGAACGCTGAGCCGCACGCTTTTCATCGGCCTCGCCATGATCGAATCGATCGCCATTTATTGCTTCGTGATCTCGATCATTCTGATTTTCGCCAATCCCTTCTGGAACCACATGATTGCGAAGGGCGCGGGTTAGGCCGCCAAGCCATGCTGATCGACTGGTTCACCGTCGTTGCGCAGATCGTCAATTTTCTCGCGCTGGTCGCGTTGCTGAAGCATTTCTTCTGGGCGCGTCTGGTGAAGGCGATCGACGAACGGGAAAAGCGGATCGCCGGCCGCCTGGCGGAAGCGGAGGCAAAGAAGCATCAGGCCGAACTCGCCGTCGAACGGGCGCAAGCTCAGTCGCTCGAGGACGAACGGGCACGTGCGGCTCTGCTGGCGCAGGCGCAGCGCGAAGCCGATGAACTTGGTATGCGCACCATTCGCGAAGCCCGGGAATCCGTGCGGGCGCTCCAGAAAAAATGGCTGGACGAACTGGATCGCGACAAGGCCGCCTTCCTGAGCGACGTCCGCCGGCGCTCGGCAGCGCAAATGATCGCCGTCATCCGGCGCGCGCTGGCGGATCTGGCCTGCGCCGACCTGCAGAACTCGACGGTCCACGTGTTCATGGAGAAGTTGCACTCGCTTGACGCCGCCACGCTGCGCGAAATCATCGCCGGCGGCAAACTCATCGTGGCGACCGCCGGGGATCTGCCGGAAGAAGAACAAAACGAAATCCGGCTGGCGCTGGCGCCGGCGGCGCTCGAATTCGTTCGCGATCCCGCGCTGGCATGGGGCATTGAATTGCGAACCGGCGGGCGCAAAATCGGCTGGAATCTGGACGGTTATCTGGATTCGCTGGAGCAGAGCCTGGGCGAGGAACTGGAGCGTCCTGCCGCAAGCCTGTTGCAGATGGTGAGCTGATGGGAGCATTCAGCGGCATCCTCGACGAAACACTGGAAGCGTTTGAGCGACTGGGGCGCGAACACGCGCCCGGACCGCGCATCGAGGAATACGGCAACGTCAGCTATATCGGCGGCGGCGTCGCCCGTGTCACGGGATTACCCGGGGTCCAATCCGAGGAACTGATCGAGTTCGAAGGCGGCCGCATGGGCATGGCCTTCAATCTCGATCCGGAAGAGATCGGCGTCGTCCTGCTGGACGATTGCACGGGCATCGAATCCGGCTCAGAGGTTCGCCGCACACACCGTGTTCTCGATACGCCCATAGGAGACGCACTGCTGGGACGCGTGATCGATCCACTCGGACGGCCGCTTGACGAGGGCGATTCGGTGAAAACTCACCTGCGTTCACCCATCGAATGCGACGCGCCTTCGATTCTTGACCGCTCGCCCGTGACGGTGCCGCTGGCAACGGGCACGAAGGTCATCGACGCGCTGATTCCTGTGGGCCGGGGACAGCGCCAGTTGATACTCGGCGACAGGCAGACCGGGAAAAGCGCGCTCGCGGTGGATTGCATCATCAATCAGAAAGATCAGGACGTGATCTGCATCTACTGCGCCATCGGGCGGCGGAGTTCGTCAGTAGCGGGCGTGATTCACGACCTGCGTACGCACGATGCCATGAAATATTCGATCGTGGTGGTGGCGTCCGGCGATCGACCGCCCGGTTTGCAGTTCGCAGCGCCCTACGCGGCCATGGCGATGGGCGAGTATTTCATGCGCAACGGACGCGATGCGCTGATCGTGTTCGACGATCTGACCGATCACGCGCGCGCCTACCGCGAGCTCTCGCTGCTGCTGCGGCGTCCGCCGGGCAGGGAGAGTTTTCCCGGAGACATCTTCTATATCCACTCGCGTCTGCTCGAGCGTTCGACGCATCTGCGAAAGGAACTGGGCGGCGGCTCGTTGACCGCGCTGCCGATCGTCGAGACGGAAGAGCAGAACATCTCGGCATACATTCCGACGAATCTGATCTCAATCACCGACGGGCAGATCTACCTGACGCCCGATCTGTTTCGCAAGGACATTCTGCCGGCCGTCGACGTGGGCCGGTCCGTGTCGCGGGTCGGCGGAAAGGCGCAGCTGCCCGCCTATCGCGCGGTCGCGGGCGATCTGCGGCTGTTCTATTCGCAGTTCGAAGAATTGGAAGTATTTTCGCGGTTCGGATCGCGTCTCGATGAACATACGCGCATGACGCTGGCCCGTGGACGCGCGGTGCGCGAGGTTCTGAAGCAGGCGCAGTACGATCCGCTGACCGCCGCCGAACAGATCGCTATTCTGATCGCAGCGACAGCCGGACTATTCGACGACGTGGCGCCTGAGCGAGTCGTCGAAGCTTCGGCGCGTATTCGTGAGCGCATGGCCGCCGAACTGCCGGAAGTGATGGGATCGATCCAGGCGGGCGTGCAGCTCAGCGCGCGGGATCGCGAGGCGATGGTGGCGCTGGCGAGAGTGGTGCTGGCGAAGGAAGAGATCGGATGGACACCGCAGAATCACTGAGACGAGCCATCCATGTCACGGGCGAACTGCAGTCCGTGGTGAAGACGATGAAGGCTCTGGCCGGCGTCAATATCCGGCAATACGAGCAGGCCGCGCATGCCGTCGCCGACTACAGCCACACGGTGGAAATGGGTCTTCAGATCGCGTTGCAGCGGCTGCCGGCGCATGCGCTGCCGCCGAAGCACGCGGGCGGGCGCAAGCTGGGCGCCGTCATCTTCGGCTCGGATCAGGGGATGTGCGGGGCGTTGAACGACCATGTGGTCTCCCACGCCGCGCTGGCATTGAAGAAGCTCGCGGTGAGGCGCGAAGATCAGGCGATTGTTGCGGTGGGGGTGCGGGCAGCGGCGCAGCTCGACACCCTGGGAGCTTCGCCGGAATCGACCGTGCAGGTGCCAGGCGCGACCACCGGCATCGTGGCCGCCGTCGAGGAAGTTTTGCGAAAGGTGGAGAAATGGCACTTCGAGCGCGGCATCGAAATGGTGGTGCTGTTTCATGCGCGCCCGGTTTCGGGAGCGTGGTATCGCGTGCGCGGAGTCAGATTGCTTCCGGTCGATCGCGAATGGATCAACGGCCTGAAAGCGAAGCGCTGGTCCGGCCCCACGATCCCGATGTTCACGATGGATGAAACGCGCCTGTTCCAGGCGTTGATTCGCGAGTATCTGTTTGCGTCGCTTTTTCGCGCGTTCGCCGGATCGCTGGCCAGCGAGAACGCCAGCCGACTGGCCTCGATGCAGGTGGCCGAGCGCAATATCGATGATCGGCTGAAAGCCCTGACGTTGGAATCGCGCCAGTTCCGCCAAACGGCGATCACTTCGGAGCTGCTGGATATTATCTCGGCCTACGAAGCGCTGCGGGGGCGTCAGCGGTGAAGCAGTTCGATTTCGAGGCCGCTGAATTGGCGAAAGCCACGGTCAAGCGTTGCCAGCCGGCAGTGGATCGCTACGGCGAAGGCCGCCAGATAGGCGTCGCCGACAAGCTTTCCGGTTGGAACGGGATGTTTCAACAGGGCGGGGAAGATCGCCTCGAATTCCCTCGGCTCATCAATGAAATCCAGCCTCTCGTCCTCCAGCAGTTCCTCGATGAGTAGCCATGCACGGCTCGCCGGCAGAGCGTATTCGCCCATAACGGCTCGGTTGCCCAATAGACGAATCAGGGCCAGTTGCACGAAGCGGCAAAGACCTGCCTCGCCTGCCTCGAGGCCCTCGAACCATTTCCGGGCACGCTTGTGATGTTCGTGGTGGCGGACCATCAGCGCCAGCAGAACGTTGACGTCAGCCAAACATCGCTTCATCGGTCTGTTCCGGCGTCAGAATTCCAATAGGGGCACATTTGGGACCGCCAACCGCAGGTGGCGTACGGCGAGTCTTTTTGACTTCCGGCGCCAGTCTCTGTTCGATTGCTTCGATGAAAAACTGTTTGAGCGAGACGCCCGATACAGCCGCTCTGATCTTTGCCTGCGCCAGTAAATCGTCCGGCAGTTCGATCGTCGTGCGCATATGGCATAATTATGGCACATTAACGTGGGAAAATACCTGAACACAGGACTTTTCGGGCCTTTCGCGGGCCGTCGGCTACTGTTAAGTTATGTCGACTACGACATCGCCGCGGGCGATAGAGTTCAGGAAAGCGCTCGGCGATCGGGTACTCGTTACCGACGGCGCGATGGGCTCGGTGCTTTATGCCAAAGGTATTTTCATCAACCGGTGCTACGACGAGTTGAATCTTTCATCGCCGGGGCTGGTGCGGGAAGTGCATCAGGAGTACGTCAAAGCCGGCGCGGAGATCGTCGAAACCAATACGTTCGGGGCTAATCGCAAGCGCCTCGCCGCATTCGGCCTGACGGAAAAGTTGCGCGCCATCAACGAAGCCGGCGTACGCATCGCGAGAGAAGCGGCGGACGGAAAGGCGTTTGTCGCAGGGGCCATTGGTCCGCTGGGCTGCCCGCTCGAGCCGCTGGGACCCACCAGCTTCGACGAAGCTCGCGGGATCTTTCGCGAACAGATCGAAATCCTCGTCGAGGCGGGAGTCGATCTCCTCATCCTCGAAACCTTCACCGCGATCAACGAACTGCGCGAGGCCATTCTGGCGGGGCGGGAGGCCGCGGGCGACGATCTCGCCATCATCGCTCTGGTGAGTGTCGAGGACGATGGGAGCCTGCGCGATGGCACGTCGACTGAAGAATTCACCCGCCGTCTCGATGCCTGGCCCGTGGATGGGATCGGGTTGAATTGCTCGTCGGGTCCGCGGGTCATGCTGGAGACGATCGAAAAGATGACCGCGTGGACCGCCAAGCCTCTCGGCGCGATTCCCAACGCCGGCTTGCCCACCTCGGTTGAAGGCCGCAACATTTACCTGTGCTCTCCGGAATATATGGCGCAGTATGCCCGGCGGATCATTCAGGCGGGCGCGCGCTTCGTCGGCGGATGCTGCGGTACAACACCGGCGCATATCAAGGAGATTCGCAGCGAGGTACGCAGTCTGCAGCCGGCGCAGCGGCGATCTCCCGCCGTCGTCGAAGACGCGGCGCCCCGCGCAAAAGCCATGCCCAAGTTGCCGATGGCCGAAAAAAGTGGTCTGGGCGCGAAACTGGCATCCGGAAAGTTTGTGTCGTTCGTCGAGATCCTGCCGCCACGCGGCATTGATGCGTCGCGCGAAATCCAGGGTGCGAAGCTATGCAAATCCGCCGGAATCGACTGCATCAACGTTCCCGACGGCCCGCGCGCGAGCGCCCGGCTGAGCGCACAAGTTACCTGCCAGCTGATCCAGCAGGAGGCGGGAATTGAAGCCGTGCTCCATTTCTGCTGCCGCGACCGCAACACGCTCGGCATTCAGAGCGAGCTGCTGGGCGCGCACGCAGCCGGGGTTCGCGACCTCATCTGCATCACCGGCGACCCGCCGCGCATGGGCACGTATCCGGACGCGAGCGCGGTCTTCGACGTGGATTCGATCGGACTGGTCAATATCGCCAGCAACCTGAACCAGGGGCTCGATCTGGGGGGCAATCCGATGGGTTCGCAAACCGCATTGCTCATTGGCGTGGGCGCAAATCCGGGTGCAATGAATATTGACGAAGAAATCCGGCGGCTTGAGTGGAAGGCCGAGGCCGGCGCCGAATATGTGGTCACGCAGCCGATATTCGATCTGGATCTGCTGGAACGCTTTCTCGATCGCACAGCGGGGATGAGACTGCCGGTGATCGCCGGCATCTGGCCGCTGACCAGTCTTCGTAACGCGGAATTCATGGTGAACGAACTGCGCGTCCCCGTTCCCTCCGCGTATATGGAACGGATGCGCGGCGCGGTGAGCGTGGAAGCGGCACAGGCGGAAGGCATCGCCATCGCGCGCGAAATGGTTGGGCGAGTACGAACAATGGTCGCCGGAGTGCAACTGAGTGCGCCATTCGGTCGCTATCAGATGGCGATCGACGTTGCCGCCGCCATCGTGCCATGACCGAACTCGACG
The DNA here is from genome assembly GCA_963788485.1 of Terriglobia bacterium. Lineage (GTDB taxonomy): Bacteria > Acidobacteriota > Terriglobia > Bryobacterales > Bryobacteraceae > BOG-234. The sequence goes on from CAWBIS010000168.1 coordinate 34,158, forward strand.
ACGCACTCGCCACACGCATCCTCATCATGGACGGAGCCATGGGGACGATGCTGCAGGAATACCGTCCCACTCCGGCCGATTTCGGGGGCGTCGCCCTCGAAAACTGCAACGAGAATCTGTGCATCACGCATCCCGAATGGATTCTCGACATTCATCGGGCTTATCTCGATGCCGGCGCGGATATCATCGCCACCAACAGCTTTCAGGGATCGCCCATCGTGCTGGCGGAATTCTCGATTGCGGACAAGGCGCGGGAACTGAATGTTCTCGCGGCGCAAATGGCGCGTCGCGCGGCGGACGAATTTTCCACCACCGCGAAGCCACGATTTGTAGCGGGCGCGATGGGGCCTACGACCAAGTCGCTAACGCTGCGCGGCGACGTCACGTTCCAGCAGTTGAGCGACAGTTATTATGTGCAGGCCCAGGGGCTCATGGATGGCGGCTGCGATCTGTTGCTGCTCGAAACCGGATTCGACACGCGCAACGTGAAAGCGGGCATCCTTGCGATCAAGAGACTGGAAGCCGAGCGCGGCATCGAAATTCCCCTCATGATTTCGGGCACTATCGAACGATGGGGCGCAATGCTGGCGGGCCAGCCGGTCGATGCGTTCTGCACATCGGTCCTGCATGCGCAGCCGATCTCGATCGGCCTCAACTGCGCTACCGGTCCCGACCTGATGACCGACCACATCCGTACCCTCGCGCAGATGTCGCCGGTGCGCATTTCGTGTTATCCAAACGCCGGACTTCCCAACGAAGAAGACAAGTATCTGGAAACGCCCGATTCGTTGGCGAAGCAGCTGGAGAAATTCGTGGAGCACGGCTGGCTCAACATTGTCGGCGGCTGCTGCGGGACCACGGCCGCGCATATCCGCGCCATCGCCCAGATGGCGGAAGGGAAGCTGCCGCATGTGGTGAACGGACCGTCGCACCGCGCGTGTTACGCCGGCATCGATCTCGTCGAAGCCGAAGAGAGCAGCCGTCCATTGATTGTGGGCGAGCGGACCAACGTCATCGGCTCGCGGTTGTTTAAGGCCATGATCGGCGACGAGCAATGGGAGGAAGCGAGTGAAATCGCGCGCCGCCAGGTCCGGAACGGGGCGCACATTATCGATGTTTGCCTGCAGTCGCCGGATCGCGAGGAACTGAAAGACATCGATCCGTTTTACGCGAAGCTGTTGCCGAAGATCAAGACGCCGGTGATGATCGACACCACGGATCCGAAGGCCGTCGAAATGGCGCTCACCTGGTGCCAGGGCAAGAGCATCCTGAACTCGATTAACCTCGAGGACGGCGAGGAGAAATTCGAACGCGTCTGTCCTCTTGCGCGCGCTTACGGCGCGGCGCTGGTGGTCGGGACCATCGATGAAGACAAACAGCAGGCGCAGGCTTTCACGCGCGAGCGGAAACTGGCCGTGGCGCGGCGCTCGGTGGGGCTTCTGACAGGAAAGTATGGGATTCCGGCCGAGGACATCATCATCGACCCGCTGGTTTTCCCCTGCGCGACGGGCGATGAGAATTACATCGGAGGCGCGGTCGAGACCATCGAGGCGATTCGGCTGATCAAGGAAAACATCCCCTGGGTGAAAACGATCCTCGGCGTGTCGAACATTTCTTTCGGGCTGCCGGCCGCGGCGCGCGAAGTGGTAAATTCCGTCTTCCTTTATTACGCGACGAAGGCGGGGCTCGATCTGGCGATCGTCAACGCCGAAAAACTGGAGCGCTTCGCCTCGATCCCCGCGGAAGAGCGAAAGCTCGCGGAGAACCTGTTTGTCAGAAGCGGATGCTG
>CAWBIS010000169.1:0-36387 GCA_963788485.1 Terriglobia bacterium
GCTATTCGCGATGCGATCGCGGCCTTCGGCGAGGGTGGGGTCGTGACGCTGGATAGTCCCGCGACGCCGGAGCGCATCTTCTGGGCCATCGAGCGCGCGCGGAAGACGCGGCCGCAAACTGAGTTGAAGCCCGCAGGAGCGGCGCGCGGGTGAACGGAGAAAGCGTTGAGATTTTTCGGGGTGGCTTGTTTCACACTCCGAAGAATCCATTCACCGAGTCGCACGCACTTGCCGCTTTCACGGATGGCGGGCTCGCGATAGAACACGGCCGAATCCTGCGCTGCGGCGATTACAGCGAGGTGTCGGCCGCTTATCCGGAAGGCCGCGTGCGCGACCTGCGGGGGCGATTCATTCTGCCCGGATTCGTCGACACCCACGTGCACTTTCCGCAGGCGCGGATCCTCGGAGGCCTGGGTTTCACCCTGCTTGACTGGCTGGAGCAACTTACGCTGCCTGAGGAGGCGCGGCTGGCCGACGTGAGTTATGCCGCGACGATAGCGGGCGAATTCGTTACGGCCCTCGCCGCGCATGGGACCACTACGGCGCTGGTATTCGGTTCACACTTCGCTTCCGCCACCGCGGCGCTGTTTGAGGCGGCCGCGAAATGCGGTCTGCGAGTTTCGAGCGGTCTGGTGATGTCGAACCGGAGGCTGCGACCCGAACTGCACCAGACTCCGGAGACAGCGTGCCGCGAAAGCTGCGCGTTGATCAAGCGGTTTCATGGCGTGCGCAGGTTGAGTTATGCGGTGATGCCGCGATTTGCGCTCTCCGCATCGGAGGCCATGCTGGAAGCTTGCGAGGCGCTGATCAGGACTCATCCCGAAGTGCGATTCACCACGCATATCAATGAGAATCCCGAAGAGATCGAAGAAGTGGCAAGGCTGTTCCCCTGGGCTTCCGATTACCTCGCAATCTATGAACGCTACGGCCTGGTGGGCAGGCGTTCGGTGCTCGCGCACAACATCCACTCGCGCGGGGATGAGATCCGCCGGGTGAGCGAACATCGTGCCTCGATCGCGCACTGCCCCAACAGCAATGCCGCGCTGGGAAGCGGAATCTTCCCCATGGTTCGCCACATAACGGCGGGCGTTCGATTCTCATTGGGCACGGATGTGGGGGGCGGGACCGGCTTCGGGATGATGAAAGAGGCGCTGGCGGCGTATCTGATGCAGCGGCTTGCACCCGACCCGATGATTCTGGTTCCGGCGAGCATGCTGTATCTGGCCACTCGCGCGGGAGCGGAGGCGCTGGCGATGGAGGATGAGATCGGGGATTTCAGCAGCGGTAAATCGGCGGATTTTGTGGTGATCGATCCGCCGGCCGGCGGCGTTCTCCAGGGGCGACTGCAGCGCGCGGAAACGCCGGACCAGATACTGGCCGCTTTGTTCACTCTCGCCGGCGCGGAAAGCGTGCGCGAGGTTCGCGTGGGAGGCGACATCGTATTCGAACGGCCCTGTTCATGACCATTGACGAGATCAATACGCTCGGATTGCAGGAATTCGTGGATCTGCTGGGCGGCATTTACGAGCACTCCAGCTGGGTGGCGGAGCACGTGTGGAACAAACGGCCTTTCCAGTCGCGGGATGAGTTGCGCGGACTCATGCGGCTGGAAGTCGAAGGAGCGGATCGGGACCGGCAGACAAATTTACTCCGGGCCCATCCGGATCTAGGTACGCGCGCGAAAATCGGTGAATTGTCTACAAGAGAGCAGAGAGGCGCGGGGCTCGACCAGTTGACGCCGGAGGAGCATGAAATGCTCCTCGAACTCAATCGGCAATACCGGGAGAAATTCGGTTTCCCCTTCATCTATGCGGTGCGCGGCAGCGATAAACAGGATATTCAGGTGGCACTTATGGTCCGTCTCGGTGCGGATCCGGAGGACGAATTCTCGGAGGCGCTTTGGGAGGTCCACCGGATCGCCGCTTTTCGCCTCGAAGATCTGATCGCGCAACAATGAATCCAATGCATCGATTCGCAAGCGGTCCGAAGAGGAATTACTACGGCAAGGGCGATGTGCTGGTTTATCGGCTTCATCGCGAGGAACAAGGGGCTGTTTTCGGCGCCAATGTCACTTTCCTGATTTACGGCGAGGCTTTCTGGCCCACCTACACGACAGGCGATAACACCGATCTGATCGCGACCGACTCCATGAAGAATTTCGTCCAGCGCGAAACGTTGAATTTCTCCGGCGCCGATCTCGAATCGTACTGTTCGTTTCTGGCGGAGAAGTTTATGGCGAAATACCCGCAGGTCGAGGGGGTGCAGGTCACGGCCGACGAGGTTCCCTGGGGCGGTGTTGGTGAAAGAGGCATATCCTTTACGCCGGACGGCCCGGAACGAGCATTTGCACGACTCGAGATGTCGCGGGATGCGACCGTCGAAATATGTTCCGGCATTTGCGGGTTCAAGCTACTGCGACTCGGCGGGAGTTCGTTCCAGGGCTTTGTGCGCGATGAATACACTACGTTGCCGGATATCGCCAATCGCCCCCTGCATATGTGGCTGGACCTCGACTGGAGCTACGTGGGGCCGGCGGTCGCGCACAGCGAAGGCAAGATTACTTTACATGTGCGCGGACTGGTGGAGAACGTCTTCGACGGCTTCACCTCCGGCAGCATACAGCAGGTCATTTATCAGATCGGGACACGGATGCTCAGGGAGATACCCGCGATTGCCGAGGTACGTCTCGAAGCCAATAACCGAACCTGGGATACCATCGCCGAAAAAGGCGACGCAATCGGCGTATACACGGACGCCCGGCCTGCTTACGGCTGCCTGGGACTTACTTTGAGAAGATAAGCGAAGACCAATCGCATGGCGCGGATCTCGACTCACGTGCTGGATCTCGAAAGCGGCCGGCCCGCGGCGGACATTCCGGTCGAGCTCTATCTCGAGGGACGGCTGCTGCTTTCGGCGAAAACCAATGCAGATGGGCGAACGGATGCGCCGCTTATATCCGGTGAGCGGCTTGAGGCGGGACGATATGAGCTGGTTTTCCGGGCCGGCGACTACCTGAGAATGCGGGAAACGAGTCCTTTTTTCGAGGACATAACTATTCGCTTTGGAGTATCCGATACCGCAGGGAATTATCACGTTCCGCTTCTTCTCGCTGCGCATGGCTATTCGACTTATCGCGGCTCATGAAAGCTCTTTCCCACAAAGTCATCGAGATTTGCCGCGAGATCGCGACGTTCAGCGAAGAGACGGGGCGTACGACCCGTACGTTTCTCTCGAAGCCGATGCGCGATGTGCATCGCATTCTGGGCGACTGGATGGAGCGGTCCGGGATGCATGTACGGATCGACGCCGCCGGTAACCTTCGTGGCATCCTGAATCGAGCGGGGTCGAGGCTGATCATCGGCTCGCATCTGGACACGGTGCCCGACGCCGGGGCGTTCGACGGAATCCTCGGCGTGGTGCTGGGCATTGCGTTGGTGGAGGCGCTTGGCGGAGACAGTCCGGTTGCCATCGAAGTGATCGGTTTTTCTGAAGAAGAAGGCATCCGGTTTGGTGTACCATTCATCGGCAGCAGAGCGGCGATGGGTCTTCTGGATGAAACAACGCTGAAATGCGGTATCGGTGACGCCATTCGCGCGTATGGTCTGGACCCGGCGAAGATGGCCGAGGCGCGGATCGAGCCCGCCGCTGCGTATCTCGAGATTCATATTGAGCAGGGGCCGGTGCTCGACCAGCTTGGATTGCCACTAGGGGTGGTCGAGGGAATTCTGGGGCAGAGCCGTTTAAACGTGGTTTTCCGCGGCCATGCCAACCATGCGGGCACGACGCCGCAATCGATGCGCCGCGATGCGCTGACGGCGGCCGCGGAGTGGATCGCTCGGGTGGAATTCCTTGCACTGTCGGACCGGGAGCTTCGCGCCACCGTGGGATCGATTCACGCCGAACCAAACGCCGGGAATGTGATCGCGGGAATGGCGCGGTGCAGCCTGGACGTACGCCATGCGTCGGACGATCGGCGGCATCGGGCGGTGAGGGCGCTGGTGGAGGAAGCACGTGAAATCGGCGAAAGGCGCGGCATCGCCGTCGAAGTTGAAAACGGCCTCGATCAACCGGCGGTTCCAATGGACCGCGATCTGACGGCGCGGCTGGGGCGCGCGGTGGAAGCTTGCGGCTATCCCGTGCATCCGATGATGAGCGGCGCCGGGCACGACGCCATGATTGTCGCGCCCCTGGTTCCATCCACGATGCTTTTCCTGCGCAGCCCCGGCGGTCTGAGCCATCATCCGAATGAAAGCGTGATTCCGGAAGATGTCGATGCGGCTCTCGAAGTGGGCCTGAGGTTCATCCGCGATGTTTGATCTGGTACTGCGGGGTGATCGCGGCGACATCGCCATTGAGGACGAACGGATCACCGCCATCGGATGCGGGCTCGGCGAGGGAAAGAACGAGATCGATGCGAGAGGCCTCGCCATACTGCCTGGCCTGATCGATATTCACCTCCATTTCAATGAGCCGGGGCGCACGGAATGGGAGGGCGCGGCGACCGGCAGCCGCGCGCTGGCCGCCGGCGGAGGGACTTTGTTCTTCGACATGCCGCTCAATTCGACGCCCTGCACGGTGAACGCGCAGGAATTCGATCGGAAGGTGGAAGCGCTCAGTGCCGCGTCCATTACGGACTTCGCGCTATGGGGCGGAATCGTTCCAGGCAACTGCGGCGAGTTGGCCGGGATGGCTGAGCGAGGCGCAGTGGGGTTCAAGGCTTTCCTGTGTAACTCGGGGCTCGAAGAGTTTCCGCGCGCCGACGATCTTACGCTCTATGAAGCAATGGGTGAGGCGGCGCGGCTGGGCCTGCCGGTGGCGGTGCATGCCGAGAGCGAAGAGATTACGTCACGGCTGACACAGCGAATGATCCGCCAGGAGCGACACGATATTCGCGCTTTTCTCGAATCGCGTCCGGTGATCGCGGAGGTAGAGGCGATCGCGCGCGCTGCCCTGATGGCGCGGGAAACGGGTTGCAAGCTTCACATCGTGCATGTCAGTTCGGGAAGCGGGGTTGCGGCGGCGCTCGAAGCCCGCGCGCGTGGAACCGATATCTCGATCGAGACCTGCCCGCATTATCTGTTGTTCACGGAAGAAGATCTCGAACGCGTCGGCGCGGTAGCCAAGTGCGCTCCGCCTCTGCGCAGCCCCGCGGAGCGCGATGCTCTGTGGGATGCGGTGCGGCGCGGGAAGGTGGATGGGATCGCGTCCGACCATTCTCCCTGCCCGCCGGACTTGAAAGAGCGCGAGAGCTTCTTCGCGATCTGGGGCGGGATCGCGGGAGTGCAGTGGACGCTGCCTGCGTTGATCGAAGGCGGGCTCACACCGGATCGGATCGCGTTGCTGACTGCCGGATTTGGGGCGAGACGGTTCGGCATTGCAGGCAAGGGTGAAATTGGCGTGGGCTTGGATGCGGATCTGGCGTTGGTGGACCTCGCGGCCACACAGACGGTTTCGGCGGAGATGCTGCACCAGCGGCATCGGATCACGCCCTATATTGGCAGGACGCTGCGCGGCGTGGTGCGCGCGACGATCCGGCGCGGTGAGGTGATCTTTCGCAACGGAGCGATTACGGCCCAAACGCGGGGACGGCTGGTTCGCCCCTCGATACAGAAAGGACTCGATGCCCCTTCCCGGACACACGCGCAGCAGTTACCAGCGTGACCATCTGCTGCAGACGCCGGATACCTTCGTACGCGCGGCGCTGCCGGGGATGACCGGCGCGACCGCCATCGTGCATGCGGGACCTGCGATGGGAGCGAAGTTTGCCGAATATACGGTCGAGATGGAGCGAAGCGGATGGTTCGAAACCACGCGCGGGCAGACGTTTTTGTATGTCATCGACGGCGAAATCACCGTTGGGCCGGATCGACAGCGTCTGGGGCCGGACGGGTTTCTTTATCTTCCGCCGGATCGCGCGAGCCGGGTCGAGGCGTCGACACCGGCGCGCGTGATCGCGATCGAGAAACCGTTCTCTCCGCTGGATTCGAATGCGACCGCGCCGTTTCTGGGATGCGAACGCGAAGTTCCCGCCGCCGCGCTGCAGGATGACGACTCGATTGAAGTGCGCCGCCTTGTGCCGGATCAATGTGCGTACGATTTCGCCGTCAACAGCATGACCTTTGCGCCGGGCGCGCAACTGCCGATGGTGGAGATTCATGTCATGGAGCACGGGCTGCTGATGCTCGAAGGCGAAGGCGTTTACCGGCTGGGGGATCACTGGTACAACGTGATGGCGGGAGATTTCATCTGGATGGCGCCGTATTGTCCGCAGTGGTTCGGGGCGCTCGGCAGGACTCCGGCGAAATACCTGATCTATAAAGACTGGAACCGCCATCCGCTGGACAAGTGAGTTCGCTGACATTGACCGGCCAGTGGATATTATGATGAGTGCCAACGAGCGCATGACCATCACGTTGTTACATCCCGGCGAAATGGGAGCGGCTGTCGGGACTTGCCTTGTCTCGCGCGGCACTCGTGTCGTGTGGGTTTCGGAAGGCCGCAGTGACGATTCGCGGCGGCGCGCCGAGGAGGCAGGGATTGAGGATCTGCAATCGCTCGATTGCGCGCTTTCGGCGTCTGATGCCGTGCTGTCCATCTGTGTCCCGAGCGGCGCGTTCGATGTCGCACGTGAGGTCGCGGCCAGAGGTTTTCGAGGGATTTATATCGACGCCAATGCGATTGCACCCGCGCACTCACGCGAGCTTGGCAACATGCTCGAAGGCGCGGGCGCCAGCTTCGTCGACGGCGGCATCATCGGGCTCCCGCCGACGCCTGCCCGAATCACACGGCTGTATCTGGCCGGTGCGAAGGCCTGGGAGATCGCGCCTTTGTTCGCCGGCAGCCAGACTGAAGCGATCGCGATGGAAGGCGCGGCCGGAGCTGCGTCCGCGCTGAAGGTCTGCTACGCTGCGTGGAGCAAAGGCGAGACCGCATTGCTTGGGATCATCCGGTCGCTGGCCCGATTTGAAGGCGTCGACCAGGCCTTGTTGAAAGAGTGGAACGACTCACAACCGGGCATTGCCCAGCGATCGGAACAAATCGCAGCGCGGGCATTCAAGGCGTGGCGCTGGGCCGGGGAAATGGAAGAGATCGCGGCCAGCTTTGATGCAGCCAATCTGCCGTCGGGTTTTCTCGCCAACGCCGAGATCTATCGCCGCCTCGCCGGTTTCAAGAATTGCCCGCAACGACCCTCCTCGGAAGAGGTCAGCGAACGCCTGCGGGAAACTCCTCGTAAACAAATCATCGATGCCTCAGCCAATAACGCTCACTAACCACGGCCCTGTTGCCGTCATCACGATTGACAATCCTCCGGTGAATGCCCTCAGTCCGGGCATTCCCGACACCATCGCGTCGTCGCTTGCGACCGCGCAGGCCGATCCTGGCGTCACCGCGATTGTCCTGATCGGCGGTGGACGCACATTTATCGCCGGCGCCGATATCAACGAATTCGCCCGGAATATTGCAGCGGGCAAACCAGCCGGCCCCGATCTTCACCCGCTGTTGACCGCCATTGAAGACTCGCAGAAGCCGGTCGTCGTGGCTATCCAGGGGGCCGCGCTCGGCGGCGGACTTGAGTTGGCCATGGCAGCGCATTATCGTATCGCCGTTGCGGATGCGCAGGTTGGATTGCCCGAAGCGAATCTCGGTATCGTTCCCGGGGCCGAAGGCACACAGCGATTGCCGCGGCTGGTTGGTGTGGCGAAAGCCGCCGAGATGCTGGTCTCGGGGCAAATTATCAAAGCCCCCGTGGCGCTCGAGATCGGGCTGATCGACAAGATCGTCGAAGGCGAGTTGCTTCCCGCCGCGATTGCCTTCGCGACGGAAATCGCAGCGGCGCCCTACACGAAAACTCGCGAGCGCGCGGTCGAAATGGATGCCGCCGGTTTCGCCGCCGCCCGGGATCTCGCGCGCAAGATCAGGCGCAATCAGACGGCTCCGCTGATGTCGCTCGAGGCCCTTGAAGCCGCCACGAAACTGCCGTTCGAGGAAGGCTGCAAGAGAGAAAAGGAAATATCGAACAAGTCGCTGACGTCCGAGCAGGCCTCCGCTCTCATCCACGCATTCATTGCCGAACGGGCAGTCGCGAAGGTCCCCGACGTGCCGAAGGAAATTGCTCCGTATCCACTGCGGAAAGCCGGAATCATCGGCGCAGGCACGATGGGCGGGGGCATCGCGATGGCCCTCGCGAACGCCGGAATTTCGGTTCTGATCAAGGACACCACGCAGGAAGCGCTCGACCGGGGCCTCGCCACCGTGCGCAAGAACTATGCGAACTCGGTTGCCAAAGGACGTTTCCCGCAGGAAGTGATGGATCAGCGGATGGCTCTGATTCATCCGCAACTCGATTACGCCGGTTTCGAAAGCGTCGATATCATCATCGAAGCCGCCTTCGAGAGCATGGACGTGAAGAAGCAACTGTTCTCCGAAATCGACAAGGTCGCTGGACCCGACTGTGTGCTCGCGACCAATACCTCGACGCTCGATATCGACGAAATCGCCGCCGTTACCTCGCGCCCGCAGATGGTGATCGGGACGCATTTCTTCAGTCCGGCGCACGTCATGCGGCTGGTCGAGATCGTGCGCGGCAAGCAGACGTCGAAGCGCGTCATCGCTACCGCGATGGCTCTGGCCAAAACGCTGCGGAAGGTGGGCGTGCTGGTGGGGAACTCGATGGGCTTCGTAGGTAACCGGATGATGTTTCCCTACATGCGCGAAGCACAGTTTCTGGTAGAGGAAGGCGCCACGCCCGCGCAGGTGGACCGGGCGCTTACGAACTTCGGCATGGCGATGGGCATATTTGCCGTCGACGATATGGGCGGCATCGATCTTAACTGGCGTGTGCAGGAAGAATATAAGCACCTTCGCAAGCCCGGAGTGCGACAGCCTTTGATGCTGCAGAAGCTCTTCGAGATGGGCCGGTACGGTCAGAAGACCGGGCGCGGCTGGTATGTCTACGACGAAAACCGCAAGGCCACTCCCGATGCGGAGGTGGAAGCGCTGATCGAAAAAACCGCGAAGGAGGCCGGAATCGAACGGCGCGAGATCGGCGATCAGGAGATCATCGAGCGTTGCGTTTACGTGATGATCAACGAAGGCGCGCGCATCCTCGAAGAAGGCTGCGCCACGCGCGCATCCGACATCGATGCAATTTATTTCTCGGGTTATGGGTTCCCGGCGTGGCGTGGCGGCCCGATGTGGTACGCGGATACCGTGGGTGTGAAGAAGGTTTACGACAAGATTGAGGAGTTCCACGGGAAGCACGGCGAACTCTGGGAGCCCGCGCCGCTGCTGAAACGGCTCGCGGCCGAGGGCCGGACTTTCGCCAGTCTGGATGAAAGCAAATGAACGCGCCGGTTCGCCACGTTCGCCTGGGACCATCGGGAGTCCGCGTGGAAAAGACGCCCGAGGGGGTGCGCTACGCGCGGGCGACGCAGCCGCTGGGCGATTACCCGGCGAGGCTGACGGACCGACTCGATCACTGGGCCGAACACGCATCGGATCGAACTCTCTACGCCAAACGGGCCACTTCCGGCGAATGGCGCAGGGTGAGCTATGCCGAAGCGCGCGAACTGGCCCGTAATATCGGCCAGGCGCTGGTAAACCGCGGCTTGTCGGCAGAGCGCCCTGTTGCGATTCTCTCCGGCAACGATATTGAACATGCGCTGCTGAGCCTCGGCGCGATGTATGCCGGCGTTCCTTTCGCGCCCATATCGACCGGGTATTCGCTGCTCTCTTCGGATTTCGCCAAGCTGCGTTACATTCTTGATCTGGTGAAACCGGGCCTCGTTTTCGCCGCGAGCGGCCGCAAATTCCAGCGTGCCATTGAAGCCACGTTGCTCCCGGGTGTCGAACTGGTGGTCACCGAGGACCCACTGCCGGGATCCACGCTTTTCAGCGAGCTGACCTCTTCGAGCGGCCCGCGCACGCCGGTACACGTGGATGGCGAGACGATCGTGAAATTTCTCTTCACATCGGGTTCCACCGGAATGCCCAAAGGCGTGATCAACACGCAGCGGATGTGGTGCAGCAATCAGGAGATGATCGCAACTTGTCTGCCGTTCCTGACCGACGAGCCTCCGGTGCTGGTCGACTGGACTCCCTGGAATCACACCTTCGGCGGCAATCACGATGTGGGGCTGATTATCTATAACGGAGGCACGCTTTATATCGACGACGGCCGGCCCGTGCCTGGAGCGTTCGAAGAATCCGTTCGCAATCTGAAAGAAATCGCCACGACATTTTTCCTCAATGTTCCCCGCGGCTTCGAATGCCTCGTGCCTTACCTCCGCTCGGACAAGCAGCTTCGGGAACGATTCTTCAGCCGCTTGAAACTGATGTGGTACGCGGGCGCGAGCCTTTCGCAACCGGTCTGGGACGAACTCGATGCGCTCTCGATCGAGACCACCGGCGAGCGCGTGCTGATGCTGACCGGACTGGGTTCAACCGAGACTGCGCCGTTCGCGTTCGCGCCGAGAAAACAGGTGGAGCGCGCCGGTATGGTGGGAATCCCGGCACCGGGGATGGAATTGAAACTCGTGCCCAACGAAGGCAAGCTGGAAGCGCGTGTGCGCGGACCGAACATCACGCCAGGGTATTGGCGCCAGGAGGCGCTCACGCGTGCAGCGTTCGACGAAGAAGGCTTTTACAAGCTCGGCGACGCACTGCTGTTCGTGGATGAAAACGATCCCGATCGCGGGTTCGTCTTCGACGGACGCCTGGCAGAAGATTTCAAGCTTTCCTCCGGTACCTGGGTGAGCGTCGGTCCATTGCGCGCGAAGTTCCTTCATGCTGCGGCGCCCTATGCGAAGGACGTCGTAGTGGCCGGCCACGACCGGGACTATGTTTCGGTCATAATTATTCCCGACCGCGAAGCGCCTGCGGAATTTTATTCCAGCTTGCTTGAGGACCTGGCGAAGGACAGCACGGGCAGTTCAACCCTGATCGCCCGGGCCACGATTCTGACCGAACCACTGTCGCTCGATGCGCATGAAGTAACGGATAAGGGCTCGATCAACCAGCGCTCGGTATTGAACAATCGGGCCGCGCTGGTGGAAGATCTCTACGCGGAGTCTCCGCCGCCCCACATCATTGTTTGTTTCGCAAATTCCGGATCTCTTCGAGCCGCTCGCTGATCCGTTTTTCGAGGCCGCGATCGGTCGGATGATACCAGCGCTTACCCGCAAGCGATTCGGGAAGGCATTCCATTTGATTCACCGCGTCTTCGAACTTGTGCGCGTGCTGATAGCCGGATCCGTATCCCCAGGCCTTCATGGCCCTGGTGGGAGCGTTCCGAAGGTGCATGGGGACGGGCTCGGCGCGCCCGGACTGAACCTCCTGAGTGACTTCGCCGAGCGCGCGATAGGCCGCGTCCGACTTGGGCGCTACGGATAAGTAAATCACTGCCTGCGCGAGGGCCAGATCACCTTCGGGTATTCCGAGGAAATGCACGCACTGCTGCATCGCCATACATTGCTCGAGAGCGCGTGGATCGGCGAGACCGATATCCTCGATCGACATTCGCACCACGCGGCGGGCAATGTACATGCGGTCCTCGCCCGATTCGAGCATACGCGCCAGCCAGTAGAGCGCCGCATCGGCGTCGCTGGATCGCACCGATTTGTGCAGCGCCGAAATCAGGTTGTAATGCTCCTCCCCGGCTTTGTCGTAGAGCAGGACCTTGCGGCCGAGCGCATCCGTGACCGACTGCTGGGTGATCTCCCCCGAACTGGCCGCAATCTCGAGCGTGTTGTAAGCGGCGCGCGCATCGCCGTTCGCCGCGGTTGCGATCTGTTCGAGCAGTTCATCCGCTGCTTCCGCTCCAACTTCAGGTAAAGCGCGCCGCAGAAGCACGACGATCTCTTCCGTCGTGAGCGCCCGCAGCATATAGACTTTCGAGCGCGACAGCAACGCCGCGTTGACTTCGAATGAAGGATTTTCGGTGGTGGCGCCAATCAAGATAATGTCCCCGCGCTCGACGTACGGCAGAAACGCGTCCTGTTGGGCTTTGTTGAAGCGATGAATCTCGTCGACGAAGAGAATGGTCCGGCGGCCGAGCTTGCGCAACCGTTCGGCGTCGGCCATGACCGCCTTGATCTCCTTGATGCCTGCCAACACGGCGCTGAACGGCAGAAACTCGCTCTTCGTCATGCGTGCGACGATGCGAGCGAGGGTGGTCTTCCCTACCCCGGGCGGCCCCCACAGAATCAGCGATGTCAATTGATCGCGCTCGATCTGCGTGCGCAGGGGCTTGCCAGGCCCGAGGATGTGCTCTTGCCCGGCGAAATCGTCGAGAGTTTCCGGACGCATGCGCTCGGCGAGCGGGCGCTTTGCGGGGGAACGGGACTCGTTGGGAAACTGCGGCGGCGTGATGTCGAAAAGGCTCACAACCGCTGCCTTCGTGCCTCATAGAGCAGCACCGCCGCCGCTACCGCGGCATTCAGCGACTCGACACCAACGGTGGGGATCGACACATCGTCACAGATCCCGTGCAGTTCCTTGCTCACCCCCCGTCCTTCGCTGCCGATCACGATCGCACATTTGCGGGTGAAATCCACGTCTCCAGCCATCCGCTCGGAACCGGTGAACGGCATGGCGGCATAGAGATCCACGCGATGTTGCTGCAGGGATGCCCGGGCCAGGGGCGCGGCGAGGCCGGAAACAAACGGAATGCGAAACAGCGACCCGGCCGATGCCCGCAGGGTCTTCGGATGATAAGGGCTGACCGTGCCCTTGACGAACAGGATGCCCGTCGCGCCGAAGGCTTCGGCGGCCCGCGCGATAGTCCCGGCGTTACCGGGGTCCTGCAAGCCATCGAGCACGACAACCAGACTCTGGCCGCGGAAGAGTTGATCGATCGTCCATTCCGGGGGGCGGACGAGCGCGATGACGCCCTGGCTCGTATCCGTGGTTGCGAGGGATTGAAACAACTCGTCGGGCAGGACAACGGTGCGCGGGCCGCGCAGCCCGGATACATGGCGTTCGACGGTAGTTCGCACGCATTCCGAAGCCAACACCACCGGCACGTCCCGTTCGCTGCGCAGCGCCTCTTCGAGCAGATGGAAGCTTTCGGCGACGCACCAGCCTTCATCGGTCAGGCCGCCGTGCGCAATGGCACGGCGTACGTCCCGGACGAGCGGGTTGGCGGCACTCGTGATCGACGCGACTTGGCCCATTCCCTTCAACAATGCTTACAATGTTCACATAAGAATAACGCACCTCAAGCGCGCGGCCGGCTTCGGGTTATTGATTCTGGCGGTGTTCGCTTTCGGCTATCTCTGCGCCCTGACGGTGCGGATCGGACGTCAAAGCACCCGCGACGAGGCCCGTCCCGCCGACGTGATCATCGTCATGGGGGCCGCGGAATACCGCGGGCATCCGTCGCCGGTTCTCAAGCTCAGGCTGGACCACGCGGCCGACCTCTACGAGAGGCGCCTCGCGCCGTACATCATGACTACGGGCGGGCCCGGCGGCGATCCTTCATTTACCGAAGGCGGGGTTGGCAGGTCCTATCTGATCGACAGGGGGATTCCACCCGAAGCCATTATTGTCGAAGATGAGGGCGAGTCGACGGCCTACTCCCTGAGCGCCGCGTCAGAGATCCTGCGGCGGATGGGTCTTCATTCCTGCATCATCGTCAGCGACGGCTATCACGTGTTCCGGGTTAAGCGCATTCTGCAGCAGGAGGGATTCGCGGCCTATGGTTCTCCACGGGCGCCGGGAGATACGAACGTTCCCAAGGAATGGTGGCAGTATTTCCGTCAGGCGCTGGCTTACGGGCTCTGGAAGATCGGTTTTCGAGTGTGACCTCAACCTCCCGAGCGCCAATATAAATTGTGCATTGGGCGAATTGATACTATTTATCGAGTCCTCATGCATTTCAAAGGGCTTGCCAGGAATAATGGCTTCTCCACGTTAGAGGAGATTGATGACAACAATACTTGCGCTGCTCGACGCAGCGCCGGATGTGAACGCGCGCCTGGCCGCGCTTGAAACAGCGGTGAAGAGCGCACAGTCTGCGGGCGACAACGCCTGGATGCTGGTGAGCGCGGCGCTGGTGCTGATGATGACCGGTCCGGGACTGGCCTTGTTCTACGGAGGCCTCGTCCGGCGCAAAAACGTGCTCTCGACCATGATGCACAGCTTCGTAATGATGGGGATCATTACGGTTCTGTGGGCGTTCGTCGGCTATAGCCTGGTGTTCAGCGAAGGGCTGCCATTCGTCGGCGGACTGAAATACGCATTCCTGAACGGCGTGGGATCGGATCCGAACCCGGATTACGCCGCCACGATTCCGCAAGGGACTTACATGATCTACCAGCTCATGTTCGCTGTGATCACACCTGCCCTGATTTCGGGGGCCTACGCCGAGCGCATGAAGTTCAGCGCGATGGCGCTATTTACGGTCCTCTGGGCGTTTGTGGTCTATTTCCCGATGGCGCATATGGTGTGGGGCAAAGGCGGACTGCTGAACGCCTATCTGGGCGGGAAGGTGCCCACGTTCGATTTTGCCGGCGGCACCGTCGTGCATATCACCTCAGGTGTGTCGGCGCTGGTTTGCGCGTTGTATCTTGGCAAGCGCGCGGGGTACCCGAACGAGACGATGAAGCCGCATAACCTGACGGCCAGCGTCATCGGGGCCTGCCTGTTGTGGGTAGGGTGGTTCGGATTCAACGCGGGCAGCGCGACGGCGGCTTCAGGGCTTGCGACCAGTGCGTTCATCAATACCCATTTCGCGGCCGCAACGGCGGCGCTGGGCTGGATGGCAGCCGAGTGGCTGAAGATGGGTAAACCGAGCATGCTGGGCGGCATCTCGGGCGCAGTAGCGGGACTGGTTGCGATTACACCGGCGTCGGGTTTCGTGGAACCGATGCCGGCGATGCTGATAGGCCTGCTTGCCGGCGTTTTCTGCTTCTTCATGGTGACGGCGGTCAAACACGTGTTTGGATACGACGACACGCTGGACGCATTCGGCGTGCATGGGGCCGGCGGAACTTTGGGCGCTCTGTTGACTGGGGTCTTCGCAACCAACCTCATCAATAACGCGCCAATCAATGGGAAAGTAGTTGCGCTGGGTCTGGTGGACGGCCATCCCGGGCAGATTCTGAACCAGGCGACCGGCGTTCTTATCTCGATCGTGCTTGCGGTCACAGGGACGTTCGTTATCCTCAAGATTTGCGACGCGGTCATTGGGGTGCGGGTGGACCACGAAGCGGAGGAGCAGGGTCTCGACCTCAGCCAGCATGGTGAAGAAGGTTACTTCCTCGAGGCTTAGACCGGAAACGAATCATTGCCGGAACCGGTTCAATGCCGGGCATTTCAATCGCATTTCAATCAAAGAGGCGTATGAAAAAGATCGAAGCAGTCGTTCAGCCGTTCAAGATGGAAGAGGTTAAAGAAGCGCTGAAGAATATCGGCATCGACGGGATGACCATCAGCGAGGTACGCGGGCATGGCCGGCAAAAGGGGCATAAGGAGGTCTACCGCGGGCAGGAATATAACGTGGATCTGCTGCCGAAGGTCAAATTCGAGTTGGTGATTCAGGATTCGCGTCTGGACGAGGTCGTCGATTGCGTGACGAATGCGGCCCGGTCGGGAAAGATCGGCGACGGCAAGATTTTCGTGTACGATGTGGTGGAGGCAATCCGGATTCGAAACGGGGACCGTGGGGAATCGGCGGTTTAGGCCGCAAATCCTGCAAACATGCGAAACTGAGTCAGATGGCAATGGACCAGACCTTCGCGACGCTGCTGGGCACAGCGATAATCGTCGCGCTGGGAGTGCTGTTCAGCAACTCCAGAATAAGCGACCTCAGCAGCCGGTTGACCGACACAAATGGGCGCATTGATGCGATGCAGCAGCATCTCGGGCTGGCTCTCCAGAATGTGACCGCCGTAATCCATGCGGAGAGCGCGAAACTGCAGGCAGGCATGGAGCGGATTGAAGGCGTACTGGATGCACGCCTCCGCCATGTCGAAGAAAAACTGAATATCCGCTGAGTCTTGCCCCTCCGCGCTCCGCGCATTGGATACTTGAGTATATTGTGACGGAGCAGCAGATACGGGAGCAGTTTTTCAAGACGCGGGATGCGGCTGCGGCTATCGCCAGCCGCACCGCGCGCGTGGACGACCTCGTCCGGCAGCGTTGGCAATGGATGCCGGCGGATGTCGCACTGCTCGCCGTGGGCGGATACGGGCGCAGGGAACTCTTCCCTTATTCCGATGTCGATCTGCTGATTCTGACGCCCGACGAGAAAACGCAGACCTCAATCAAAGAACCACTGGCTATGTTTTTACGCGATCTGTGGGATCGCGGATTGCGCATCAGCCAGTCGGTCCACACGCCGCAGGAGTGCAATCAAATCGATTCCGGCAATGCCGAACTGGCAGTCAGCCTCCTCGACCGGCGCCTCCTTGCTGGAAGCGAGCCGCTGTTCCGCGAAATCCGCGATCCGCGCTCCGATCTCGGCCGAAACATCGTGCAGCTAACGCGCGAGCGCCACGCGCGCTTTCAGAGCACGATTTATCATCTGGAACCCAACGTGAAGGACGCGCCCGGCGGATTGCGCGACCTGCAGGTGCTGCGCTGGCTGTCGAAACTGGGGGTGGGCGATCACGATACGCCTCCCGGAGTAGCCGTCCTCTTCGAGATTCGATGTTTCCTTCATTATCTGGGCGGGCGCGACGATAATAAACTCAGCTTCGAACGGCAGGACGAAATTGCAGCGTTATGCGGCGCGGTATCGCCGGAAGCGCTGATGCGACAGTATTATCGCGCCGTGCGCGACATTGCGAGGGTGGCAAACTGGCGGCTGGATCGCTTCGAATCGAGGCGCAGTTCCCTGTTCTCGCAGTTCCGCGGCCGTACCGCGAAGTTCTCGAACTCGGATTTTTCAGTACTGCACGGATCGGTATTTCTAAAGTCGCCGCAGGGGCTCGAATCGGAACCCGGGCTGATGATGAGACTCTTCGAGTTCGTTGGACGGCATGGTTTGCCGCTGGCGACCGACACGCAGGAGCGCATCGAGCGAAGCATTCCCGCGTTCGCCACATGGGTTCAGGGCCAAGCGAATATCTGGAAGCCTTTCCGCGAAATCCTGCGCCTACCCCATTCCGCGAAGGCGCTGCGGGCCATGCACGAGACTCACGCGATCGAAGCCATTTTCCCCGAGTTGTTCGATATCGAAGCGCTGGTGATCCGCGATTTCTACCACCGCTATACGGTGGACGAACACACGGTCGTGGCCATCGAGACCGTGTTGAATTTGCTCGGCAGGAAGGAGGACTCCTTTGGCGAGCTGGCGGCGGAGACCGAGGAACTGGATCTGCTGGTCACCGCTTTACTGTTTCACGATGTCGGTAAGGGAACGCCGGAGGAGGGACACGTGGCTGCTTCGCAGAGGATCGCGGAGCGGGCACTGCGGCGCTCCGGCATTTCCGATCGCGCGTGGGGTGTGGTGGCGTTTCTCATTGGCGCTCACCTCGAGATGTCGGCCACTATGAACGGGCGAGACCTCTCGGACCCCGCGACTGTGCGCGACGTGGCGGCGCGAACCGGCACGGTGGAAAAGCTGAAGCTGCTGACGCTTCTCACCTACGGGGATATCAGCGCGGTGAATCCGGCCGCAATGACGCCCTGGCGGCGACAGTTGCTGTGGAATCTCTATACCGCGACATACGCGGAGCTGACTCGCGAACTCACGGTGCGCACTTCGCTCCCGGACACACAGGCGAATCCCGATCTGCGGTACTTTCTGGAAGGTCTCCCGCCACGTTATCTGAGGACGCACGATCAGGACGAGATTGAAAATCACTTTCGCCTGGAGCGCGAAGGCAGGGAACGCGGCGTAGCCGTCTCTCTCAGCAATTCGGCTGCGTGGGTCTTATGCGTGGTGGCGGACGACCGGCCTTTTCTATTCGCCTCCGTGGCGGCAGCGCTGTCCAGCTTCGGCTTCAACATTCTGAAGGCGGAGGCGTTCTCGAACGCTCATGGCAAGATCATCGATACCTTTACTTTCGCCGATCCGTCGCGCACGCTGGACCTGAATCCGGATGAGGCGGGCACCGTGAAGCGCACGGTGATCAAGGCGATCCGCGGCGAAACGGGTGTCGAGCAACTGCTGTCGCGGCGCCCCCAGGTCAAACCGGATGCACATGCGCTTGCGGCCGCGCGCACCAGTTTCGATAACGACGCTTCGCCCGCGGCCACGCTGATTCAGATGACCACGCAGGACCGGCCAGGCCTGTTGTACGACGTCGCGTCGTTAATCTCGAAACGCGGCGGCAATATCGAAGTCGTTCTGGTCGATACGGAAGCCAAGAAAGCCATCGACGTGTTTTACGTCACCAAAGGCGGCAAAAAGCTGAGCGACCATGACGCCAGGCAGATGAGCGAAGCCGTGGCCGAGGTCGCCCGCGGCATCTGATCCACGTCTACTCCCGTTGTTCGGACGCCATCCAGAAGAGATCGAGAACGTAGGCCGCGATCACCGCATCGCCCAGAAAAAGTCCTGCGCGTCCGGCCGGCAGAAGCTGATCGATTCCCCAAGCGATGAAAGCCGCCGCCAGCAACAAGCGTCTGAGGAGCGTGGCGCGGGGTGGTTTGAGCCGGATCTGCAGCAGCGCAAAGCCGGTTCCCGCAAGCAGGAGGGGCGAGGCGCTGAGCCACCCATGCATTTGAGAATTCACGAACTGGTTTGCCAGCAGGAGAATTCCCGCGGCGATCAGCGACAGCCTGAATAAAAGAACACTCAATTGCCTGGTTTACCATCGCAAACATTAAAAACGTAAGAGGATCCAGATGGTTTTTCAGCGTGAGATGAGTGCCCAGAGCGAGGGTTTCCGCCCGTTGAGCTTCACGCCGATCGCTTCGGCAAGGGTGGGCGCGATCTGGAGAAGATCGATTTCGCCAAGCTTGCGCGCACGGATCCCGGGACCTGCAATTACGAGAACGGATCGGTAGCCCGGACGCGTCGGCCATAGTCCGCTGACGCCGTGATGGGTGCCGGGTCCCAGAGCCGGGCCGTGGTTGTCGCCGCTTGCTACATAGCCGGGAGGCGTGTCGAACGCTGCAACCCAGTTGCCGAGCAAAGGCGCTTTCGCCCTTACTTCGGCGAGAGGCACTTCTCGGGCCAGTCCGTGCCGGCGCCCGTCCTTCATCAACTGGCGAAGACGCGCGGCGACGGCACTGTCTTCGGTTCCGATCAGCCCGTCTCTAACCTCGACCGACGTCTCCGCGCCAGGTTTCCCGAGCAGGATACGGGGACGCACGAGATAGTTTTCGTTCTCAAATCCGTGGGCCGAGACAAGCGCTACCACGGTTCCCGCAGGAGCGGCGGCGAGCATCTGCCCGATCAAGTCGTCATCATTCTCGAGCGCTTCGCGCGCGTAGAGTCCGATCGCAGTGGTTTCCCGTTGCAGGGCATCGACGTCGTTGAACGAGACAAATACGAGATCGGCTTTGCGATTTGCGAGAAGCCAGGCGGCGGCGCCCGCAGACGAGGTATCGTCCCAGAGCTCTTTCTCGAAGCCGGGGTGGGCGCTCTCAATACTATCGACGATTCCCGCCGGACGGGATCCTCTGGCGACGGACTCAAACGGAATGTCGCGGGTTTTGGCTGTGTCGGAACTTGCAGGAAAATCGAAAGCGACCCCGCTGTGGCCGCTGGACGGCCAGTATACGGCAGCCGTTTTCAATCCTTCCTGCGCGGCGGCTTCCCATAACGTCGGCCCTTCCTGGCCTGGAGATACACCGGTGACAAGAGAGATTTCCGATGGCGCGGTATCGGAGGGCGCCACCCCCACGACTCCCGCGGCGGAGGCGCCGTCGCGCATCATTTTGCGAATATTCGGGATTTTCAACTGAGACGCGGGCTCGGTCAGAAATCTGGCATCAAGTCCGGCAATGCAGATCACCAGCAGCGACTTCGTATTCCGCTCGCGACCGGGTTGAGCGAGAAGCAGAGCGGGCAGAAGAAGGGCAACGACGCAGGGGCGCACTGACCTCGATTTTATCCCGAGGGCAGCGCCTGCGGTCTGAGGCAGCACCCGCGCAGTTCATAATCTTAGATTGACTTTCCCGATCGCAGTCCGTCGCCTGGCCATTGCGGTGATCATCGGCCTCGTGTGCGCGCTTTACCTCGCAGACCTTACCGGCATGGGTCTGGTAAGCGCGGATGAACCGCGTTACGCCGATGTCGGGCGGGCCATGGCCCAATCCGGCGACTGGATCACACCGCGTCTCTGGGGCCATCCCTGGTTCGAGAAACCGGCTCTGCTCTATTGGATGACGGCCGCGGCGTTTCGCCTTGGCCTCGGGTCCGACCTCGCGCCGAGATTACCGGTGGCACTTCTGAGCGTGAGCTTCCTCGGCTTCTTCTGGTGGCGAATCTGGATCGAATGGGGAATGCGCGTGGCATCGTTTTCGGCGGCAATGCTTGCGACCAGCGCGGGCTGGCTCGCCTACAGCCATGTGGGAGTCACGGATCTCCCGCTCGCGGCATTCTTCTCGGCTGCGCTATTGCTCTCGCTGCCCTGGATCGCGCGCCGGGATTGTTCGCTCCTCCCGGCAGCCGCGGCATGTCTGGGAGTGGCGACGCTGGCAAAGGGGCTGGTTCCCCTGGCACTGTTTCTGCCGGTCTTCGGGATTGCGTGGCGAAACCTGCGGGACTGGCTCCGGCCCGGCCCCCTGCTGGCGTTCGCTGTCTGCGCGCTGCCGTGGTACATCCTGTGCACAATCAGGAATGGAAGCGCATTCCCGCGGGTGCTGTTCCTGGAGCAAACTTTCGGACGCTTCAACTCCACCGCGCTGCAACACGGGCAGCCGTTCTGGTTCTACTTGCCGGTATTTCTTCTCCTGCTGTACCCATGGTTTCCTGTGCTGGTATTTCCGGGCAGGCAACCTTCCCTGCCCCTTCGCGACCCGCGTGTGCGCGCGCTGGCGGCGGTCGTGTTATTCGGTTTTGTGTTGTTTTCGGCGATGCTGAACAAATTGCCGGGATACCTGCTGCCGCTGATGCCCGCCTCATTCGCGCTGTTGGGAATCTCTCTGGCGCGGGCAAACCGACCGGGCACGGCGATCATTGCGCCGATGGTCCTGCTTGGCGCGTTGCCGTTGATCGCTGCAGTCGCGCCCGCAGCCCTGGCCCACGGACTCCATTCGGTCGGAATCCCATGGCTGAAGGCGATTCCATGGCTCATCGCGTCGGCCATCGGTGGTGGAATTCTCGCTTTGATCGCGCAGAGATATGCGTTTGGCGTTGCCGCCGCTGCAACCGCAGCCGGGTTCCTGTGGTTCGAATTCACCGCTCTCCCCCAATTCGACGCGGCGGCGTCCGCGCGGCCCCTGTTTCTGGCCTTGCATCCGGCCTGCGCGCCACCGCTTAACCGAAGCGGGCTCTATGGGTTGTACTATTACTCGGGAGCGCCGATTCCGCCTTGTCCGGTTCCTCAGGGAAGCGTTGTACGGTAACCTAGACTCTGCATGATTCTACCTGGCAGCTACAACCTGGTTTTGCTGGTGCTTTTCCTTGGGATGTTGGCCTGGGGCACATGGGCAAATACACTCAAGGCGGCAGGTGAGAAATGGCGCTTTGAACTCTACTGTTTCGATTTTGGGATTGGGGTTGTCATTGCCGCCGTCTTAATCGCTCTGACTTTCGGCAATCTGGGATTCGACGGGTTTTCCTTCGCTGACGATCTGCGGCTCGCGGGCAAGCGCCAGGACGTTCTGGCTCTCGGGGCCGGGATCATCTTCAATCTTGGAAACATGCTGCTGCTGGGATCTCTTTCTCTCATGGGAATGGCAGTTGCCTTTCCGGCCGGCATGGGTATTGCTTTAGTTGTCGGCGTGTTGTGGAGTTACGCTTTGAATCCGGGCGGCAATGGTGTTTTGATGTTCACCGGGGCCGCAATCGTTGTGGGCGCGGTGGTGACGAGCGTCCTGGCTTACCGTAACTACGCGGCGGAACAGTTACGCCTGGCCGCAGCGGCAGCCGCGCCGACCACGAAAAAAATCAAGAGAGAGACGGTCAGTTCGAAGGGCGTCGCCCTGGCGGCTGCAGGGGGCATGTTTCTGGGATCCTTCGCTCCTCTCGTGCAGATGGCACGGGCGGGCGAGAACGGTCTCGGCCCATACTCCGCGGGATTCATTTTTGCCGTGGGAATCCTTTTCTCCACCTTCGTATTCAATCTGTTTTTCATGAATTTACCGGTGAAAGGCGAGCCGATCGACCTGGCCGAGTACTTCCGCGCACCGATGAAACGCCACGGCCTGGGAGTTCTGGGCGGAATTCTTTGGTATTTTGGCGCCATCGCGAGCCTGCTGGCATCCCGGGTCGAAGGCGCGGCGAGAGTGCAGCCGTCGATCGGTTATGCTCTCGCCCAGGCCGGGATCATCATTGCCGCCATCTGCGGACTTTTCGTGTGGCACGAGTTCGACGGTGCGGATCCGAAAGTGAAAACCTACCTCGGGCTGATGCTGATTCTCCTTGTGATCGGTATCGGTCTGGTGTCTTCCGGTTCAACGGCGCCGGCGAACTGACGGCGCGCTTTGGCATTAGACTAAGGACATGGCGTTTGCCTGCGCCTTGCTCTCCGTCCTCCTTTTCGCTCCGGGCCAGGATTTTCTGGCCGACGGCCTGAAGGCGATCGATGCAAACCAACCGGGCGCCGCCGAGACGCTTTTTCGCCAGGCCGTTGCGGCGGACCCGACTGGAGTTGCGGGCCACTTCAATCTGGCGCTCGCGCTGAGCATGCAGCAGAAGGACCCGGAGGCAATAGCCGAGTTCCGCAAGACGCTCGAACTTCAGCCGGGCCTGTCGCAGGCAGATCTGAATCTGGGCATGCTTCTGCTGCGGAATAACAGGCCGGCCGAAGCCCTGCCAGTACTCAAGGAAGCCGCGGACACGCAGAAGAGCGCGCGCGCGAATCTGTACTATGCGCAGGCGTTGGTTCAAACCGGCGATGCGGCGGCGGCCGAATCCCGCTATCGCGCCGCGGCGGAACTGGACCCGAGGTCGGCGGCGGCACAGGCCGGTCTCGCGAGCACTCTGCTGAAGCAGGCAAAGCTGTCCGAGTCCGCCGAACATTTTCGCGAAGCCGCATCGCTCGATCCGGCTTATCGCAACGGCTTGCTGGAACTGGCAGCCGCCTATGAACAAAATGGGATGCGGGCGGCCGCCATCGGGATCTACCGGCAATTTCCCGACAACGCCGATGCCAGAGAGCGGCTGGGCCGGCTTCTGGTGGACAACGGAGATGCAGCGGCGGCGATTCCAGATCTCGAGTTGACGGTGCGAGCGGCGCCGTCGGTCGCGAATCGTCTGGCGCTGGCGGACGCATACAAACTGAACAAACAGCCCGAAAAGGCAATCGAGCAACTTCAGCTCGCGGTGGCTGCGGACCCTTCGAATTACGACCTGCGGATGGATCTTGGGCGCGAGTTACGCGACGCGCACCGATCCGCCGAGGGGCAGCGGCAGTTCAGCGCGGCAGCGCAACTTCGTCCGGATTCGGTCAAGCCCTGGAATGAACTGGCAACACTTTATGTTGTCGGCGGCGACTGGGTGAATGGTCTGGCGGCGCTTGATCATGTCAGGGCCCTCGGCAAGGAAATTCCAGGCGACTATTTCTTCCGCGGAATCTGTCTGGACAAATTGAGACAGTTGAAACCCGCGATTGAGGCATATCGGCAGTTTCTAGCCAGCGATGGGAATAAAATGCCCGATCAGGAGTTTCAGGCACGGCAGCGAATCCGTATTATGGAAAGTGAGTTGAACAGGGGCAGATGACGAGTCTGTTAATGCTTTTCCTGTTTCTGGCGCAGCCTGCACCTTCATCCATCGAGCAGGTCAAGGCGGAACCGAACCCCGAACATCGCGCCCGGCTGGCGGTCGACTATGCCGCCACGGCGGAACGGAGCGCAGAAGCGGCGTACGCGAAAGGCGACCTTGACGCGACTTCCGCGGAGTTGAAGAACGTCGAAGAGAGCCTCGAGACCGCGCAGGAATCCCTGACCGCCAGTCACAAGACGCCGGGGCGCAATCCGGGACCCTACAAATACGCGGAAATGCATTCGCGCGAGTTGCTGATCCGGCTGGGGGATCTGGAACAACGAATGGACATTGCCGAACGGAGCCTGATTACCCAGGTGAAAGCGAAGGCTCAGGAGATTCACGACGCCTGGTTTGAAGGCATCATGGGAAGAACGAAATGAAAAGACTGCTCATCTGCGCCGCGATTCTGGCGAGCGGAGTTCCGGCGTTCGCGCAGAGGGATTTTCTCACTGAAGACGAAGTGGAGAAAGTGCGGGAGGCGCAGGAACCGAACGACCGCTTGAAGCTTTACGCGCTTTTCGCCAGGCAACGGATCGATCAGCTGCAGCGACTGCTGGAAAAAGACAAGAAGGGCCGCTCGATCATGGTCCGGCAACTACTGGACGACTACGCCAATATCGTCGATGCGCTCGACACGGTTTCGGATGACGCGTTGAAGCGCGGAGCGGATGTCACTACAGGAGCTACCGCGGTACGCGAAGCGGAAAACCGCATTCTTGTCCAGTTGCAGAAGATCAAAGAACGAGCGCCGGCGGATCTCGATATGTACAGCGTGGAGTTGACGGAAGCGCTGGCGGCGACGACGGACAGCCTCGACCTTTCGAAGGAAGACCCGGGCAGCCGGGCAGCCAAATTGAACGATGAAGACAAGAAGACCAAGGCAGACGCGGAAAAGGTTCTCACGGCGGAAGAATCGAAAGGCAAAACAACAGATGAGGCCCGCGTTAGCGGCGACGTAAAGCCGCCGGACACCAAGCCTGCGCGTAAACCACCAACGCTTTACCGGCCCGGTGAGAAGCCGGCAGAACAGAATTAGAACGTGGGCGTTCTCGCTCGCCACGTCGAGGCGGACCGCAATTCGCCGCGGGTAAACCAACTCTCACTCCCGGGCGTTACTCGCTATTGCGCCTGGGAAAGAATCACGTCGGGCGCCGCGCCGGTTTTCACGTCCAGATAGCGCTGACGTGCCTCCTGAATGGCTTTGCGGGCTTCACGCGGGCCGCCCCAGCCTTCCATGGTGGTGACCCGGCCTTCCAATTCCTTGTAGATGGAGAAGAAGTGTTCGATCTCACGGCGCACGTGAGCGAAGATCTGATCCATGGTGTGAATCTGGTCGTATCGCGGATTCCGGTTGGGCACCGCGAGTACCTTCTGATCGTTCTCGTTGCTGTCGACCATGTTAAGTACGCCGACCGGACGGATCTCAATCATGACGCCGGGGTAGCTCGGTTGCTGCACGAGCACCAGCACATCGAGCGGGTCGCCGTCGTCCGCGAGAGTGCCTGGGATGAAGCCGTAATCGCCGGGATAATGCAGCGGAGAATACAGAGCGCGGTCCAGACGAAAGACACCCAGCGCCCCGTCGTATTCGTACTTGTTCGCCGAATTCTGCGGGATTTCCACAATCATGCGCACGATCTCAGGACAATCGGGTCCGGGATCGATATCGTAGAGGCGATTCACGGATTCAGCGTAACATGCGGGGGGTATTCGACAGCCTGCAGGATAAGCCCCTTAGCCGGGGCCGTCGGCCCGGCTTTACGCGTGCCCTGTCCGCACAGGAACGCATTGACGGCGGGCATAGTCAAATTGCCGCGGCCCGCCTGGATCAGAGTTCCCACGATATTCCTCACCATGTGCTTCAGGAAGCCGCTTCCGCGGACCGTGTAAATCAGGGCATCCGGCGATCGCGTCAGTTCGGAGCGGAAGATGCGGCGTACGCGGGATCTATCCTCGTCGTCTCTGTCATCCGAGGCGGCGAATAGAGTGAAATCATGTTCTCCTTCAAACAGAAGGGCGGCTTCCATCATCGCGTCCTCGTTCAACGGATAGGGATGGTGCTGCACATAACGCCACTCAAAAGGTGGACAGACCGCGCCGCGGAACAGCGTGTACCGATACGTTTTGGCTATGGCATCGAACCGCGGATGAAAATCGGCGTACGCTTCCGACGCTTCGAGGATGCGAATCGCGGGAGGCAAAAGGCGATTCACGGCACGCTGCAGATTCGCCACCGGGATTGGATTCTGAATGGTGAACGCCGCAACCTGAGCGAGAGCGTGAACTCCCGCATCGGTGCGTCCCGATCCCGCCACGTGCACGGGTTTGCCTTCCATGCCGCTGATGATCTCTTCGAGGGCCCCCTGAATGGTGGGTAATCCGGGCTGCACCTGCCAGCCGTGGAAATCGGTTCCGTCGTAGGCGAGGGTAATGCGGATGCGACGCAGCTGGGCCATCGGGCCCCTACACAGGCCTCGAACCTGGCTTTGTGATCGGTTGACCCTCGAGGCACAGCGGGCATTGATCGGGATCGAATACGGGCACTGTCAGGGTTTCGAGGGCCACCCGTGGGATGCCGAGTTCCGCGGCGCCGCCGCTGCGATCGACGATCGAACCGGCGGCAAGCGGTACCGCCTGTGCCGCGCGGAGAACGTCGATGACTTCTCGGGTGCTCCCGCCGGTGGTAATCACATCCTCGATCACGATTGCCCGCTCGCCGGGAGTGAGCGTGAAGCCACGCCGGAGAGACATTCGACGTTCGGCATCGCGTTCGGTGAAAAGAAAGCGGACGCCGAGAACCCGCGCGACTTCATGGCCGATAATTAATCCGCCCAGAGCCGGGGAAATCACCAAACCGGGCGTTTCCCCTTTCGTCAAAGTCAAGAGCGCAGAGGCAAGGCTCTGGCCCAGGCGCTCGGCATATTGCGGATATTGCAGGACCAGGGCGGATTGCATGTATCCGGAACTATGGAGTCCGCTTGAAAGCCGGAAGTGTCCCTGCAGATATGCGCCTGTCTGCGCGAAGAGATCCAGCACGCGTCCCGGTTGCGGCGTCACAAAGGGCTACTATACCATTGGAAATTAACGCTCGGGGCAAACGAAAAACGCGAACCGGATGCGGTCCGCGCACGTATTCTCCTGCTTGGGAAGCACCACTGATCTTATGAATGCGATCGTCCGCGTACGTGTCCTGCTGCTCGCTTTCGTTTTTGCCGCCTCGTTGCCGGCTCAGACCGCGAGCGCGCAATCGGCAGTCCGAATCGACCCGGCTAAAGGCGGTTTGGGCTGGCTGACTCATCCGTATCAGGCCCGATACGTTCCACCGATCAATCTCAATAACTCGTCCCGATTCGATTCGCTGATCCGGGCCGGCAACCTGTATCTTTCGGCGCAGGATGTCATAGCGCTGGCGCTCGAGAACAACATCGATATCGAAGTGCAGCGCTACGGGCCGCTGCTTGCGCGCGAGGTGCTGCGCCGCGCCGAAGGAGGGAGCCTGTTGCGCAACGTCGGCCAATCCGTTGCGGCGGGGCCGTCCAGCGTCAGTCTGAATGGCGTTACGGTGAATACGAATGGAGCGCCCGCCGGGAGCGGGGGTGCGGGCGTGAGCGCCGGCGGCGGCATCGTCACGCAGCTGGGTCCGAACATCCCTTCGCTCGATCCGACTATTTTCGGATATGCAAACTTCCAGCATGCCACTTCACCGCAAAGCCTCACTTCGCTCACGGGCACCAACGCGCTGATTCTGAATTCGCGGACCTTCACGCTGCAGTATTCGCAGAACTGGGCGACCGGCACGAATGCCGTGCTTACATTCGCCAGCACTTACAATAGCGTGAACAGCTACGATTACAGCATCAACCCGTTTACCAACGGCGATCTCGATCTGGTGGTCACGCAGAATCTGCTCAACGGGTTCGGGCGCGCGGTGAACGCCCGCAACATACGCGTGCAGAAGAACAACATGAAGGCCACGGACCTCCAGTTCAAGCAGCAGGTGATCACGACAGTAACAGCCGTGCTGAACCTCTATTGGGATCTGGTGAGCTTTGATCAGGATCTGAAGGCGAGGCAGCAGGAGGTCGCGACCGCGGAGCAATTGCTGCAGAACAATCAGGAGCAAGTGCGCATCGGCACCCTCGCCCAGATTGAAGTGACACGCGCGCAATCGCAGCTCTATGCGGCGCGCCAGGATCTGGTGATCTCCCAAACCAATCGTCTGCAACAGGAGACCGTTTTGAAGAACGCACTCAGCCGGGCGGGGGTAGCCACATCCGACCTCGCAGACGTGGGTATCATTCCCGTCGAAACGTTCACCATTCCGCCGCGCGACGAAACGCGCCCGGTCAACGATCTGGTCGCGGATGCGTTGAAAAACCGGGTCGAGATCCTCACTGCCGATATCAATCTCGATAGCCAGAAAATGGATCTCATCGGCATCAAGAACTCCCTCAAGCCGACATTGCAGGTGTTCGCGGAACTGACCAATAACGGACTCAGCGGGCCAATAACCGCTTTCGGTCAGGAAACGGGGACTCCGGGCACGTTCATCGGCGGCTACGGCAACATGCTGGGACAAATCTTCCGGCGCGATTTTCCCAATTATTCGGCAGGTCTTTCGCTCAACATTCCGCTGCGCAACCGCGCGGCGCAGTCGGATTACACAACCAGCCTCATCGGCATCCGCCAGAGCGAGCTGAACCGGCAGAAACAGATCAATCAGGTGCGGGTGGATGTGCAGAATGCAGTGATCGGCCTGCAGCAGGCGCGCGTGCGTTACGATGCCGCAGTGGAAGCGCGAAGGCTTTCCCAGGAGACCTTCGATGCGGACCAGAAGAAATACCAACTGGGCGCAGGAACCCCATACCAGGTGGTGCAGGATCAGCGGGATCTGGCGAGCGCGCAGAGTTCCGAGGCGCAGGCGACGGCCAACTACAGTCACGCACGGATTGCTTTCGACCAGGCCATGGGACGGACGCTCGAGGTCAATCGCATCACGATGGCGGAAGCGATTGCCGGGCGCGTCAACACTCCGTCGTCGATTCCGCAGGCGGTAACGCAATGAGAAAGCTGATCGCGGGACTTTGTTGCCTGTTGCCGGCAGCCGCGCAGCAACAGAATCAAACGAGCGATATCGCGCCGGTGCGGCCTTCGGCCACGATCCTGTGGCGGCCATATGTGGCGACTATGGTCCCACCCGCGCGCATGGGCAATTCGGGCCGTTTGCAGATCCTGATTCAGGCGGGCAAGCTCTACCTCACCGTGCACGATGCGATCGCGCTCGCGATCGAAGACAACATCGATATTGAATATGCGCGATACAACCCTGGCCTTATGGCATGGAATCTGGAGCGTGCCCAGGCGGGCGGCGCGCTGCCCGGCGTCCCCAGCGGAGCGTCGCAATCGGCATCCGTGGCGAGCGGGCAGGGCGTGCTGGGTAGCCAACAGGCGGCCGGCATCAACCTGCCTGGATTGCGCGGGGGTTCGAGCGGCACGACCAACGCGACGGTTTCTCAGGTAGGGCCGGTGACTCCGGTGCTGGATCCTTCGATTCAGGAAAGCGACACGTTCGGTCACCGCAGTAATCCGCAGGCGAATCTCATTCTGAGCCAGACTTCGAATCTGGTACAGGGAGTGCGAACCTTTTCGGGTACCCATCAGGAGGGTTTTCTTACGGGCGGTTCGCTGACTATCAACTACAGCGATCACTATCTGAACGAAAACGCTCCACTCGACGTGCTGAATCCTTCGGTGGCGCCCGCGCTCTCGTTCAGCATCCAGCAGAATCTTCTGCAGGGGCTGGGCATCCCGGTCAACGCCCGAAACATTACGGTGGCGAAGATCAATCTGCAGCTTTCGGATCTGAACTTCAAGACCCAGGTAGCGGGGACGGTGGTGAACGTTCTGAATACCTATTATTCGCTGGTTGCCGATTATGACGACCTGAGGGCAAAGCAGGAGGCGCTCGAAACGGCGAGCAGATTTTACAACGAGAGCAAAAGGCGGCTGGAGCTCGGCACACTTTCGCTGCTGGATGTAACCACGGCCCAGAACCA
Source organism: Terriglobia bacterium (assembly GCA_963788485.1). Classification (GTDB taxonomy): domain Bacteria; phylum Acidobacteriota; class Terriglobia; order Bryobacterales; family Bryobacteraceae; genus BOG-234. The sequence continues at coordinate 29,887 of CAWBIS010000169.1, forward strand.
GGTGGCGTCGAGCCAACTGTCGCTCGTTAACTCGCAGGCCGCCCTGCAACAACAGGAACTACAGCTCAAGAATCTGATCAGCCGTACCGGCGCCGGAGATCCGGTTATCGCGGACGTCGAGATCGTACCCGTCGATCACCTGACGATTCCAGCCGCCGACGATATTCCGCCTATCAAAGACCTGGTACAGCAGGCGCTCATTAATCGCAGCGATCTTCTGGTGGAAAAGGGGAACGTGAAGGCAACGGAGATTTCCGATCTTGGCACGATCAACGGACTGCTGCCTTCGGCCGGCGTACTGGCGACGCGGAGCACCCAGGGGCTTGCCGGAGCGCCGCGTACCGTCAACGTTCCGGGGTTCCCTCCCCTCACCAGCGACCCGTATTTCCGCGGGGGAATGGGAAACGCGCTGTCGCAGGTCTTCCAGCAGAACTTCCCGACCGAGAGCGTCGGTGTGTTCGGGGCGATTCAGATCCGCGATCGGGCAGCCGAAGCGGATTACGGTATCGATCAGCTCTCACTCCGGCAGCAGCAACTGCTTCTCGCCAAGGATATGAATCAGGCCCAGGTGGATATCACCAACTCGGTGGTGGCTTTGCGCCAGGCCAGAGCTCGTTACGAAGCGGCGGTTCAGAGCCGGATCCTGCAGCAACAACTGCTGGATGCAGAGGAGAAGAAGTTCAGCTTTGGCGCATCGACTCCCTACGACGTGGTGGTGGAGCAACGCGACCTGGCTACCGCACAGGCGTCCGAACTTGCAGCGTTGGCCACTTATCAAAGCGCGCGCATCAGTCTGGACCAGACGACCGGGACGACGCTGGACGCAAATCGCATTACGCTGGAAGAAGCGGAGAAGGGAAAGATTGCGCAGCCATCGTCGCCGCCTCAGCCCGAGGCGACGCCCACTTTGAAGCCATTGAAAGGCAAGTAAAGGGCCGATTCGGGAATTTTCTGCGTCCATGTTGTCCCGGTTCGGCACGGCCAGTCAAATTCCCGTCTCGACATGACATCTTCTCCCAACGGGCGATTGATTTCAAAGGCTTTGAGTTTTGGCAAACCGTTTGCTTCGGAAGAAGCGTGAATTGCTGGGAAAGGCTCAAGCACGGCGGGAAAAACCCCTCCAAAGAATTTCTTCTGTAACTACCTTCTGCTGACCTCAAGACACCTTCCAAAATCCTCCTCGCCGGCTTGAGCCCACTAGCCAGCTGGGCATTCCCGGCTCGCTGCCGCCAGCGATCTTGATCTCAATAGCGCAGCTTCCACTGTTTCGATACGTGAATCAGATACAAACGGCTTCGGATCGAGTTGGTAATGCCTTTCGCGGCCGAGACGGGTGTTACGCACAGCCCCGGCGCTTACGGTCCGGTCTGTCGTGCTGCGCGATGCAGCTCTCGATATTAAGGTGTTAAACCCAATCAAGCTCTTAACTTATAAGGTACAATGTCATGTTTAAAGAACATGAAAAAAATTCTTTGGCTCCTTTTGTGCGTTTCGCCGCTTGGCGCGCAGGTGTCCGCCAGTCTCTCCGGAACGGTCACCGACACATCCGGCGCGGTCGTTTCCGGCGTGGCCATGACTGTCACAGACACCGACAACGGGGCGACACGCCGGGCCGAAACCGACAGCTCCGGACACTACCTGTTCCCCGCCCTGCTTCCCGGCGAATACGAGATTCACGCACTTAAGCAGGGGTTCACCGAACTGGTCCGGTCGGGAGTAGATCTCGCAGTGGGTCAGGACGTGACGGTGGATTTCACTCTGATGATCGGCCAAACGAGCCAGCAGGTTACCGTCAAAGCCGACGCGCCGATGGTCAATCTGACCGCCCTCGATGTTTCAAACCTGGTGGGTCCGCAGCAAGTGGCGGATCTCCCGCTCAACGGCCGCAGCTACGACGAACTCCTGACGCTCAATCCTGGCGTGGTGAACTTCACATGGGAGAAGACCGGCGGCATCGGCGTCTCGAATTCCACAAACGGCAACAATTTTTCCGTCGAAGGCAATCGGCCGCAGCAGAATCTGTTCCTGCTGAACGGCGTCGAATTCACGGGCGCGGCAGAGAACAACATGACTCCCGGCGGCACCAGCCAGCAACTGCTCGGAGCGGAGGCCGTGCGCGAGTTCAATACGCTGACCGATTCCTACGATGCCGAATTCGGCAAGCGGCCGGGCGCGCACGTGCTGATCGTGACCAACTCCGGGACCAATCAGTTCCATGGGTCGCTCTACGAATACCTGCGGAATAACGATTTCGACGCCCGAAACTTTTTCGACGGCGCGTCCGCACCGGGATTCGAGCGCAATCAGTTCGGGACGGCGCTGGGCGGTCCGGTCAAGAAGAACAAGACCTTCATCTTCGGCAACTATGAGGGATTGCGCCAGCATCTTCACCAGACGGGCGTGGATCTGGTACCGGACAACAACGCGCGTAATGGTTATCTCCCGTGCAAGCTGGTGACTCCGACGCCGTCGTGCCCCGCGGACGGTCTGGTATTCGTGGGCGTGTCGCCGCTGATCAACGCCTGGCCAGTCCCGACGCCTGGCGCACCGGACTTCGGTGGAATTGCCGAGGCCCTGAACAACCCGTTACAGACCATCCGCGACGACTTCGGGACCTCGCGGATCGACCATATCTTCTCCGAGAAAGACACGCTGAACGGCGTCTACACAATCGACGACAGCGCCGATTTTACGCCGACCAGCACGAATGAGTACAGCACCGATATCGCTACTCTGCGAGAACAGGTGGCGAGTGTTCAGGAAACCCACATCTTCTCGCCTGAGTTTCTTAACACCGCGATCGTCGGTTTTTCGAGGGCAGGTTACTTCTTTACCGGTGAACCTACGCCTGGCTCGCCCGCGGCTTCCCTGCCCGGCCTGGTGTCGGGCGATCCGCTCGGCGCGCTCGTAGTCGGCGGCAGTTCTGCTTCGAATCCAACGGCCCAACTGGCCCTGGCAGGCAGCAACAACGGAAGCAACCTGCACGTCCACCGGAACCTTTTTAACTATGAAGACCGGCTGTCTTACACGCACGGCCGGCATCACATCACCGAAGGCCTCTGGTTCCAGCGAGTGCAATCGAATGAGATTCTGGCTTTGAGCCAGTACGGACAGGCGACCTTTACCAGTATTCAGACCTTGCTGGCGGGAACAGTGGGGACGCTGCTCTACGACCCCACGCCCACCGAGATGGCGTGGCGCGCTCTGCTCGGGGCTTTCTATGTGCAGGACTCGATCCGGCTCAGTTCGCGCCTGACGGTGACTCTGGGCTTCCGCGACGAGTTCAGCACGGGCTGGAACGAGGCCACGGGCCGGGCCTCCAATTACGGCTATACGAACGGCGTGATCAACGCGCAGCCGACGATCGGCAATTCGGTGTTCACGGTTAACAACGCGAAGTTTCTGCCGCAACCGCGGGTGGGACTGGCCTGGAGCCCCTCCAGCAATGCAAAGACCATCATCCGCGCGGGATTCGGCATGTACAACGACTTGCAGGACGCGCTCGGATATCGCACCGATCAGAATGCACCTTTTAACCCGACCTATAGCGTGCCCAGCGTTCCGGTTTCGTCGCTGCCGGTGCTGACCACGGCCGCGATTCCCGCGACGGCGCATCTGGTGCCGGGCGGCGTGCAGCCCAACCTGCAGACACCCACGCTGGTATCGTGGTCATTCCGGGTGCAACAGGAGATCACGGCCAACACGGCGATCACCGTGGGCTACGTGGGATCGCACGGTTATCACGAAATAGTCGGCGTGGACGGGAACGAGCCGTTTCCGGTGATTTGCCCGGCGTCTCCCTGCCCCGCAGTCTATCCGAGCAGCTTTCCCGCGGGCATCGCAGGTACACCCGTGCCGGCCGGAACCTACTATGTGCCCACGGCGACGAAACCAACTCCGTCGCTCGCCAACACGTGGACCTATTTCTCCGAAGGCTCAAGCACCTACAACGCGCTGCAGGTGGACCTGAACCATCGTTTCAGCCACCGATTCTCGGTGCGAGGCGTTTACACGTTTTCCAAGACGCTCGATGACGGCGATTCGCTCAATGCGACCACCTCAGGCGGCGAACCGGCGCTGGTTTCGAATCCCTTCAACCTGGCAATGGACAAGGGCCCGGCCAATTTCGACGTGCGCAACGCGGCAGCCATCAACGCCACTTACGCTTTGCCATTCGACCACGGCAACCTGCTGCTGAAAGGTTGGACAGTCAATTCAATCGTCACACTGCAGGGCGGGTTCCCTTTCACGCCGCAGCTCAGCTACAATCCATCCAACAACGGCGACACGAAAGATCCGGTGCGTCCGTTTGTGAACCCCGCGTTCACAGGCCCGGTGATCCTCGGAAGCCCGAACGAGTGGTTCAATCCGGCGGCGTTTCTGGCTCCTCCGAGCGGAAGCGGTTTTTACGGCAATCTGGGCCGGGACACCCTGACTGGCCCCGGTGTGGCGACCTGGGATTTCTCGGTGTTGAAGGATACTCAGATTCGCGAAAGACTCCGGCTGCAGTTCCGGGCCGAGTTCTTCAATATTCTGAACCACGCCAACTTCAATACGCCCAATGCGGTGGTTTTCACGCCGGCTCTGTCGCCCACGGCGGGCGTGATCACGAGCACATCCACCACGTCGAGGCAAATCCAGTTCGCGCTGAAGCTGCTCTGGTAGAGCCGGCAATCGAAGCTTTTTTCACAACGGCTCAGGGGGTCAACGCGTCAGTAGTTGTTGACCCCTCGGATCATCTGGTTCCTCCTTTGTCTGGCGATTCCCGCCGCGGCGGGACAGATGTCGCTCGAGGAGGCGCGGTACGAGGTGTCGGCGGGGCAGCCGGCCGAACTGTCTGCGTCCTCCGACACGCTTAAGTTCCTGTTGAATGCCACAACCCGGAGCGTCTCGGTCCCCGGTCTCGTGGCTGCACCCAATCGCGCGGGCGACCGGATTCTGCTGGCTGCGTCGCTGCGGACAAAGCCCGGCGACTACACGGCAATAATCACGGCGACCAGCGCCACGGGCGAAACGCAACAGGCCACGGTCACGGTAACGGTGAAGCCAAGGCAGACCGTGCCAACCGGCTCGACGCGGCCGCCCGTCGTTCTGCTGAACGGATGGGAGGAAGGGTTCACCAATTCGTGCCCGGTATCCACCGATTCCACAGAGACTTTCGGGAATCTCGCGCAATATCTGGAGTCGGATGGGGTGCCCGTCGTGTATTTCTTCGATAACTGCGCCGAAGGGCCGAACGCTTTGATCGAAACCCTCGGCAACGACCTTGGCACGTTCCTGAACACCATCACCTATGACAACGGCGAGCAGGTGCCGCAGATCGACCTGATCGGGTTCAGCATGGGCGGCCTGATAGCCAGAGCCTATCTGGCGGGATTGCAGACGACTGCGGCGCTCACCCCGCCCACCACTACTCTGGTGCGGGATCTCGTTCTGATCGCCACGCCGAATTTCGGGTCGTTCGTGGCGACGAATTACGCAAGCTCGATCACGGCCGGAAGTCAGAGTTCCGAACTGGTCAACGGCAGCGCTTTCCTGTGGAATCTGGCGACCTGGAACCAGCACATCGACGATTTGCGCGGTGTGAATGCGATCGCGATCATTGGCAACGCGGGCACCTACGTGTCGAACGCCACAGGCATCTCGCTCGCCAACGGCAGCGATGGGATCGTATCTACGACGAGCGCCTCATTGGGCTTTCTGAGTCAGGACTCCACTTTGACCCGAATCGTTCCTTATTGCCACATCGATCCGGGAGCCTTTACCAATGCGGATATCGGATCGCTGAACTGCAGCGCTCCGGGAATCGCCAATATCACGGGGACAGATCATCCCACCAGCGAGATCGTACGTTCGTTTCTTGCCGGAACGTCGGACTGGCAGTCGATCGGGTCGGACCCGGCGGCGGATCCGTTACTTTCGATCGACGGAGGCACCTTCTTCGGACTGCTGAACGGGCCCGGGGATTACGTTTCCGACCTCACCCAGGTCGAATGGGGTACGTTATATCTCCAGGTGGGCGGCGACTCCGGCACTATATTCTTCAACGATTTTGTCGCGGGAACGGGCACGTTCACGGCGAATAGCCAATCGCTGGGTTCGATCGACTGCGGCGCCGTCACGGAGGCCATCGGGTATTTTGCGGCGGCGCGCTGCAAGATCGATACGACGATCATCTCAGTCGGCCCTTTAACCAGCGGCCCAGGCGTGCTCATCAATGCCGGTGCCGCTATTACCATCAAAGGCGCCGATTTCGGCTACCTCTGCAATGGCTGCAAGGTGGTGGCGACGGCGACGGGTGCAACGAACGGGGCCTCGCTTTCCGTCTCGTCCTGGACGGAGACCTCAATCACTGCGCAGCTCCCCTCGAATCTATCCGGGCTGGTGATTATCTCGGTGCTTTCGGAAACGGGCAATGACAACATCAACGTGATGATTGCCGCACCGGCGGCAACGGCCACGATCTCGCCCACGCCCGCGACTTTGCAATTTGTCGCGAGT
>CAWBIS010000170.1:0-7530 GCA_963788485.1 Terriglobia bacterium
CTGGCTTTCGCCGATGCGGCACAGCTCGAATCGGCCATTCTCAATCTGGTACTCAACGGACAGGATGCCATGCCCGCCGGCGGGACGCTCACGATAAGAACTGCAGGTGCACGGCTCGACGGAACATATCAGGATACAAACCCGGAGGTCACGCCCGGCGACTATGTCCTGATCTCAGTCACCGACGACGGTGAAGGAATGACGGAAGAGGTCAGAGAGCGGGTCTTCGAACCGTTTTTCACCACCAAGGACGTCGGCAAGGGAAGCGGCCTGGGGCTGAGCATGGTGTACGGATTTATAAAGCAGTCCAGCGGACACGTCGCGATTTACAGTGAGCCGGGGCTGGGTACTACGGTAAGACTTTATTTGCCTGTCTCCAATTTGGGGGTCTCTGAACCCCAGGATTTGCAGGGTTCGGATTGGGAAGCCCCCGCGGGGTCCGGCACTATTCTGGTCGTCGAAGACGACCTTTTCGTACGCGGATACGCGGTCGCCACGCTGGAAAGTCTCGGCTATCGCGTGGTAATCGCTACCGACGGCCGCGATGCACTGGCAAAACTCGAGCAGGGAATCGAGATAGACCTGCTGTTTTCGGATGTTGTGATGCCCGGCGGCCTGAATGGCTGGGATCTGGCCGATCGGGCTCAGCAGCTGAAGCCAGGCTTGAGGATTCTCCTCACGTCGGGCTATTCGCTTGAAACCCTTGCGTCCCGCAGCAGCCGCGTTCCCGATCTCGTCGTCCTCGACAAGCCGTACCGGAAAGCTGATCTGGCTCGCCGACTGCGGGAGATTTTCGGTCCGGCATAGCCGCACTCCCACTGTGCGCGTAATCTTGTTGTACCTCGCCAGCGATTCAGCTCTGCTGCTGGCGACGCTCAACCGGGCCAGGTCCCCGCGCTCTGGATTTTGTCGGGCGCCCTCAAACATTTCGTGGAGAAGTCAAATTCGGAGTCGCAACGAGTGGCCTCGAGGTAAAAGCGCCCACTGATTCCGTTTCGCATAGCTCGGGAAGCATATAATGGCTGCCGTGTTCAAGGAGCGGCTTTCGATGCAGATATGTGTGTTCGCTTTGACGCTTATGCTGACCGGATCGGTGGCCCTGGCGCAGCAGCCCGCGGCGCGCGGCCCGGGACGGGCGCCCACTGCGCCTCCTGGCATCAGCTGGCCTTCGCCGCCCCTGCCTGACGGGCCGATCATACTCGATACGGGCATCCAGCATCAGATCCGGCTGACGGTCACGAAAGGATTGGTCCATCCGTTCAGCATGGCGTTTCTTCCCGACGGGGCAATCCTGGTTACGGAACGGCCGGGACGGCTGCGCATCGTGCGGAATGGTGTACTGGACCCCACGCCAGTCGCGGGCCTGCCCCAGATCCATGCCCAGGGGCTGGGCGGATTAATGGATCTCGCGCTCGATCCACGGTTCGCCGAAAACAAGCTGATCTACTTCACGTATGACAAGCCGGCGGCGACGGGTAGCAGGGCAGTCCGAACGCTGGCCCGGGGTCGCTGGGACGGAACGGCGCTGGTAGAAGTGCGCGATCTATTTTCCGCGATCCCGAGCGGTAACGCGTCGCGAATTCTTTTCGGACGCGACGGGATGATTTACATGACGATCGGCATTGGCGATAACGAAGCGATGAAAGCGCAGGATCTGAGCGAGCTTGCGGGCAAGGTGCTGCGGCTGAAAGACGACGGCACGGTGCCCCCGGATAATCCCTTCGTCGGTCGAGCCGGCGCTCGTCCGGAGATTTACACGTATGGGCATCGCAACGTGCTGGGCCTCGCGCTTGAACCCGGAACGGGCAGGCTCTGGGAATGCGAAGACGGACCGAATGGCGGCGACGAGGTCAACATTTTGCAGGCGGGGAAGAATTATGGATGGCCCGTTGTGAGCAACGGGCGGTTTTATCTGGGACCGCGGGTGAGCCTCGGCGATTACAAGGAAGGAATGGAACCGCCGGTTGTCTACTGGGTGCCGGCCATCGCGGTTTCCGGGCTGACGTTTTACACCGGCGACAAATTTCCCCGGTGGAAAAACAATCTGTTTGTAGGCGGCATGCGCCAGGGCGAAGTGCCGCGGTCGGGCCAACTGGTGCGCATCGACTTCAACGACAAGTGGGAGGAACTCCACCGCGAGTCGATGTTCCACGAGTTGCAGAACCGCATCCGCGATGTGCGGCAGGGTCCGGATGGTTTGCTGTATGTGCTCACGGAGGAGAATGACGGCGCGCTGCTGAAGATGGAGCCCTGGACTGTGCCGGGCCCGGGCCGGTAGGTTATTCCGGGCTCGGGCTGATTTCCCCGCCGTGCTGCGCCTCACTGTTGTTTGGTCAGGACCGGCCGGTTCAGGACAAGCCAAAACGAATCACACCGTTTCGCGGCTCAGTGGAACGAATCGCGATCCCGGTCAGGAATCGACCCGTTCGGGCTCCCATTCTTCTATGGGCTCGCGGTCGAACCGGTCATCGCGATTCTCCCGCTTTTCCCACTCTATGCGTGTCTCGCGTTCTACACGTTCTTCGCGACCGTCGGGCATAATGCGCTCCTCGTTTTTAGTCTATGTCAGACCCTGAAGAACTTCCTTCGCGGCTGCCGTGGTATTCCAACGAGGTCTCCGCGCGTACTCGGCGGCAATTTCATGGGCGCCGGGCTGGCGCGATTGAAGAACGAGATGGTCCGAAGATGGCAGCGCGCTAGCCTGCCCAGACAGTAAGAGCGGAAGCCGGAAGATCAGCCACAAGACCCGTGATCCACAGAGTGCCGGGACGGTTCAAACATTCAGATTCCGGCCGGCGATCTGTTCGGCGGGAGGGGACTTGAGGAGTTGGCCGGGCAACTGGCGCGTCTGCCGGAGCAAACCGCACGCATGTTCTGAATGCTCCAGTCGATGCGCGACTCGCAGGTTCGTCGCGTTAAAATGGCGAAAGTTCCTCTCTGCAAATGAAAAAAATTTCACTGATTGCCTCTTTGGCCTTCGTTCTGGCCGTCGATTGCGCCTGTGCGCAGAAGCCAACCAACGAAAAAGCTCCCGAAACTTTCCGGGTCAACATGGATACGTCACGTGGTCTCGTGGTCATCGAGGTCACCCGCGCCGACGCTCCGATCGGCGCCGACCGTTTTTACAATCTCGTGAAAGCGAAGTTTTACGACGGCGCCCGTTTCTTTCGCGTGGTGCCCGGCTTTATGGTGCAATTCGGCATCGCGGCCGATCCCGCTGTAACCAAAGCCTGGGACGTGCCGATTCAGGACGATCCGGTCAAGACCAGCAACGTTCGGGGTACGATTACCTTCGCCGCTATGTCCGCGCCTGACAGCCGCACTACCCAGGTGTTCATCAACTACGCCGACAACGCCCGGTTGGACAGCCTGCGTTTTGCGCCGTTCGGCAAGGTCGTCAGCGGCATGGAATTTGTGGACCAGATCTATTCGGGCGACGGCGAGAGCCCGGATCAATCGCAGATTGAGGCCCAGGGAAACGCCTATCTGGACAAGAGCTTCCCGCACCTCGATTACATCAAGACCGCTCGCATCGCGCAGTAAAGCCGAGCCCGCCGATCAACCGGTTCGATCTACGTCTCGGCGACCTCTTCGGCTGCCGCGGCCTCGGCGTCGTCGATCCGTTTCTGCTCTTCGAGCGCCACCATCCACGTGCCGACCAGCCTCCGGGGATCGCTGGAAAGGTTGACATTCTCCCGGTCAAGCTCCTGGTCGCCGCGCAGGAACACGGCCACCACACCTTCGGGAGTCGGCTGCAGCTCCAGTCGATGACCGCGGGCCTCCAGGCGAAGTGTCGTTTCGATCCACACCAGATTCACTTTGATGCGCCTCTCGCGGCCGGCGAGGGTCGCTTGCCGCATCAGGTCCTGCGCATAGGGTTCGCGTTTCAATTTCTCGGCCCACGGTGCGGCGGCCAGCACCCGTCCGCGGTCGGATTCGCGGCGGCGCCGGTCGTCCATGCCTTCATCCCGGGACTCAAGGGCTTTGAGGTTGCTTTCAAGATTGTCTAGGAAACTCACAGCTACTATTCTCCTTTGACCCGATCTTTCCCGGCCTGAGTGCGCGAAAACGTATCCGAAATCACCCTCCACGGGTTAAACTAACCTGACCGACTTTCAGGAGGACAAATTGAAGACCGCCACGTTCCTGCCCGTTCTCACCCTGATCCCCTTTTTTGCCGCGTGCCTTTTTGCTCAATCGACCGGCACTCCATCGGTCGGTGACCCGTGGAACGGGTATGCACACGACCCGCAACACACTGCCGTCTCTTTGAATCGCTCCCAATCGTTGACCACTGTTCACTGGTCGACGCCGGTCGATCAGAACCCGCCCCGCGGCGAACTGCTGATTCACTACGGCTCCCCGAGTGTGACGGCCGGGAACAATGTCCTGGTTCCTGTCAGAACAACGGGCGGCGGATTCGAGGTTCAGGCGTTCAACGGCACCACAGGCGCTCCGATCTATACTCTGTCCACCACTTACACGCAGCCCTCGCACGACTGGATTCCCCCTTACGGACCCGTACTGATCCTGAACCGCCTTTACTATCCCGGTCCGGGCGGCACCGTCTACTACCGCGACAATGTGGATTCGGCAACCGGCAGCTCGGGACAGATCGCGTTCTTCGGAGATTCGCTTTACGCAGCGAACGCGGCTGCATTCAACGGCACCGTCCAGATTTCCACTCCTCTGTCAGCCGACCGCGACGGCAATATCTTTTTCGGTTTCATCGTCAGCGGCGCCAACCCGGCAAATCTGACCAGCGGTATCGCGCGGATTTCAGCCGGCGGAGCCGGCAGGTGGCTCAGCGCGCCATCCACGGCGGGCGGCGACGCTTCCATCACCCAGGTGGCGCTGAACTGCACACCGGCCCTCAGCAACGATCAGCGCACTCTCTATTTCGCCGTTTCCGACGGCGCCGAGTATGGCAACGGCTATCTGGTCTCGGTCGACAGCGCTACGCTCACGCCCATCGCTCATGTGCAACTGTACGATCCGCGCGGCAGCCGGGCTACGATATCGAGCGACAGCTCGGCATCGCCGATGATCGGTCCGGACGGCGACGTCTATTACGGCGTTCTCGAGACTCCCTGCTGCAGTTCGCACAACGACCGCGGCTGGATGCTGCATTTCAACTCGGCGCTTACGGAAACGAAGATTCCGGGTTCGTTCGGCTGGGACGATACCGCGTCCGTGGTTGCCTCCAATCTGGTTCCGTCTTACAGCGGCAGTTCGCCCTATCTGATTCTGACCAAGTACAACAACTATGCCGGCGTCGGCACTGGCACGGGTGTCAACCAGGTGGCTGTCCTCGATCCCAACACCTCAATGCAGGACGAATATTCGAGCACTCCGGTGCAGGTAATGACCGAGGTGCTGGCGATCGACGGCGTCACACCGGCACCGCAGCCAGGGTATCCGAACGCCGTGCGCGAGTGGTGCATCAACACTGCCGTCATCGATCCCTTCACGAAGTCCGCGATTGTTAACAGCGAGGACGGTGTTGTCTATCGGTGGAGCTTCGTCAGCAACACGTTTACGCAGCGCCTGACGCTGACTTCGGGAATCAGCGAAGCCTATACGCCCACGCTGATCGGCGTGGATGGAACGGTCTATGCTATTAACGACGCGGTTTTGTTCGCGGTCGGAAATTGAAGTGAATGCGTTGCATTTCGTTGCCGCGTGCTGACGCGCGCGGCCCGGTAGCGGCTGGCGTTTTTATTCTCGGAATTCTCGCGGCGTCGCCCGGTTTGGGCCAGACGCCGTCTAATCCCGTAGAACAACTGGATCAGCGCATCCGTCAGGGCCAGGCCGAACTCAAATTCGACGACACCAGTGGCTATCTGCGTTCGCTTCTCGACGCTCTCCACATTCCCGTCGAATCGCAGATGATGGTTTTTTCGAAGACCAGCGTGCAATCCCTGCGCATCGAACCGGGCAACCCGCGCACGCTCTTCTTCAACGATTCCGTGATCGTCGGCTGGGTGCGCGGCGGTTTCATCGAAGTGGCCGTGCAGGACCCGGAACGCGGCTTTGAATTCTACACGGTGGATCAGAGACCGTGGATTCACCAACAGCGGCGGCCGGGGCAATCGCTCTTCGCCCCCCGGCAGGATTGTTTGAACTGCCACGTCTCGAAGGTGACCTTCGGCATCCCCGGCACGCTGATTCGCAGCGTGTCGACCGGGCCGGGCGGCGTTCCTCTGCGTCAGGCGCCTTCGTACGATACCGATCAGCGCACGCCGTTCGACAAACTCTGGGGCGGCTGGTACGTCACGGGGAGCAGCGGATCGGCCAGGCACATGGGCATCGCGCTGCCCGCAAACTTCAACGCCAACCCGTATCCGTCGGCCCACAGCGACATTGTCGCGCTCATGGTGTTCGAGCACCAGACGCACATGATGAACCTGATCGCGCGCGCCGCGAAAGACGGCACGGGGGTGGACGAACTCGTGGATTACATGCTGTTCCTCGACGAGCCTCCGCTCGCCGACAAGGTTTCGGGAACCTCCGGTTTCAGCAATACGATGGTTTAAGCAGGGCAGATAGCTATTGCTTTCCCACAATCGCCCTGGACCGTGGTATTTACTATCCTCATCACTCCCTGGGCGGAACCTTTAACCAGACGCAATTGGGAGTGGACGCTACCGGCCCAAGGATATGGAACGCTCGAAGCACTGCGCAGATTGTCGCCGATTTCTTTGCCGCCGGTAACTATGCACCCGGTTCCTCCCAACCTTATGCCAGCTTTCATATCAAAACTGGCGAAATCGATTTGGACTGGCCACATACGCAAATTACAGCTGGCCTGGAAACACCTATGGTTTCACCTCTTTCGCCAACATCCTTTGCTACCGTGGCAGAGCCGCCGTTAGCCTGGGCCGGAAACCTGTGGACGTGGCTGCCGCAACTCACGATTGAACAGAGAATTGAAATGCCGCGGGGCATCCGTGTGGAACTCGGTTTTGGTGCCTTGGATCCCGAGGCAGGGGATGTCACAAGTGAAATTGCCTACGGAATTCAGCGGGAGAATCTGCAGCCCGGCTACGAAGCCCGAACTGCGTGGGAATGGGGAGATAAGAACCATCCTTTTGAGCTAGCCGCGAATGGCTACTACACCCGGCAACTGTTTTCTGGAACTGATATTTACGGATATGAGAAACGCGATTTTTGGGCTGGTACGTCCGATTGGCGTCTCCCCCTTGTGAAGCCTTTGGAGCTTTCGGGAGAATTCTATCGAGGGCGAGGCATTGGCGATCTTGGCGGGGGCGCATTCAAGAACATCGTACCCGTATATGAGGACGGCCAGGCCAAATCGATCGACGCAGAAGGCGGATGGACTCAGCTCGCATCGCGGCTTGGATCCGCCGCTGAGTTAAACGCGTTCTTTGGCCTGGACTCTGCGAATACAGATGAGGTTCGTGAGGGTATACCGGTGGTTGCGACATCGCCATACTTATATCTCATCAAGAATCAGAGTTTCGGCGGAAACTTCATCCTTCGCCCGCGAAGTTATTTGGTTTTCGCAGC
>CAWBIS010000171.1:0-12857 GCA_963788485.1 Terriglobia bacterium
ACAGCCTCGGAGAGACCCATCCGGTCAGCGGTCTCGCGGAACAGTTCCGCCCGGCGTGACGGGTCCAGACGTGCGACGCGGTTCAACTGTGGACCTCAACGAGTTTCTTCGCCACTCCATAGATCCAGTCGACTCCGAGACGAGTATTTTTCAAGAGCTGCTTTCGTTCCGAGTCGGAAAGCGAACTCCTCAATACTGACAGCGCTCGGTCGTCGACGCCGTCCTTGCCGAGGTGCCGGAGCGCTTGGACGACGAGGGCCGACTTGCCATCGCCGCCCGCGAGTGATTGAGGCCTGGCGTGTTTGAACTGGACCGAGCGCCTTCCGAGGGAAACCTTCTTGCTCGGCCCATCTGAAAGGTAAACGATCTTGGCGGGAACCTGAGTGGAGAGGCCTACGAGGTTTGCGGCCCATGGTCCATCGGGAATGATTGTCCATCGGTTGCGGCGAGCAATAGTCCGTGCCGCTTCGTCGATGTCGGGGCTCAGTTCGCCGCCAAGCTCGGGATTCACTATCGGCAGATCATATAGACCGCGTCGAATCCGTCGGATCTTCCCGGCGCTTGTAAGACTGGCGAGCGCGACGTCAATGCTGCCGCGGCTCGCAATGTCCAGGAAGTCTTTCGCCATGAATGTCTTCCCAGGACCGAGACCCTCGATACGAGCCCAAATCTGATCCTTCATTGCCGTGGGCATCATTGGAGTCATTTAGAAATAGTATACTATTTTTTCTAAATACAAGAAGGCTCGATCATTTGATTAAGACGAGTTCCCGACTGCCATCGGAGAGTCGCCGCGAAAACCGTCCTTTCACGCGCACAACCGGGTTGACTGGTACCTGTGTTGAACGACCTTCGTTATAAGCAAGCTCTGCCTCCGTTGGTTCCCACGTCACCCCGAGTTTGGTGAGAGCCTGGCGTACCGCCCCTTGAAATCCGTTCTGAGCGAAAAGCACGGGGTTGCCGGAAAGACTCGATACGACGGCGCGACCATAGACACCATAGCCGAGCCGTACGAGGTGTTTCTGCTGCACGAGGGTGCGCAGGACACGCAGAACCTGATCCTCGCCGCCGAGATCACGGAACTCGCGCGGCAGGAATACATCTTCGCCGGGCTTGCTGGCGATTCGCGCCTCGATCCTTCCCCGCAATGTCATTCGCTCGCCCATGTCCGTTACCTTGCAAAAACCCGACAATTCACTGTAGCGGAAAATGTAGCGGCCACAGGTCAAAACAGGTCTCAATACAGCCGAAACGCTACAACTCACCGTACCCGCTGAATCGCCCGCAAGTAACTGACAAATAGCTACTTATAGCAAGCCGTAGCAACGGTGAAGAGTGCCGAACAGCCTTCTGTTAACCGAAGGGTTGTAGGTTCGAATCCTACCTGAGGAGCCAACCTTTTTTATTCCGAACGCCACGTGCGTGTTGGTTGACGCCATCGCCCGGCGGCAGCATCGCAGAATATCCCCAATAAAGCCAGCCACTTCCCCGAGTTTGAACTCTCCGTTTCCGCCTGCGGAGAGCCGTCGTGGACTTTCACAGTGCGTCGCCAGTGCGACGGGTCGGCCCGCATTCTCCGTTTCTCTGGAGAGTGCCGCCACGCGGTTAACACGCCCGGCGCTCTCGGGTCCAATTTTCGAACTCTCTGCGCGCGTTTACACGGTAAGTTGTGTGGCACTGTTCATCGGGCTGATCGTGACTGCGCGTATGTCTTCGATGCGCGGAAGAGGTTTGAGCAGTTTTCTTAACGAAGAACGTCATCGTACGAGATTCACAGGATTTGTTGGTTTCGCGGCCTCTCGTTCCCATATGGTTGTAAGGATCGATCCCCACGATGCGGTACGCATTCGAGTATCCGTTCGGGTTGGTTTTGCTTGGTAGCTGCTCGACGTAGACCAGAGGCACCAACGCCAGGATACTTATCGCGGCCTTGATGCGAACGCGCCTGATCCCGGTATATTCTTCGATCTTCTCGTAGCCGATATTGGCGAAATTTGTATCCCCACCTCGCCGCGCGACAAACAGGAAGAACAGCTTCAGCGCATCAAGTTCTGCCACTTTGCGAAGCTTGAAATCGGCGAAAGCCGTAATTCTTCCGAGAGAATACATGCTCTTCGCGGGCATTTTCGCCCAATGGTGGCCTGCCCCGAAATTGATGAGCTGGTATGTGCTCCGCGCTGCTTCAGGTGCCGGTCCGATAACCTGAATATGCTTCAAGATTTCAAGACCTTTCGAAAGCTTGGCCCGGCTGAGGCCGGTCGAATCACTAAGCGCATCGTATGTGAGGCTGGCAATCCCAGTTTCTTGGTCGGCGGCATGGGCGATGGCGGTCAGCGCCATCAGGGCGGCGATATTGTCCGCGCCTTCGCCGCCCGATTTCCATGCTAAGTTAGTGAGCCCGTGGTCATCGATCCATGCCGATGGGAGGCGAACCCACTGGTCAATCGCCATTTGGGCGTCCCTTGCTGATTTTCACAACCGCAGAGATGGCGTAGGCCGACAGTCCGAAGGCAGCCAATATGACCACAACCACGAGCGCCCCAGCCGGCATTCCCCCGATTGTTTTAGCAACTTCGGCAATAAATTGTTGCATTCGATTCCTCAGAAAACTTCACATCAGAAACCTGTTATATGCAGGATTTCTGCACGATTCTCATTTTTGCAGGTTCGACGGATGATTTCTAGAAACAGTTACTGGAAGAGATGGTGGCCGATGTCGGCGAGCCTTCTTATTATCAATGTGTTGGACGGATTTCAGGAATTCATAGCAAGAACTATTTCAGTTCATGAACTGCGATTGGCGGACTGAACGATGCTTTGACCGGAGAGCGAAGGCCGTAGTCGGCACTCCCGTACCACTCACGTACAACGACAGCGACAATGGTAGGGGCTTGCTTCCACCGTTGGTGAATCCGATCATTTTGGGTGGTCCCACGGTGCACTCGTGATCGTTGACAGGCCCAAGAGCTTTGCGCATACTTTATACGATACTGGCCCAAGCCATAGTCTACGGCCGAATCGCCGGACCTCAGCTTTCTCAGTCGTCGACAGTCAATACAATTGACGCCGGCTGGATTGTGATTCTGTCGATGCGAGGTGCACGTTGAACACGCCTGCTGTGAGCGACATCGAGAAATTCAGGGCCGAAGTTGCGGATCGACTAGCGAGGATCGAGGTCCTCCGTGTGAAAGATATCGACGGAATTGAGTTGTCTCCCAATACGAAACGCCCGTTCAAAGCGGCCATTTACAAAGAAGCGCTGACTTGGCGCATGGCGGAACTCGGCCGGGATGCGTTGGCTGCATTCGGCGAGGGCCGATACGCATCGGCCATGCTGCTCACTCGCGCTACGGTCGAAACCGCATCAGCGTTCTGGTATTTCCTCAAAACGCTTCGGATGGCGATTGACACTGGCAATTTGGAAGACGCTGAGGACCAGTTCCGGCGGATTGTTTTTGGCTCGCGAAACGACCCGGAAATGCCGACAGCTGTGAACGTGCTGAGCTGCGTGGATCACCTCAACAAGACGGTCGACGGCGCCCGCGAGAACTACGACATTCTGAGCGAATACTCGCACCCGAACTACGCGGCTGTCACGGGCTTGTTCGCGAAGATCTCACCACCAAGTCCCGTTGTCAGCTTCGGGCAGGCCGTCGGCCGCGACCCGCGACCCGTTGGAATGGCCAATCTGAGTGTGGCACTGATGCTCTTCGAATATGTTCACGAGAAGGTATGCCAGGCAATGCCGGCCTTCATTGTTCGCTGCGAGCAGCTAATGGAATCAAAGAACATTGACGTCGGGGACGCATCTGAAAGCGCCTAGGTGGCGGGGTCGCTGTCTCGGTCTACCGTTTACAAATTCCGTGCGCATGTGGTCTGGCAACATCGCCGGGGGCTGCACGGGGCAACGCCGCGTTCTCAAATCAAGTATGTCCGGCGGTGCGCCTTCGGTTAAGCACGTTAAAATGGAGACTACAGGCGTGTCCACAAATGTTCTCCCATACCGTGCCCAGAAAGCTGCTCGAACAGTTCGCATACGACGATCCGCGAACGAAATCCAAGCGGCTCTGGCAGTATCAGAAGGGGCTCCCGCCATGGTGGAAAGCCTCGCCCGGAAGGGCAACAGCGTGGGACGGCCATTTCGCGGACCCGGCGAACGCCGCAAAGGAAGAGCAAATCGAACTACGACTGAAGCAGGAATTTGAAGACCCGGTGAACGAGTTCATCGAAATGATGGGCTACAGGACGTTCTTCCTGGATGCCAAGCGCATCTACCTGCTCACGGGATACGTCCGGATGCTGTTCACCCGATCTGTCGCTCGTCAGGCGGCGAGCGCGGTACACGCGAAAACCAAGATGGATGCGTTCCGGTCGCTGCTGAAGGATGACAAGAAGCTGACGGAACTCGCGGCCCGGTACACCATGGATATGATTAGCCGGGGATATCGTCTCGGGCGCATGGTCACGAAACAGGAAGTGATCGACGCGACCGAGAAGACAATCGCGCAGCACTCCGGCCCCGACGAAGCCCAGCGCGACTATATCCAGGCACTCGAAACGATGATGAACTTCCCGGACGAAACCATGTTGAACGGCCAGTGGGGCGTCATGACGACGGACGCCGCGCATCCGTTCGTAATTGGCGACGCGCCGGTAGTCACGTTCGAGCGGACAGACCGAAACACTCTGTATTGGGGACAGGGCTTCGCACGCCCTAATGTAGAGGTGATCCTCCCGGTGTCGCCGACCACGTGCCTCTATATCCTGCCGCGCGTCGAGCGGACCAGACAGCCTCGTCAGCCGCACCCGACGGAAGTGAACATGGGTCAGGCCGCATGCGCCACCAAACACTGCTTCGGCAGCGTCAATAGCCAGGAGATTGACGCAATACTACAGCAGGAGTTCGGCAAGATGCGGATGGGAATCACAGGATTCAACACGCACCACATCGAACATAATCAGGTGCTTTTTGATATCTTGATGGGCCGGCGACCTCGGGCAGCGTAGCCGCAGCGGGATTTGAAGGCGAGCCCTTACTGAGGTCTCTTCCATTGACTCCCGAACACGAACGTGTTCAAACTCAGCCTGAATGAAGCGGGCCACCTGTAGTTCCTCGAAATCGACTGCCGCGGTGTAGCGCTGGGCAAAGCCCATCACGCGAACAAGAGCCCCTGTCAGCTTGTTCTGCGACAGAGCCTTCAAAGCCATCAGATAGTTATTGCGGTAGACGGTGGGAACGATGATTCGATTCTCGCCTGCGGCTACCAGTTCCGCATGAGAAATCGGGCATGAGCTGGAGTGGTCAAGCCCAGCGTAGCAAGATTTCGGGGTTTAAGAATGGGGTCTTTGCGAGTTTATGGGGTTTAAGGCTGTCCTGGAGACTAGGTGCTTCCCCCGCTTCTGGACTTCCAGGGGCATGTTCGTTTGATGTTGGCGTTTGATTTTCGGGAATGGGATCGACTTCAAGCGAGCCGGAAAGAGGATAGAAATCTGAGGTGGTCCGTCAAGCCCCCCGCCTGGCGTCAACGGAAACTCACTGCAACATCAGACCATTGGGCAAAACGGCCTCCTGGGCTCCGGTGACTGCGTCGATAGAACGCGGTCCCGCTTCCGCATTCGCGGCCGCGGTCAACTGCACGGTGAGCGAGGTCGGGCTATTCACGGTAATCGTTCCGATCGTCACACCCGGTATCGGCGCCAGTGTGCTCGTACCTTGAATGAACATCGTGTTTGCGCCCGTGATATTAAACGTTCCCGCGGCACCGACGGCCAGCGTCGAAGGGCTGATCTGCGTAATCACAGGCGCACCGGCCGACAATAGCTGATTGAATAAACCTCTCACGATGAAGAGTGCCATCTCCGAGCGGGTCACGGGATCGTCCGGACAGTAGGTCGTCGCGGTGCATCCCGAGGTGATCCCGTCCATCTTCATGCGCTGGATGTAAGGGAAGTCCACGTCGGTCGGGTCTTCGCCTGGCGGCAGTGCGTCGGTGAAATAAGGTGCGGCGGGATAGTTGAATGTCGCTTGCGCGCCGAGCCGGGCTCTGACGATGAAGACGGCCATTTGCGCGCGCGTGATCGAATCGTTCGGGCAATAATCAATGGTCCCGTCGGAATTGCTTGCGCAACCTTTGGTGATGCCTAGTTCGTACAGCGCCTGAATCCACTGGAAGCCGAAGTCATCCGGGGCAACGTCGGCGAAGTAAGGTGTCGGGGAATACGGGAAGGTGTTGTCACCGAAAATGCCCCGGACAATGAAAATCGCCATTTCTGCACGCGTGACATTCTCGTTCGGGCAGAAGTCGTTATTACCGCACCCGGAGGTGATGCCGTACTGGGCAAGGAGATCCACGGCCGCCGCCTGATTGGCCGGCAATCCGGATGTATCACTGAACAGCACCGTGAATGTCTGCGTTACGGGAACGGCTGCTGCGTAACTCCCGCCGCCGTACTGGCTGGCGGTAATCGAGCACCCGCCGCTGATCAGAATGGTGACGGTGCTGCCGGAGACCACACAGACAGAGGGCGTGTTGGAGGCGTAGATCACGGGAAGACCGGAGCTCGCGGTCGCGTTTAACGTAAAGGCCGCGGCCGGAAAGCTGATGTCCGGCAGCGGGCTGAACATGATGGATTGCGCAGAAGCAAGCGTCGAGAAATCGATCAGGCGGACTCGATTGTTGTCCGAATCCGAGAAATAGAGGTTTCCGGCCGGGTCGGTTGCGGCTGCAATCGGAGCGTTCAGACTCGCTGACGTTGCCGGCCCACCATCTCCTGCAAACCCGTAGGCTGGCCCCGCCACGGTTGTAATGATCTCCGTGGCGCTGTCGACTCGTCTGATCGCCGAGTCGTAGAGATCGGTAATATACAGATTGCCGTCGGCATCAAACGCCATTCCGCTGGGTTGAGAGATGGTAGCGTTCAGCGCGGGCCCGCCATCGCCATTCGGCGTCCCGACAGTCGAATTTCTTTCGCCGACCGCCGTGGTGATCGCGCCGCTGCCCGCATTGATGCGGAAGATGCGACCGCTGAAGTAGGAGTCTGCGCAGTAAACGTTCCCCGCGGCGTCTGTGGTAATCGTGAAACACCTCATGCCGATTGCAGTGGCGGGTGTACCGTCGGCGGGAATCGAAGTGTTGGGACCGCCATTGCCACCGAAAGTCGTAATGATTCCTGTCGCGCCGTCGATTCGCCGGATTCTCAGGTTCCCATCGATGAAATAGATATTTCCGGCCGGGTCGACCGTCAGTGCGCTCGGTTCGTCCAGCACTGCCTGTGTAGCGAGACCGCCATCGCCGCTGAAACCCTGGGCGCCGGTGCCTGCAATGGTCGAAATGACGCCGGTGATCGCGTCCACTCGTCGAATACTATTGTTGGCACCGTCGGCGATGAAGAGATTGCCCGACGAATCAAAGGCGATACCTTCAGGGCCGATATTCGCCTGTGTCGCCGGCCCGCCATCGCCCGGCGCTGACGTACCGCCACCGGCAAAAGTCGTCATCGTTCCCGTGGCCAAATCGACGCGATCGACCTGCACACCTGTGGTCAGGTAGAGGTTCCCGTTGGGATCGGTCGCGACGGAATAGGCCTGGATATAAAGACCCGGAGCGCCGCCGCCCGCCACCGTTGTAATCTCATCCCACGCCGTCAGCCCGAAGGGCGCGGTGGCGCCGGACGTTCCCTGCTGGACCACTTCGAAGGTATGTCCCAGAACCGAGATCGTTGCCATTCGCGGCGTAACGGAAGGATTGGGAGTAGCGGAGTATGTCAGAGTCGTCGACGCCGATCCGCTGGAGGGTATCGCCGTGAGCCAGGAAGCGCTGGAAGCAGCCTGTCCATGGCGCCGACGGTGACACATTCAGCATCATCGTGCCGCTTGTGGCGCCCGGAGGCATGGTCGTCGAGTTGGCGGAGAGGCTGACGGAGATTCCGGCCTGAACGACATTGGTTGGCTGACCCAGGACGGTCACGACTGCAACCCTCGGGAACGCTGTGAGATTCGCGGTGAAAGTAAATCCGATCGATCCGCTGCCGCTCCCGCTCGTTGTCGTCAGCGTCAGCCATGGCGCGCTGGTGGACGCGGTCCATGGCGCGCCCGGGGTGGTGGCGATCGCGATGCTCCCGGCGCCAGCCGCCTGCGATACAGGCGTGAAAGCCGGAAACGTTATTTGCGGCGTTGCTGAATCGATGAACCGGACTTTTGCGTCGGCTCCCAGATACAGGTTACCGGCCGAGTCTGCCGCAAGGGATTGCGGACCATCGAATATCGCGGCGATCGCGGGGCCGCCGTCGCCCGAGGCGCGCTCATCTTCCGCTCCATTTCCGGCCACTTTGGTAAGCGCTCCCGTGCCGGCGTCCACTCGCTGCACGAAACCATTGCCCCCGAGGAAGAGATTCCCCGCAGCGTCGGCGGTCATTACCTGCATGGAAGTAATCGCGGGGCCGCTGCCGAGGGCTGTCCATGCCAGCCCGCTGGCGGTATCCAGCCTGAGGACACGCGGACTCGTTCCGGTCCCGCCGGCGAGATCCAGAACAAACAGATCGCCTTCGGCGTCCAACGCAAGCCCGGCGGGTGCATTCAGATTGACGGAGGTTCCCGCGACTCCACTCGCCGGACTGGATCCGCCGCCCAGCACGGTGGACAGCAGACCTGACGCCGCATCCACTTTTCGCACAAAATATACGGAATTCGGCGAGTAATTCCGGAAATCGACGAAATAGATGTCGTCCGCACTGTCGACCGCGATGGAGGACGGACTCATCAGCGACGAGTCCGCCGCGGGGGCGCCATCGCCCGTGTAGCCGTAGGTACCGTTTCCGGCTACCGTGGTGACGATTCCGGTGCGCGCGTCGATGCGGCGGACACGGTAAGACGTGGCCTCTGTAAAGTAAATATCCCCGGCCGCCGACAGAGCGATGGCGACCGGGTTCACGGATGCGTTTATCGCCGGGCCGCCATCGCCGCTGAAACCCTGTTGGCCGTTGCCGGCGACCGTCGTGATGACGCCGGTGGTCACGTCTACTTTGCGGATTCGGTAGTTACCGGAATCGGCGATATACACATTACCGGCTGAGTCGACAGCCAGGCTGCCGCCCGCGAGGGTTGCCGCGACAGCCGGGCCCCCATCGCCGCTGAAACCCTGTTCGCCGTTTCCCGCGATCGTTATGATTTCTCCGGGAAATGTCGTGTCCCAGGGGGTGTAGACAGGTGAAGCGGCGCCAGTTGTACCCTGCTGGACCACCAGAAAATACTGGCCGGCAACCAGGATCATTCCGGATCGGGCGGATGCAGCCGGGTTCGCAGTGAAAGTGTAATTCAAATTCGCGGGGCCTGTGCCGGACGCCGGGGAGACCGTAAGCCAGGCGGCATCCGAGACAGCATTCCACGCCATCGACGGAGGCGCGCTCAGGGCTACTCTTCCGCTTCCGGCTGCGGCACCCGGCACAGCCGACGGCGGCGTAAACGCGACCGGAGCACCGGACTGGATGACTGCGAACGCCTGGCCGCGCAGGATGATTGTACCTGTTCTTGGATATGGCGATGAATTCGCGTCAAAAGTAAACGCCAGGGCGCCGCTGCCTGTGCCGGAGGGATTCAGAACCGTGATCCAGGATTCGGTACTGACCGCAGTCCACGACGCTCCGGCGGGTGCAATCGTGAATGGCGCACTGCCGGTTCCAGCTGCGTTGGAGACGGTGGTTGACTGCTGCGTGAATGTCACCAGCGGAGATGTCAAGTCCAGGAAATGAATTCCGTTGGAATCCTGAATGTACAGATTTCCGGCGGAGTCTGCGGCGAGCGAGCCAGGCAACTCCAGGTACGCTGAAACCGCGGGGGCGCCATCGCCACCCGTTCCCCCGCCCGCCACGGTAGTGATGATGCCGGTAGATGCATCGATGCGGCGGACGCGGTTGTTTTGGGAATCGGAGACGTACAGATTGCCCGCCGGATCGATTGCCAGCCCGGAAGGTATATCGAACGCCGCGTTGAGCGCGGGTCCACCATCGCCGCTGAATCCAGCGGCGCCCGTTCCCGCGATGGTCGTGATAATTCCGGAGGCGGAGATCCGGCGGATTCTGTTGGCATCGACGACATAAAAATTGCCCTTGCCGTCCGCCGCCATGCCGCCCAGACCGCTGAACTGGGCGGCCGTTGCCGGGCCGCCGTCTCCCGAAAACCCCGCTTCTCCGGTGCCGGCGAAAGTGGCGATTGTATCGGTGGCGCTGTTGACCACCACGATCGTGTTATTTGGCGCCCCGTCGTACTGCTCGACATAAACGTTCCCGGCAGAATCCGTCGCGAGTGTCTGCGGCGCGAGCGAGACGCTGGTCGCCGGTGCGCCGTTGGTTATTGCGCCGCCCGATCCGCCGCCCGCGTACGTGCTGATAATCTGCGTAGCCGCGTCTACGCGCCGAATGCGATTGCCGAAGAACTCCGCGATAAACAGGTTTCCGGAGGAATCGAGCGCGATGCCTTCGACGTTGTCGAGAAGGGCGTTTGTGGCAAGCCCCCCGTCCCCGGCCGAACTGCAGCAATCCCCCGGAGCAGGGGAACCGGCGGCGTATGAGACCATTTCCGATACTGGATCAATCCGGTACACGTCCGAGGTTCCGTTGAAGTAAACGCTTCCGTCCGGACCAGCCGCAATCTCGGAGCCCTGCGAGGCAGTGATCAGACTCAGCAGACCATAACCGCCCCGTCCCCAGGGAGCATATGAACCTGAAGCGGAAATCTGAGTGACGCCAAAAGTGACTCCCGCCACGCTGACAGTTGCCATGCGCGCGTTCGGCTGTGGGTTGGCCGCAAACGTGAATGTCAGAGTCGAATTGCCATTGCCGGCTGCAGGACTCACCATCAGCCATGAAGCCGAACTGGTGGCCTGCCAGTCGAAGGACGTGGACACGTTGAGGGCGAACGTACCGGTTCCCGCATCCGGCCCGACGACAGCCGTCTGTGGAACCACGCTGGCCGAGCCTGGCACGAACGCCATGCCCGCCTGCGTCACGGTGAAGACCTGGCCGTAAATCGTGATGGTCGCAATGCGCTCCTGCGGGGTTGCGTTTTCGGCTGCGGTATACGAAATGACGCCACTCCCGGAGCCGTTCGGGGTGTTCACAGTCAGCCATGGGGCGCTGCTCCTCGCGCCCCAGAACGCGCCGGCCGGAGATAACGTCATGCCAACGCTGCCCGACACGGCGGCACTGCTGAGTGTCACGGATGACGAAGCGAGAGTAACAACCGGCGACACGAAATCGACCAGCCGAATCCGCTGATTGCCGTTGTCAGAGATGTACAGGTTGCCGCTCGCGTCAAGAGACAGGCTCTCGGCGTCGACCGCGGCGTCGATCGCAGGGCCGCCGTCGCCGATGCCATTCGGCGGAGTCGCAACGGTGCCAACAACGGTCGTAATGATGCCGCTGGTTCCGTCAACCCGGCGCACCCAGGTGCCCGCG
The DNA here is from genome assembly GCA_963788485.1 of Terriglobia bacterium. Taxonomy (GTDB): domain Bacteria; phylum Acidobacteriota; class Terriglobia; order Bryobacterales; family Bryobacteraceae; genus BOG-234. Next base: position 11,452 of record CAWBIS010000171.1, read on the forward strand.
ATATACAGATTTCCACTGCCGTCCACGGCTATGCCGGAGGGTTCGGGCACTCCCGCGGCGATGGCGGGTCCGTTGTCGCCGGTGTAATTGTCGGATGCCGAACCGGCGACCGTGGTGATGTTGCCCGATACCGCATCGACCTTTCTGACCCGGTTGTTCCGGCTGTCGGCGATATAGAGGTTACCCGTCGTATCGAATGTCAGACCAACCGGATATTCGAGTTCGGCCGCGATCGCGGCCGATCCATCGCCCGCGAATCCGTAGGTTCCGTTGCCTGCGAATGTGCTGATGAGGCCCGTCAGCGCATCCACCCGGCGAACTCGATTGTTCTGTGTATCGGAGATGAAAATGTTGCCCGATGCGTCAACGGCAATGCCTTCCGGACCTGAGAGGGTCGCATCTGTTCCCGGCCCTCCATCGCCGCTGAACCCCTCCGCGCCGCTTCCCGCCACAGTTGTGATCACCCCGGTCGATGCGTCCACGCGGCGGATCCTGTTGTTCTGAGAATCGGCTATATAGAGATCGCCGGCGGCGTCCAGCTTCACATCCACCGGTTGATTGAGTTCGGCGGAGGCTGCCGGACCGTCGTCGCCATCCGAACCCCGGCTCCCATCCCCGGCGACAGTCGTAATGAATCCAGTCGACGCGTCTACGCGGCGTATCCGGTTGTTGAGCCAATCCGCGATGAAAACGTTCCCGTTCGCATCGATGGCCGTCCCTCCGGGATACACGATGTAATATTCGGGATAGGTTCCCGCGAGGCCGATCCCCGCCTGAATGGCCGGACCGCCATCTCCGCTCCAGCTGGAGGAACCATTTCCCGCGATCGTGCTGATGCCGCCATTGAAAGTCGGTCCCCAGGCGGTGTAATCTCCCGACGTTCCGAACTGGACCACAACAAAACTCTGCCCCGCTATCGCGATCGTCGCCGTTCGCGATTCGACGGCCGGATTCGCGGCGAATGAGTAGGTGACGGTCCCGCTGTTGCCTCCCGAAGGCGGATTCACTGCAAGCCAACTCGCGCTGCTCGATGCCGTCCACGAAGCCGCGGGAAAGATTGACAGCTGGAAGGTTCCGCTGCCGGCCGCTGCCGAAACGCGCGCCATCGCCGGCGTCAGGGTGACCGTGGAGCTCTGCAGTGCGCTTCCCGCCTGCGTGACGGTGAGTGTTTGCCCCATCACGTAGACGACCGCAGTGCGAGGATCGGGCCCAGGGTTCGCCAGGAAGCTGTAGGCGATGGATCCCGAGCCGACGCCGCTTGAGACTGTGACGGTGAGCCACGCGGCGGTGCTGCTGGCGGTCCATGTCGCGCCCGCCGGCGTTACCGTCAGTGAGACCGACCCCGTGCCGGCTGCTGCCCCGACGCTGGCGGTGGACGCGCCCAGCAAGACTCCCGGCGTTGCGAA
>CAWBIS010000172.1:0-5799 GCA_963788485.1 Terriglobia bacterium
AGCTTGTAAAGCGTTCGCGCGCATCGGCAGCGAAAAACGACGATCGCGGACCCGAGGATCGATGTCGCGACCTTGACGCCGAGATTCGTCACAAGCGCGGAGATACGCTGGTGGGAACCCTTCGCAAGACCTACGGGCCGGCGTTTGCTCCGGGTGTCCGCAGCGATACACGGCTGGACAGACTGCGCAAGCGCGTCGGTGCCGAATCGCTGTCGAAACTCCTGAAGAAGAAGTGACTTCTGGCGGGCCATTCGCCGCGCTTGCTTTACCAGTCCTCGCCGTCGTTGACCGCACTTAAGCACGTCCCCGTGATGCAGCAGCCGATCGAGCATTGCGCTGACAGCGGCAACACCGCCGGGTAGTTTGCCCCAGTCCTCGACCGGTCGGTTTAATGCGGAGTGCTGAAGCGGTTGAGCCGCCTTTTCAGGCCTGATGTTTGTGAAACATGTCGAACGGCTCGAACTCGCCTCTCAGCAGCTCCTTCGTGTCCCGATGGCCGAGCCAGCCCGCGATCATCGTCGAGTACACGCGACGGAAATCCGTGGTGTAGATCAGATTGTCGCCTGCGTCCAGTTTGGTCAGGCTGGGAATCTGACCGTAGTGGCCGCCCTTCACCTGGCTGCCGGCGACGAACATCAGGTTCGCCGAACCGTGGTCGGTGCCGAGGCTGACGTTCTCCGGAACGCGTCGTCCGAATTCCGAGAAGATCATGATCACTACATCGTCGGCGCGCCCGATTCGTTTCAGGTCGAGCATGAACGCCGATACGGCGTCGGACGCGTAGGTCAGCAGGCGCTGATGCAGTTCGTTCTGAAATACGTGGGTATCGAAGGCGTTGTTGCGATACGCCGTGTAATAAAGGCGCGTCGGCATCCCCGCGTCGATGAGGGCCACGATCTTTGGAAGATCGAGACCCGTGATTCCGTAATCCACCGGCGACCGGTACCTTGCCCAGGCCTGCTGCACCAGCGCCGAGGCGTTCCGCGCGCTGTTCGCCGTGTCGAGCAGGAAGCGGCGCGAGGGATTTTCCACCTGCCCGCTGTCGGGAACGGACTGGAAGACTTCGCGCTCGTCGAAGAAGCTTTCACGCGAGAATTTATTCGGGTCGTCGAAGACAACCGGAACATGCCGGCGGCTGCGCACCGCGAGCGATTGCCTCGAGTCGATATTCACCAGGAAATTAGGCGGCGCATCAGGCGCGATCTCATCGGCGAGCCGTCCCACCCAGCCGTATTGTTCGCCGCTGTTTGGCGCCGCCGTTTGCCAGTACGCCATCGAAGTGAAATGCGAGAACGAAGGATTCTCATATCCGCAGCCGTGCACAATGGCCAGATTGCCCGCTTTGTAAAGCCGCTCGAATCCGGCCATGCCGCGATTGAAACCGAAATGATCGTCGATTTTGCGCACCGCATTTTTTGCGATGCCGATTTTAGGACGGCGTTGGTAGTAGGCGTCGTCGCCGTATGGAACCACCGTGTTGAGACCGTCGTTGCCGCCGGAAAGTTCGAGTACGACGAGAATTTTCCCGTTCGATTCGGCTTCGGCCGCGAGCGCCGATGCCGCCTGGCCAAAGACGCCGGTGCGAAGGGCGGTTCCGGCGGCCAGGCTGAGGCCGGAGAAGCCGGCGCGCAGGAGATCCCGCCGATGGTACCTATTAAGAGCAAATCGGGCTTTATTCATTACAAATTCCTCTTCTAGCTCAACTGATATTCCGGCTGGCTCATGATCAGGTGCAGCAGCTCGCGCAGCGGCTCTTCCATATATGTCCGGGCTGCGGCGATGTCGGACGTGCCCAGATCGTGATCGAGGAAGTCGATCATCTTTTGCCTCGCCTGTTCGCCTGGCGGCACGCGCATGAACCGGTGGATCATGTAATCGACCACCTGCGTCGTGTTCGCCAGCTTCGCATCGAGCACCATGCGCGAGAGATCCACCTGCGCCGTGTCCCGCGGAATCGCCTTCACTCTCTCAATCGCCAGCTGCCAGCCGCGGAAGCTGCCATAGCGCGTGTTGAAGTCCTCATCGCGGTCGGCATTGACGTTCGATTCTGCCATCACGCCGGTTTTGGATTCGGGTTTGGTCGCGTCGCTGATGTCCATGCCCTGCCGTATGCGGGTGGAAACATCGCGGATATCCTCACTGAAGTTCACGCGGTCAGGCGGCAGGAAGTTGACATCGGGGAACAGGACGTCGCGCGCGAAATTGCCGCGCTCGAGCAGCAGGCCGGGCGTGATCCAGCTTCGGCCACCGGCCCAGCCCGCAACGGTCGGCGGAGCGAAGAGCCGCTGGCCGAGGGCGCCAGTCGCCGAATTGAAATCGGGTACGCCCGGCACGCTGGCGAGGCCCATTTTGCGATAGGTGGAGACGGCCAGTTCCACCGGGCTTTTGATATGCGTGCCAACGCTTGCGGGGCTGTAGAAATCGCGCGCAAGAAAAATGGTTTCGAGCAGCGGCGCAATTTCGTAATGCGAATCGCGCAGTACGGCGCCCAATCTCTGCTGCAGCTCCGGCGAAAGATCCTCGCGCACAAAGAAGCGGTAGAGCTTGCCCGCGATGAAGTCAGCCGTCGCAGGCTGCTTCATAATGATGTCGATCACCTGGACGCCGTCCCAGTCGCCGGTCTGGCCCAGGAACGTTTTCACGCCGTCATCGTGCTCGTTCCTGTTGACGACGAATTTCAGATCTTCGTAATTCCAGCCGGTGAAAGCCCGAGCCGCTTCGCGAATGTCCTTCTCGGTGTAGTGCCCCACGCCCATGGTGAACATTTCCATGATTTCGCGGGCGAAGTTTTCGTTTGGTGCGCCCTTGACGTTGACGCCGGCGTCGAGGAACGTGAGCATTCCCGGATCCTGGGCGACGGCGACCATAAGGTCGCGGAAATTGCCCGTGCCGTGGTTTTCGTAGAGATTCAGTTCAGCCAGCAGTTTGCGGTAATCGCGCACTTTGGGTTCGTTGACGGCGAAGTGGCCGTGCCAGAACAGCGCCATTTTTTCCTGCAGAGGACGGGGCGAGGTGAGCATGCGATTTGCCCACCAGTAAGCGACACGGTTGGTTTCGAGCGAACTCGCCCGCAGCCAGTAGAAGAATTCGTCGACAATCGGTTGCAGCCTGCGATTGCCGGTGGGTTTGACTTTGATGCCGAGCGCTTCACCTTTCTCCTTTGCCAGATCGGTGACGGCCGGACGGCTGGGAGGGAATGGTTCGAGCCCGGGATCGTGGATCGCGTCTTCGTCGAACGGCGGCAATTTAACGTTCGGGACGCCTTCGTAGCGCACGAGTCGCGCGACTGCCTGCGCAGGCGTCAACCTCGCCAGTGCGGCGATCTCATCCGGAGTTCCGCCGAAACCGGCCCGTTCCAGCAGGTGTGCGGCGAAATCGTAATTCCAGTCTGCGGCGCCGATGGGCTTCAGATCGTTTTGCCACGCAGCGGGTCCGGCGGTCTGCGCCGGCGCGGAGGCGGTCGAGAGCAGCGTCAGAGCAACGAAGAATCTCACGATGCCAGATATGTTGTCACAAAATCGGCACACTGACAGTTGAACACGTTCAAATCAGGTCTTATACTGGTTTTGAACGGGTTCAAAATATGGCGGCCGAAACGGGAACGCGAATTCTGGATTGCGCGCTGGCGCTGTTCCGTCAGGAAGGCTTTGACACGGCCACGATGCGGGACGTCGCGAAGAAAGCGGGGGTGGCGACCGGCGCGGCTTACTACTACTACCCATCCAAAGACGCCATCGTGATGGCTTTCTACCGGCGATCCTGCGTGGAGATGCAACCGCGGATCGAGGCCGCGCTCGATCGGGCCGGCGGGCTGGCAAACCGGTTGCGCGCGCTGATTCGCGTCAAGCTGGATTACTTCGCGCCTGACCGGAGCGTCCTGCGGGCGCTCCTGCGAAACGGGGCCGATCCAAAGCATCCGCTGTCCCCGTTCAGCCCCGAGACGAAAGAAATCCGGGATATCGACATCGCATGGTTCCGGCACATTCTGATCGATTGCGGCACGCGCATTCCGCGCGATCTCGAACCCGTTCTTCCGCAGGTCCTCTGGTTTTTTCAAATGGGAGTCATTTTCTTCTGGGTGATCGACGAGTCGCCGGGTCAGGCCCGCACCACGGCTTTGCTGGAACTGGGGGTGAAGAGCGTTGCTTCGCTGATCGGAGTATCCGCGCTGCCGCTGATGCGCTCCGTACGAAAAGCCGCACTGCAGTTGATCCGGATCGTGGAGGGGGACGCGTGGTCGAACTCCGCGAAATAACCATGATCCATGCGCCAATCGAGTGCTGCTTCGATCTGGCACGGAGCGTTGAAGTGCATCTCGCGGGAAACGTGCATTGGGGGGAACAGGCGATCGCCGCGGGAGGCGTTACCTCGGGCCTGATCGGTCTCGGGCAGCGGCTGACCAGCGAAATAACGGCTATGGATCGGCCGGCTTACTTCCAGGATGCGATGATCGACGGCCCTTTCGCGTGGATGAAACACGATCATTTCTTTCGGACGACATCCGCGGGCGTCACGGAGATGATAGACGTCTTCTGTTTCGCCGCCCCGTTGCCGGTGCTCGGCCGCGTAGCCGAGATGCTGGTCCTCCGCCGTTATATGCGCGCCCTGCTGCGGGAACGCAACGCGGTTCTGAAGAAGGTTGCGCATGAGAATTGTCATACCGGGCGGTAGCGGGCAGGTGGGCACCATACTCGCCCGCTCTTTCCATGCACGCGGCCATACGGTAACCGTATTCAGCCGCAGCCCGCGGCCGGCGCCATGGCGCTCGGTTTGGTGGGACGGCGTTTCCGCGGGCGAATGGGTTCGCCATCTCGAGGATAGCGACGTGTGTATCAATCTCACCGGTCGCAGCGTCAATTGCCGATACGAGTCCGGTAACCGCCGGACCATCCGCGACTCGAGAGTCCGGAGCACGGCGTTGTTAAATGATGCGATCGCTTCGCTCAAGCGTCCCCCGCCGCTCTGGATCAACGCCAGTACGGCGACCATATACCGGCATTCGCTGGATCGGGCCATGGACGAACGCACGGGCGAGTTGGGCGGGAACGAACCAGACGCTCCACGCACATGGCGATTTTCCATCGAAGTAGCGAAGGCGTGGGAATCGGCGTTCTTTGCCGCTTCCACGCCGCTTACGCGTAAAGTCGCGTTACGCAGCGCCATAACATTCAGCCCGGATCCCGCCGGCGTCTTCGACGTCTTCTCTACCCTTGTGCGCCGGGGGCTCGGCGGCACGCAAGGGCCTGGTACGCAGTACGTTTCGTGGATTCACGAAGTGGATTTCAGTCGCGCGGTCGATTTTCTGATCGCCCGCAAGGAATTCGACGGGATAGTAAATCTCGCGTCTCCCGATCCGCTGCCCAATCGCGAATTCATGCGAGCCCTGCGTGACGCGTGGGGCATTCGCTTCGGTCTGCCCGCTCCTCGATGGACGCTGGAAATGGGCGCCTGGCTGATGCGAACGGAAACGGAACTGGTTCTCAAGAGCCGCCGGGTTGTGCCGGGACGCCTTCTCGATGCGGGCTTTGATTTCCGCTATCCCGGGTGGCAGGCCGCGGCCCGCGAGCTGGTTGCGCGCCGTTGAGGCGTGCAATAGGTGTTGTTATTCGCCGCCGCTCCAATCGCCGCGGAGCCGGTAACGAATCCAAATGGCGTTCGTATCGCTCCAACGTCCAATACGGGCGTTGACATTACCACTTTTTAACGCGCCGGAGCTTTAGATAAGTCTTCGCAATCACGAATGTTACCCGGTCCGCATGCTAGATTTGGGAGGGAGGGGACACGTTGCCGGGCTCGCCT
>CAWBIS010000173.1:0-13360 GCA_963788485.1 Terriglobia bacterium
TTCGCGGGGCTGAGACGGCGAACGTCCGTCGTATCAACGCGGCCTATGTATTTGCCGCGCATGCCCGCCGAAAAATCGTAATGTTCCCTCATTCCGTATCCTCATCGTACCGTCGCTAGCGCCGATTCGGTTTACGCGCGCTGATCAGACGAACTTCGATTCGGCCGGTCGCTTCGTCGAAAGAGACACCATGCTTCCGGGAATTGCTTTTCGCCTTGGCCCCGTCCCACTCAAAGCCAATAATCATGGGAGGCAGTACCAAAAACGGTAACCGGCAGCCAGCCGTAAATTGTCGGTTGCAAATGGTGGGCCCGGGCAGATTCGAACTGCCGACCTGTCGCTTAGGAGGCGGCCGCTCTATCCAACTGAGCTACGGGCCCGATCCAACACTATTGTAGCGGCGCAGACCCCTCGATCCAATGTCTTTCCGGTAGTGCATGCCGTCGAAATGGATGCGGGCGACAGCAGCGTAGGCCGCGTCGATGCTGGCCTGCAGGTTGGGGCCCTGAGCCGTGACCCCGAGCACCCGGCCGCCGGCGGTGACCAGGTCGCTTCCTTCGCGTTTGGTTCCCGCGTGGAAAACCTTCGCGCCGGTGACGGATTCGATGCCAGTGATTTTATGGCCGGACTGGAAGGCCCCCGGGTATCCGCCCGATGCCATGACGACGCAGGTCGCCGGCTCGGGTGACCATTCGAGCTTATCCACATCGAGCTGACCCCGCGCCGCAGCCATCAGCACCTCGCCCCAGTCGCTGCGCAGGCGCATCATCAGCGGTTGCGTCTCGGGGTCGCCGAGTCGAACGTTGAACTCGAGAACGCTCGGGCCTTTGGATGTCATCATCAGGCCGGCATAGAGGAATCCGGTATATCCGGTGGCGCGAACCACTGGTTCAATGATGGTGTCGAGAATCCGGCCGCGGTCGGGGTCGTTGAGGATACGGGAATCGGAGTATGCACCCATTCCTCCGGTGTTGGGACCCTGGTCGCCGTCGAATACGCGCTTGTGATCCTGCGATGGCTCGAGCGGAACGGCTCGCCGGCCGTCGCAGAGAACGATAAAACTGACTTCCTCGCCTTCGAGGAACTCCTCGATCACCATGGGAAAAGGCAAGCTGGAAAGGGCAGCGTCAACCTCCACACGATTCTGCACGATGACGACGCCTTTTCCGGCGGCAAGACCGTCGGTTTTCAGGACAACGGGATAGCGGAAGCCGGCGGGGAACCCGGCGGCAGATTCGATGGTCTGGAAGCGGGCGGTGGGAATGCCGAGCTTTTCCATTAAATGCTTGGAATGGATTTTGCTTCCCTCCAAAGCCGCATGGGCGGCGGTGGGGCCGACGATCGGCATTCCACGGCCGCGGAACTCATCGACAATGCCGGCGACCAGCGGCACTTCGGGGCCGACCACGGTCAAATCGACTCCCAAATGTTCGGCTAATTGGACATAATCCAAACTCGAATAGCATTCGGCGACTTCTGCAATTCCGGGATTTCCCGAAGCGGCAAAGACTTTTTCGACCGATGGGGAATTTCGCAGTCTCCAGGCCAGTGCGTGTTCCCTGCCACCGCCGCCAATGACCAAAGTTTTCACAGTCTACAATGTTAGCAATGGAGTTGGCCTGTGACGTTGTAGTCGTCGGCGGTGGGCATGCCGGTTGCGAGGCCGCGCGTGCCTGTGCCCGCCTCGGGCTGCGGACGTCGATGATCACCATGAATGCCGACCTGATCGCTCAGATGTCCTGCAATCCGGCTATCGGCGGGATCGCCAAGGGTCATCTGGTGCGGGAGATCGACGCGCTGGGCGGAGTGATGGGCGAAGTCACGGATGCGGTCGGTATTCAGTTTCGGCTGTTAAATACCAGCCGTGGACCTGCTGTCTGGTCTCCGCGGGCGCAGTGTGACAAGAAGCAGTACCGCGTACACATGAAGCAGGTTCTCGAGCGCGAGCCGAATCTGCAGATCAAACAGGCCGAAGTTGCGGCGCTGATGATCGAAGATGGCCGGGTGCGGGGGGTACACCTCCTCGATGGGCGGAGGATCCGGTGCGGCGCCGTCATTATCACAACCGGTACTTTTCTGAATGGTCTGGCTCATATCGGCGAGCAGCGGTTCAGTTGCGGCCGGAACGGCGAGGCTCCTTCTCAGGTGCTGGCCGACCAGGTGCGCAATCTCGGTCTGGGATGGACGAGGCTCAAGACCGGTACCCCGCCGCGGCTGGATTCGCGGAGCATCGACTGGACAAAGTTCGAGCCGCAGTATGGCGACACCGACCCAACGCCCTTTTCTTTTCTGACAGCCCGCATCGACCGTCCTCAGATTCAGTGTTATCTCGCGCGGACGACTGCTGAAACTGCCCGCATCGTCCGCGAGAGTATTTCGCGCTCACCGCTCTATAGCGGACAGATCGAAGGCGTCGGGCCGCGCTATTGCCCGTCGATTGAAGATAAGTTCGTAAAGTTCCCGGATAAGGAATCGCATCAGATCTTTCTCGAGCCGGAAGGTCTGGACACGAACGAGATCTATGTTAACGGGATGTCCACCAGCATGCCGACCGACGTGCAGGCGGCGATGATCGCATCGATACCCGGTCTGGAGCGAGCCGAGATGATTCGGCCCGGATACGCGATCGAATACGATGCGGTCGACGCGCGGGAACTCGATCATCGGCTGGAGGTCAGAAAGCTGCCGGGTTTGTTCCTGGCGGGTCAGATTAACGGGACTTCAGGCTATGAAGAGGCGGCGGGGCAGGGACTGATCGCCGGGATAAACGCCGCACGGACGGTTCGCGGCGAAGCGCCCGTTATCATCCCGCGAAATCAGGGATATATCGGGATCATGATCGATGATCTGATCACGAAAGGCGCAGACGAGCCCTACCGGATGTTCACGTCGCGGGCCGAGTTCCGGCTGCATTTGCGGATCGACAACGCGGATGAGCGTCTGACGCCAATTGCGGAGGAAATCGGGCTGGCGTGCGCGTCCCGGCGAGCGCAGTTTGCGCGGAAGAAGGAACAAAAGTCTCGTCTGATGAGTGCGCTGTCTTCCAGTCCGAAAGGGGTCTTTCTGCGCCGGCCGGAGGCGCGGATCGAGGAACTGGAAGCATGGATCTTTGAGGTTCTCGGCGAGGGTACCGAGCGGGGTGTTCTGATGACCGTGGAAACCGAGATCAAATATGCCGGGTATATCGACCAGCAGCGGCGCCAGATTGAGCGGATGACGGGTTCGAATTTGCGTCCAATCCCTAACGGGCTGGATTTTGACCGGATTCCCGGGATCTCAAGAGAGGTCGGGGAGCGTCTTACGAAGGTTCGGCCGGCGACTCTTGGCCAGGCGGCGCGAATTCCCGGCGTAACTCCCGCGGCCGTGGCGATCCTCGATATTTACCTCAGTGTTTCACGTGAAACATGTTAGATTGAGATCCGGTTATCAGAGTCTTCATTGTCCCGAATCATAGCGATCACCAATCAAAAGGGTGGTGTCGGAAAGACGACAACCGCAATTAACCTGGCCGCAGCCCTGGCCGCCAGCGAGGTACGGGTTCTCGTCATCGATTCCGATCCCCAGGGAAATACCACCAGTGGCCTCGGCGTCCAGAAAATAGACGGTCTTCCGACCATCTACGACGTTCTGGTTAACGGGCGAGAAATACGCGACGCGATTCGCAAGACCGAGATGGATGGCCTCGAGATGGTCCCGGCGGATAAGAACCTGATCGGCGTGAATGTGGAACTTGTCAGCGCGGGGGATCGCGAATCCCTGCTCCGGCACAAACTGGCGCCGATTGCCGCCGACTATCAATACATCCTGATAGATTGCCCTCCCGCTCTCGATCTTTTGACGCTAAACGCCCTGATGGCGGCAGACTCGGTTCTTATACCGATTCAGTGCGAATTCTTCGCTCTCGAAGGGGTATCCGGTCTGATCGACACGATTGATCGGGTGCGCGACTCCTTCGGGCACCCTATCCAGATCGAGGGCATTCTGCTGACGATGTACGACGAGCGGACCAACCTTACGCGTCAGGTGGCAGCCGACCTGCGCGAATTCTTCGGCGATGAGGTCTTTCGTACGGTGGTACCGCGAAGTATCAGGCTCGCCGAAGCCCCCAGCCACGGCAAACCCATTCTGCTCTACGACCCGGCATCGAAGGGTTCCGAAGCTTATATTCAACTCGCAAAAGAGATACTCAGGAATGACCAGAAACGACCCGCGAAAAGCGCTCGGTAAGGGGCTCCACGCGCTTCTCCCGGCGCGAAATACCGCCGCTCCTCCGGCCCCGGAATCGGCGAACGTTCCCGAAGGGAACGTCCAGCAATTGCCCATCGACCATCTCAAACCGAATCCCAATCAACCCAGGCGGGATTTCGACCCCGCCGCGTTAGCCGAACTGACGCAGTCGATCGAGCGCGACGGGATCATCCAGCCGATTATCGTGCGCAAGAACGCGGACACCGAATATCAGATCATCGCGGGAGAGCGCCGCTGGCGCGCCGCCAAAGCGGCTGGTCTTAAGGACGTGCCGGTGATCGTCCGCACCGCCGACGACCAGCAGGTCCTCGAATTAGCGCTCGTCGAAAACATCCAGCGGGAGGATCTGAATCCCATCGAACTCGCCGTTGCCTTCCACCGAATGGCGCAGGAACTCGGGATGAGCCACGATCAGATCGGACACAAGACCGGCAAGGAGCGCACGACGATCACGAACTCCGTCCGGCTACTTCAGCTGCCGAAAGAGATTCAGGACATGATCGCCGGCAAGCAACTCTCGGCGGGCCATGCTCGCGCCTTGTTGAAGTTTGACGATGAAGAAATTCAGATGGAAATAGCCGGCAGGTGCGTTGCCGAGGGATGGTCGGTGCGCCAGATCGAGCAGTTCACCCGGCCGACCCCCGCTACCGACCGAAAAGAAAAGACGAAGCCAAACGACACCCCGCTCGATCCCAACGTCAAGTTTGCGGTCCAGGAGCTCGAGCGAGTCCTGGGTACCAGGGTGAGAATTCTGGAACGCGCCCGCGGCGCCGGCCGGATCGAGATCGATTACTACAACGCGGACGATCTGAACCGGATCTACGACCAGATCGTCGCCGACCCCGATAAATTACGTCAATAGTTTCAATATATCCGCCAATTCACGACGGATTTCAGGCAGCGGATCGGCGGTTGGAAACAGCTCTTCCTGAGTACCGACATCGTGTCCCTTATCATCGGCTAACCTTCCTGCTTTCAGTACCTTGCGCGCGCCTTCGATGGTGAACTTTTCGATGTAAAGAAGGTGTTTTATGCTGAGCAGCAGCTCGACATCCTTGCGCCGGAACATGCGCTGGCCGGTATTCGACTTCTTGGGGGAAAGACCGGGGAACTCCGACTCCCAATACCGCAATACATACGGCTCCACCCCAACCAACTGACTAACCTCGCCGATCCGGAAGAACAGTTTGTCCGGAATCGGCGTACTTTCGTCACTCATCCTTGATAGCCATCCTATCGCGATAACTTATATTGGGTATCAGGCATCCAACTGAATATGGAACTCAAGACTTCGAATCCGGCATTTGCCGGCAGGGGCACTTTCACGGTCAATGGCGTAGCCGCCGGCTACGGCCCATCGATGACCATCTCGGGGACCGTCAACAAGGCCGGAATCCTGATGCTGTGCGTGATGGCTACAGCAAGCTGGACATGGAGCCAGTTTTTCACCAACGGCCCCGCCGCGGTTGGCGGGTACACGATGCTCGGCGCCTTTGGCGGTTTTATTGTGGCAATGATAACCGTGTTCAAGAAGGAATGGTCGCCGGTGACCGCGCCAATTTACGCCCTGCTCGAAGGTCTGTTCCTGGGTTCGCTCTCCGCTGTACTTGAGACACGGTTCCCCGGCATTGCCATCGAATCCGTCGCGCTGACGTTCGGCACGTGCTTCTGCATGCTGCTCGCCTACCGCTCCGGTCTGATCCGCCCTACACAGCGATTCATGATTGGGATTGTTTCGGCCACCGGAGGGATCATGCTGGTCTATTTCCTCAGCATGATTCTCGGGCTATTCCACGTCCAGGTCCCGGGGATATTCGGCAGCGGCCCGGTCGGTATTCTGTTCAGCGTGGTTGTCGTCGTGGTGGCGGCGCTGAACCTGATCCTCGATTTCAACATGATCGAAGAGGGGGCTTATCGCGGCGCGCCGAAGTACATGGAATGGTACGGCGCCTTCGGCCTGATGGTGACCCTGGTCTGGTTGTACCTCGAGATTATCCGACTGCTTTCCAAACTGCGCGACCGGCGATGACGAACCAGTAAACCCCGGCGGTCAGCCGAGCATTACGGGTTCGCCCGCATGCTCTTTTCGAGGCGATCGAGGACCTGCATCGCGGGCAGGCACTGAGCCACACTCGCGTTGGGTTCCCTGCCTTCATTGATCGCCGCGAAGAACTCGCGATCCTGCAGCTCGATTCCGTTCATGGACACGGCCACGCCGGAGACGTCGATCGGCTTCAGGTCGCCGTCCAGGAGTTCGTCGTAACGCGCGATATATGTCCCGTTGTCGCAGATATAGCGGAAGAACGTTCCCAGCGGTCCCTTGTTGTTGAACGACAACGCCAGCGTGCAAATCGGCCCCGAGGGTATCTTCAGCTGGATACTCATATCCATCGCAATTTTGAGCTCCGGATGATGGGGGCCCTCAAGCGCATTCGCGCGATGAGCCACCTCGCCGGTCTGATATTGAAACAAATCGACCGTGTGGCAGGCGTGATGCCAGAGCAGGTGGTCCGTCCAGCTGCGCGGCTTGCCGGCTGCGTTCATGTTTGTGCGGCGGAAAAAGAATGTCTGCACGTCCATCGAGAGGATTTTGAGCTCGCCCGCCAGAATCCTTTTGCGAATCCACTGATGGCTGGGATTGAAGCGGCGCGTGTGCCCCGCCATCGCCACGAGGCCGGTTTCTTTCTGCACCCGCACGAGCCGTTCGGAATCCTTGAGATTGTCCGCCATGGGGATCTCGACCATCACATGCTTCCCGGCGCGCATGCACTGCTCCGCCTGGTCGGCGTGCATCTGCGTTGGCGTAGTGAGAATGGCCGCCTCAACTCCGGGTTGCGCCAGGCTCTCGGCCAGATCGCAGGTCCAATGCGGGATACCGAACCGCTTCGCCACTTCCTCGGTTCCGGCGGGGCTGCCCCCGGCCAACGACACGACCTCTATACCGGCGATATTCTGGATGGCCTCCAGATGCTTGATTCCAAACGCGCCCTGTCCGGCGACACAGATTTTCATGCTGCGGTTCTCCTCCCTTTGAAATCATATTCGATCGTTCCGCGTGTTCGATCAATCCGTCACGAGGATCACATTCCGTGGACACGGGCCGGGCGAAACTCCGCCCGCCCACCCGGCTGTTCAGCCATAATACAAAGATTATGAAATGGGTCCGGGCGCTAGCGTTCTGGTCTCCGCACTGTCCGGCATGCGGCTCGGACGAGCTCAGGCGCTCATCGCGACGCAACATCCTCGAAAAAGCCCTCGGTCTGCTTGTTCTTCCCTACCGGTGCAACAAGTGTCTCCAGCGATGTTTCCGATCCGCGTTAGACCCGCAGGATCGCATTCCGGCGCAGCAGGCGCCAGCCGATAATCACTGAACTCACACAGAGCGACGTGCCGCCCAACATCATTGCCAGCACGGCGACGTCCCAGGCGGGGCGATGTTTGTACAGCCACGGCAGATTGATTGAATGGAAACCGTGGTAAAGCCAGCGTTCCTTCCAGTCAGCGGAATTGTAACTGCCGACTATTCTGGCCGTTCGGGGATCGATATACACCCTCGTTTGTGCGGCATCTGCAAGGCGTATTCGAAAAGCCGGCAGCGGCAATTCGTGATGGCGGTCGAGATAATAAGCGTCATACTGGCGGATGAGGCCCGCCTCCGCGATTTGTGCGGTGCTTTCGATAATACCGGTCAACCGGGCCGCGCTGAACTGCACCAGCGGCAGGCCATTTACGGGAATGAGACGGGATTCACCACCACCCTCCGTCGCAACATAAAACGGCTGTCCCCCCACGAGGACGAATTCCATTTCCTTGACCATCATCCCGGAACCGACTTCGGCCAGCGCTTCGCGCGGGCCTTTCCGCTCGAATGCCGCGAACGAAAACGGCTCGCCGCCAAGCGCTGCAGCGATCTGCGATACCGCGTCGGGGTCGCTCGCGGGTTTCGAGGGAAACGGGTCCATCGAGAGCATGCCGCTGAAAGCCCAGGTGCACGCGAGAAGACCGAAGAACAGCCCGAGGATCATGTGCAGGCGTTTGGCTCCGGCATAAGGAACGCTCGTTGGCCTCCCGTCCGATCGATATCGCTTCTTCGGCGAATACATCGACAGACCAGCTATCAAACCGAGGATTGCGACGATGGTGGCGGCACCGGAAAGCCAGATGACGATCCGGCTCCACAATACCGGATTTTTGCGCAATGGCGTGAAGTAGAGCCAGTGCGGAATCGGGCCCAACCAGGCCTTGAGACGCGAAGCCCGCGTGGTGAACTGGACTACCTGGCCGGTACGCGCCGACACATACACCTCGGCTCCGTCCGGCCACGAATATCTGGTCAATGGTGCAAAGCGGTTATAAATCCCGCCGACAGTCCATTGATCAACCGACCTGACGGGTTGGACGCGCGCGGCGGCAGCCGGCTGGCTGGTCCAGGCGGCCGCGGTGCGCAGGTTCAATTCCGGGGTGAACCGGCTTTGCGCCTGTCCGTTGTCGGCATACACCGCCGTTCGCGACCGGCCCAGGCGAAACCAGTAGGCGGGGCGGCCGTCGAACATCGCGAGCGTCACATCGTCCGGGTCTCCGGGGGTCTGCAGCTTCGACCACGCTTCAGCGGGCGACACCCGAATACGCGCCTCATCGAGCGGCAATGCGCGGGCCAATCGATCCGATTGTTTCACCTCGGGGTAATCGCAATACATCATGAAAATGCCCGAAATGAACCACCAGGAGAAGAGCAGACAGAATCCCGCGCCCGTCCAGCGGTGAGCGAAGATGGCGAATTTCTTCAGGGCCAGCGTGGGAGAATTATACATGCCGAAGGATCTGGCTCAACTGCTCCGCAATACGATCGAGCGGGAACTGCCGAATCTGCAAGCGGTCAGCCAGGAACCTGCCCGCTCGCCGCGACCGGGCGGCTGGTCCGCGCAGGAAGAACTGGGCCATCTGATCGATTCCGCGGCCAACAATCACATTCGCTTTGCGCTGGCTTCGATCGAGGGCGAGTTTCGGGGACGCGGCTATGCTCAGGATGCCTGGGTTGAGGCACACGGGTATCGCGATCTCGTCTGGGACGATATCGTCGAGCTCTGGTACCGGTTGAATTCGCTGCTTGTACATGTGATCGGGCGCATGCCGGAATCGGCGCTCCACAACTGGTGCGTGGTCGATTCCACTGAGATGACGCTGGGGTTTGTGATCGAGGATTATGTCGTTCACATGCAGCATCATCTGGACCACATCCTGGGGCGGGAAGTGGTCACGCCGTACCCTGCTGCAACAGATCGAAGCCCTTTTGTTTCAGGATGATCGAGAGTAAATTACAACTGGATTTCATACCTTGGTTCTGTGCTATGCTACGACCTGTTCGCAGAGTCGCGGCCTTCTGAATCGACCGCCATCCTGCCGTAAAAAACGGGACAGATTTGCCGAGGCGCACGCCTTAAATTTGAAGCTATCGGGCTTCCAGAGGGGAAGTGTTGTCGTTGTGAGCAGTGATCATCGTAGTCCATGGGACGTAATCAAAGAACAACTGCAGAAGAAGCTGAGCGTGGAGAGTTTCGAGAACTGGATCCGGCATACGAAGTTTTCGAGCATCGAAGGCAAGATTCTCGTCGTGACCGTTCCGGACCGCCAGACGGCGGCGTTTATAGGCGAGGAGTACGGGCGGCAGATTAACGCGCTTGCCACGGCTCTGGGCCTGGGTGTCGATCGCGTGGAATTCCATGCGGAAGCCGGCGTCCGTTCGCCTGGAATACCGGGTTCGCAGGTTGCCTCCGACGGCGACTCGGGCGAACTGGAATCGCCGATCCTGCTCAACCCCAAATTCACGTTCGAATCGTTCGTGGTGGGGGCCTGCAATCAGTTTGCGCACGCCGCGGCGCAGTCCGTGGCGATGAATCCCAGCCGCAGCTACAACCCTTTGTTCATTTACGGGGGCGTGGGTATGGGAAAAACCCATTTGATGCATGCGATCGGACGGGCTCTGATGGCGCGCGGGCGAATGCGGATCATCTACACCACGAGCGAGCGCTTTACCAACGAGGTGATCACCGGCATCAAGCACGAGCGCATGCCCCGCCTGCGGGCCCGCTACCGCACGGCGGACGTTCTGTTGATCGACGACATCCAGACCCTCGGATCGAAAGAACGCACGCAGGAGGAGTTCTTTCATACGTTCAACGAACTCCACGACGCGCAGAAGCAGATCGTGATATCGAGCGATTGTCCGCCGAAGGAGATCTCGGGCCTTGTGGATCGTTTGCAATCGCGCTTCGAATGGGGATTAATGGCCGACATTCAGCCTCCCGATCTGGAAACGAAGATGGCCATCCTGGAGAAAAAAGCCGATCTTGTCGGGATTCGGCTGCCACCCGAGGTGTGCACGTACATCGCCCAGAAAACGAAATCGAATGTGCGGGAACTGGAGGGAGCTTTGGTCAAGCTGACCGCCTATTCGTCCCTGACCGAAACGCCCATCACCATTGCCATGGCGCAGCAGGTATTGAAGGATCTGCTGCAAAAGCAGGAGCGGCGAATTACCATCGATTCGATTCAGAAGGCGGTAGCCGAGCGCTATGCCATCAAACCGGCCCAGCTCAAGGAAAAGAGCAATCGCAAAGAGATCGTTTTTCCCCGTCAGGTCGCCATGTACCTGGTGAAGGAATTGACACAGGCTTCTCTTCCCGAGATCGGCCGTGCGTTCGGGGGCAAGCATCACACCACGGTCATCCATTCCATCAGCAAAATCGACGCTCAGCGCAGCGGCGATATCGACCTCAACAAGTTGATCAACAGCCTGATCGACTCATTCCAATGAAGTTATAGAGTTTTGAACAGGACCCTCCGGAAACAGCCTGAGGAAGTCTGTTTAAAAAGCGTTACTGCGGGAGTTGTGCAACCTTTCCGCACCATCGTTCCACAGTGATAAATGGCGGAAAGTTCTAATTTTTTGTATAATTTAGAGAGTCTTCCACTTTTCGACAGACCCCATGAATACGCTTCTATAGAGTATTCATTCAAACATCGTCAGAAGAAGAGAGGAACTTGGAGCCAAATCCAACTGGAGCCCATCCGATGGAGTTCACTGTCAGTAAGGCGGACCTGGTCCGCGAACTGAGTTTGTCGCAGGGCGTGGTCGAGAAAAAGACCACGATCCCGATTCTTTCGAACGTGCTTCTGGAGGCTCGGGGAGACCGGCTCTATCTCACCGCAACCGATCTGGAACTGGGGCTTCGAACTTCGTGTCCGGCACGAATCAAGAAAGAGGGCTCGGGGACGATCCCGGCGCGCAAGCTGCTCGATTACGTGAGGCTGCTGCCGGACGCCGATATCACGGTGAAGTTCATGGAGAACCATTGGGCGAATTTCACCTGCGGAAGATCGAGAACCCGCATTGCGGGTATGAGCCGCGAGAGTTTCCCGGAACTGCCCGTCATGCCGGACGTCATCGCGGAGATCCCGGTGAAGCAACTTTCGGCGATGATCGCGAGGACGATGTTTGCGATTTCCATGGAAGAAAGCCGTTTCACGCTCAACGGCGCGCTGTTACTGCTGGCCGACAGCAACATGACGATGGTGGCTACCGATGGCCATCGTCTGGCCTACATACAACGTTCTTCGGAAGCGGCGAATGGATATGGCGCCGCGTATAAGGCGTTGGTCCCGCGTAAAGCGATGGCGGAAATTCTCAAGCTCTCCGATGAAGCTTCTTCGGGCGAGAGCGGGGCCGAAGCGAAGGTGCGGTTCGGCGGAGACGACAATCATCTGTTTTTCGAGTTTGGACCGCGGCTGCTGATTACGCGGAAGCTGACGGGCAACTTTCCCGACTACGAACGCGTTCTGCCGCAGGACAACTCGAATATCGCAAGTCTGGCGAAGGACGATATCCGCAGCGCGATCGAGCGCGTAGCGCAGTTTGCCGACGAGCGTTCGCGCGCCATCCGGGTGCAGTTCACCAACGGCGAAGTGAAGGTCTTTTCCTCGGCACTTGAAACGGGTGAATCGGAAGAGAGCGTGCCCTGCGAGTATGCGGGTCCGGATCTCGAAATCGGTTTCAATGCGCAATATCTTCTCGACTTTCTGCGAGTGGTGCCGCAGACCCGCGTGGCTTTCGGTTTGAAGGATCAGAAAAGCGCGGGAGAGTTGCAACCGGCGGGTGACGACGTTCAGGAGAAGTATCGCTACGTAGTGATGCCCATGCGAATTTGAACGCGGCTCCGGCCGCGGGTAACTGGTAAACGAGAAATAGATTTTTATGGCAAATGATGTTTTGACGCCGACTCCCGGCGTCTATGATTCCTCCTCCATCAAGGTTCTGGAAGGGCTGGAAGCCGTCAGGCTCAGGCCCGCTATGTATATAGGTTCGACCGGTGAAGCAGGTTTGCATCACCTCGTGTACGAGGTCGTGGATAACTCGGTCGATGAGGCGCTGGCCGGCTACTGTACGGAAGTCAACGTCACGATTCATATCGACGATTCGATAACGGTCGTCGATAACGGCCGCGGTATCCCGGTGGATATGCACGAAGAAGGCGTTTCGGCGGCCGAGGTCGTGATGACCAAGCTGCACGCCGGCGGCAAGTTCGATTCGAACAGCTACAAAGTATCCGGTGGCCTGCACGGCGTAGGCGTGAGCTGCGTGAACGCGCTTTCGGAGACTCTGCATCTTGAAATCTGGCGGCCGGCGAAAGACTCCGGAAGCTCGTTGACCTGGGAGCAGGACTATGAACGCGGCGCCCCGAAAGGGCCTTTGACCGCGACCGGCAAGGCCGGCCGCAAGCGTGGAACCAAGATCACTTTCAAGCCCGACGCGACCATCATGGTTGCGACAAAGTTCAATTTCGATACCCTCGCTCAGCGTTTGCGCGAGCTGGCGTTCCTGAATAAAGGGCTCAAAATCACGCTGACGGATGAACGGGAAGATCCACCGAAGCAGACGGAGTTTCTGTATAACGGCGGCATCGCGGAGTTCATCAAGCATCTCAATCGCGGCAAATCGGTTCTGCATGAGAGTCCGATTTACATGGAAGGCGAGAAGCCGGGGCCGAGCGGAACCGTGGCGATGGAAATCGCGCTGCAGTACAACGACGGTTATGCGGAGACTTTGTTCAGCTTC
>CAWBIS010000174.1:0-10258 GCA_963788485.1 Terriglobia bacterium
TTTGTAGCCTGACTGAGTTCATGCTGGGTGGAGGAGCGGCCTCAACCCAGATAGCCTTCGTCGATCTCCTGCATGCGGGCCGCCGCACGGGCAAGCGAAAACTCCTTCATCTTTTGCGCCCCGGAGTAGGCCATCGACACCCGGGCCTCATCGTCCACGATTGCCGCCGTGAGCTTGCGCGTCAGGCCCTCGACGTCGCCTGCTTCGAAAAGAAAACCGGTCCGGCCCTCGTCGATCAATTCCGCGCAGCCGCCCACGCGGCTGGCAACAACGGCGCAACCGCACGCCATCGCTTCCATCACGCCATTGGGCAAACCTTCGCTGAGAGAAGGATGGACGAAGATGTCGATCCCGCGCATGGCCGCCGGTACATCCGGAGTGCTGGGCAGAAAGGTGCATTGATGGGCGATATTCAGAGTCGCGCTTCTCGCCGCCAGGCTCTCGCGCTCAGGTCCGCTGCCGACGATCACCAGCTTCATCCCGGGCCGCACCGATCGCACGCGGGCGAACGCTTCGAGCAGTTGCCCCACATTCTTCTCCGGACGCAGCACGCAAACCGTGCCGATTACCAGACTCGCATCTTCCATGCCCGCGAAACGCTTCCGTCCCGAATCGAAGAAGCGTGTGGTATCGATGCCGTTGTAACAGACCTGAATGCGCTCGGCCGGATAGGCGTAAGAATCGGCCAGGTGCCGTTTCATCTCCTCACAGTTGGCAACCACTCCATGCGCCATCCGGTGCGTCAGCAACAGCGGCCGTTTGTACTTGTCCGGCACCAGATCCATATAAAACCGTTGGCTCGAAAGCACGGTCACGCCCGCGCAGGTCCTGGCCACCGGAACACCCAGCAGGCTCAGCGTGTAGTCGAACGTATGCACAAGCCGGATCTGGTTCTCTCGTATATAGGACCTCACGCGCCGCGCCACCCCGAGCACCCCAGGGCTCACGAAGGATTTCAGTGGCACATGAAAAACGGGTATACCCGCGCGGCGCAGTTCCTCCGCCTGAAATCCCTCGAGCACGCTCGCTACATGCGGATTGAAGCGCGAACGGTCGAGCCCAAGCGCCGTGTTGGCCAGTTGTCGCTCGCTGCCGCCGTGTCCGAGCGAATGAATCATCAGCAGCACGTTCGCCGGAGGCTTCGCGTTCATGTCGCCGAGCTACACCGCGAGGCTGGTCAGAACCAGTTCCTCGATCTCGGAACCCGCTCCGAACCGCTCCAGCAGCCGGAATCCTTTTTTCTCGCGCACGAAAAGAGAAGCATTATGCGCCGGGGGATTCTCCTGGTAGGTTCGGCCCACGATCCAGACCCCGCCCTCGGCCAGACTGAGCGCCGCGGCCCGCGCGCCGGCGAGCAGCCGGTCCTTTGCGAAGTAGGCCAGATTGAAGATATTCATCGTGCGCACCACGTTGCAAAGGCCCTCAGACGGCTCGAAAACCGAATGGCGGCGAATCGCGAACCGGTCCGAAGACTGGCGCAGAGTTCGCGCGTCGGGATGAATCAGCGGAATCTTCCTGAAGACGAAAGGCGCCTGCTCGAATGTGTCGGGACACTCGGAGTTGAGCCAGTCGTTCGGGATCCGCCACGATTCGCGCAGCGGACCGAAGCGCGTCCGCGCCCTTTTCTCCAGAAACGAGTTCACCACCAGAACCGCCGGCTCCGGGGGATTCAGCCGGATCACAAACGGCGGCCGCACATACTGCAAAAGCTCGCCGCCGGTTTCCATCACGTAGCTGGAGCCGTCCGGCAGGCGCGCTTCGACAAGGAACAGCGTCAGATCCGATGCCGTGATCGTCGCGGCCGGAAAGAGAGGGAACAGGCTGGCGGCCCATTCGGATGAGGTCAGGCAATCCGACGCGGCCCAGTCTTCAATGCGCAACGGCGCATTCGCATCGAAACGATCGCTCAGCCGTGAATTGACGAATTCATCGAACCCCCGAAAACGGCCGCGGAATGTAGTCCGATAAACTCCGCTCGCGAGGCGCACCTGGGGAATCGTGTTCTCGAAAAGTTCGATCTGCTGCGGAGTTGCCGGCACGTCGGTGCGAAGAAGAGTCAGCGCAATCCGGTTTCGCCGGAGAGCCCGCTCGAATCGAGCGAGCCAGCCGGAAGGATGGCCGGCATGGTACTGCTCCGGCCGGTAAATACCCAGCTTCAGCAAAGGGAACCTTTGGGATGAGCGCTCTGAAAGGCGCTGGACCTGGCCAAATTAGCAGTATGACAGAACGTTAGCCTATCTTCCGCACAGGTGCGACAGGGCGCTGGAAGGTGCGACCATCTGAATATCGTGACGTCGAACGTTGCCGTTCAGGAGGTTGAGGAAGGAAACGCCACGCCCGGCCGGAAACGCGGCAGAGTGGCTGGATGGGCGGCCGCCGTGCTGCTCGTCACCGTGCTGATTGGAGTAACGCAGTGGCGAGCGGGCGCCTGGCAAGCGGGTTATGGGGCATACCCCGACGAGCCCGCGCACTTCATGGGTGGTCTGATGATTCGCGACTTTCTGGTCAGCGGAAGCCACTCTCCCGTCGCATTCGCCGCGAATTATTATCTGTTCCAGCCCTATTTTGCCATCGGCCACTGGCCCCCTTTCTTCTATGTCATGGAAGGGATCTGGATGCTGGTTACCGGATACTCCAGGACCAGCCTGATGCTTCTGTCGGGGCTGCTGGCCATGCTCGTGGGGTTGGTTTTGTTTGGAGCGGTACGCCGATGGACGGGCGTTGGCCTGGCTCTCGCAGTCACCGGATTGTTTCTTGCCATCCCGTCCGTGCAATGGAGCGCCTGCGTCGTCATGAGCGACCTTTGCGTGGCCCTCCTCAGTCTGGTGGCAACGCTCGCAATTGGACGATTCATCGAAACATCGGCGTGGCGATGGGCGCTGCTGGCCGGGGTCTTCGCCGCTCTTGCGCTGTTGACCAAGTACCTGGCTGCTTTCGTCCTCCTGCCTCCGATCCTGCTCATCGCCGTCGACCGGCGCTTCGATCTTCTGCGGAAGGCCGGCACGTGGCTCTTTGCGCTGATTGTGGCCGCCCTCTGCGCTCCGTGGTTGGTGTGGTCGCGGAGGTTCCCCGTAGTTGGCCTCGATGTCCCGAGGGGCGACCTCTGGAGCCGTCTGGCAAGGGTTTCGGATGCGCTCCACTCCGACTTTGGCAACGTTCTCGGCGGAATCGCCCTGATGGCAACGTTCTGGGCCGTTCTGCGGTGGCGGCGGATGAATACCACGCAGCGCCTGCTCGTACTGCAGTTGCCTTGCATGGCCGCGTTTCTCATACTGGGTCCGCAAGCCGATATGGAGCGCCGCTATCTTTTGCCGTCCTATCCGGGGGTGCTTGCGACCACGGCGCTGGCCGTTCATTGGATCGCAATGAAGCAACGGACCGTCGGCCGGCTGCTGGTACTGGCATTGGCTTGTCTCGTCGGAGTGGGTCTGGCGGTCAACCGAATCGGTCTGCCCACGAATTTTCCGCGGCTCATCGCCCGGGACTTGCTTCCGGAAAATCCCACGGCAATTCTGGTACCCGGCACAAAGGAAGGACCCATGATCGCCGAACTCGCGAGCGCCGAGCCCGTCCGCTCGCGAATTCTCCTGATCAGGCCATCCAAGCTGCTGGCTCGCGTCAGCTGGTCGGCAGTGCAATATCAACTGCTGGTGCCCGACGTGAAGGCCATGAAGTCGATTCTGGACCGGTACCCGATCGGTGTCATCGTAATGGCTGTGAATCGCGATGGCGCCGATCTGCCGCACGACCGCCTCCTGCGCGAGATGCTGGCATCCGATCCCGTCTGGATCCTGCAGCGCCGCTACGCGGAACCCGGGGTGGATTGGCAGATCTATCGCCGGCCCGTGGATCGAGCGGCGGATGCCGGCTCACTGGAGTCCTTTGTGCGCAGTCATTTGCCTTCCATCCAGTAGCCGCGCGGCAGATCGGTGTTGCGCGAGGCTTTATAATGAGTGTTTTTGCCAATGAATAGATGAGCCGACTCTTCAGAGTTTTCGTCCCGGTCAGTGTGATCGGCCTCATCTTTTCCGAGTTTCTCCTCATTCTGCTTTGCTACATCACCGGCGCATGGCTGGTCAGGTTCATCAACCCCGATCTGGAAATAGGAATCTTCCTGACCGACGATGGCGGGTTGATCAAAATCATCGTCGTCACGGTTTGTCTTCTTGCCGGGCTCTATTTTCAGGATCTCTATTCCTCCTTCCGGGTCAAATCGGTCAGCGTTCTGTTTCAGCAGCTCTGCCTGGTGTGTGGATTTGCCTTTCTCATCCAGGCGTTGTTCGCCTACGCCAGAAGACCCGAGTGGAGTCTGCCCCGCTGGGCCATGATTTTCGGCAGCCTGCTGGTGATCACGATCATTCCAGCGTGGCGCTACTTCTACGGCAACGTAGTCGTGAGAGCTTTGGCGACTCAGCGCATCCTTTTCCTCGGCACGTCGGCGGTCATCCAGGAGATAGCCGCTCATCTGGTGACGCATCCGGAGGTCGGCATTCGCATCCTCGGCTATATCGATACCGGCGATTCGGAAAGGGGTCTGCCTGGAGGGACGATCGTGGGTTGTCTCGACGATCTTCGTCGCGTCGCCGGCGAGTTGAAGCCCGATCTGATCGTTGTCGGATTAACCGAACGGAGGCAGGAGATGCCGATGGCCGATATGCTTCATCTGCGCTTCCAGGGCGTCCGCTTCGAAGAGGCCGACGTGACTTTCGAAGCCATCTTCGGCAGGGTTCTGACCCGCCAGATCCGTCTTTCCCAGCTGATCTTTTCGGCCGGTCTGGGCCCGCGCAAAAACAGCGTGTTCTGGCACTCCGTCTATTCGACCGTGCTGGCCATCGCGCTGTTTATCGTCGCTGCGCCGATCATGTTGATCCTGGCAATCATAGTCAAGGCGACGTCACCGGGGCCGGTGCTGCATCGGCAGGCGCGCGTCGGATTGAATGACGCGCCGTTTACCGTCTATAAATTCCGGTCCATGTATGTCAACGCAGAAAGCGGGACCGGGCCGGTCTGGGCGAAAAGAAACGATCCCCGGGTTACCGGGCCGGGCAAGTGGATGCGGCGTCTGCGTCTGGACGAACTGCCGCAACTGCTGAACGTCCTGCGCGGAGACATGTCGCTGGTGGGGCCGCGTCCCGAACGCCCGGAGTTCGTTTCTTCGCTGGCGAAGCAGATTCCCTATTACAGTTATCGCCATTGCGTGAAACCCGGCATCACCGGCTGGGCCCAGATCAATTACAAATACGGCGACACGGTGAATGACGCCATCATGAAGTTCGAATACGATCTCTACTACATCAAAAACCTCGCCGTATCGCTCGACATGTACATCCTGTTTCACACCTTGAAAGTCATGCTCTTCTCGGAAACCGCCCAGTAAAACCCGGGGCCGCTTTTCACACTTGACGAGAACTCCACACCAGGCTCTCCGCATCAAATTCGCGCGAAACCGTTTTTTGTTATACTGTGGTTGACTGTTGGACTTAATCGGTGGGCGGAAGCCCACTTTTTTATTGGTGCAGGCATGAAACGGGAGGACACTATTTCGAGGATTACGGCCATCGCCCAACAGGCTGCCGCCCCCGCGGGCATCGAAATCGTGGAAGTCGAATTGAAAGGTTCCGGACGCAATCATCTGCTGCGCATCTATATCGACAAACCCGAAGGCGTTTCCCACGCCGACTGCGAACTGGTTTCGCGCGAGGTCGGGACGGTGCTCGATGTCGAGGACCCCATACCCGGCGGCTACGAACTGGAAGTCAGCTCTCCCGGGGTCGAGCGCAAACTCGGCAAATGGCAGGATTGGCAGCGTTTCGCCGGCAAGAAGGTCAAGGTGGTCCTGAAGGAGCCTTTGCCATCCCCCGCGGCCGGCTCGAGCAAGGCGCCTCCCGCGCTCAAGCATTTCGACGGCATGATCGCTCGCGCCGAAGACCATGAAATCACCGTCGAGCTTGCGGGCGGCGCCACAGTCACCTTCCCAGTCGAACAGGTCGACCGCGCCAATCTGAAGTTCGAGTGGTAGCGCCGCAGAGTTCTTGAATTACCGTCTTCGTCAGTGATACCAGAGGCAAATCGTGGACAGCATTTATCAGTCAATCGAAATACTTAGTAAAGAAAAAGGCATTGACGCCCAGATCGTTCTCGACGCGGTCAAGGACGCGATGCTGATTGCGGCCCGCAAGCATTTCCGCACCGTCGAGAACTATGAGGCCGATTTCGACGACAAGAACGGCGGCATCCGCCTGTTCGCCGTCAAATGCGTGGCGGATCCGGTGACGGATCCCGCCATCGAGATGAGTCTCCCGGAAGCCCGGCGCATCGATCCCGCGGCGGAAATCGGTACGATCATCCGCATTCCCAAACCGACCGACGCCCTGGGCCGTATTTCGGCGCAAACCGCGAAGCAGGTGATTTTCCAGAAGGTGCGGGAGGCGGAACGCGAAACCATCTATCGCGAATATTCCGACCGCGTCGGCGAACTCGTCAATACCACCATCAAACGAGTCGAGGGGCTCGATCTGGTGGTCGATCTGGGCAAGACCGAGGCTCGCCTGCCCCGGCGCGAGCAATCGCGTCTGGAAAGTTACAGCGTCGGCGACCGCCTGCGTTGCGTCATCCGGATCGTCGACAAATCGGCGAAAGGTCCGGGCGTAGTGGTGTCGCGGGCCGATTCTGAACTGGTGAAGCGGCTGTTCGAACAGGAAGTGCCTGAAATTTACGACGGCACCGTGACCATTCGCGGGTGCGCCCGCGAAGCCGGCGAGCGAACCAAGATAGCCGTTTCCAGCCGCGACCGCGACGTCGACAGCGTCGGCGCCTGCGTTGGTATGAAGGGTATGCGCGTGCAGTCGATTATCCGGGAGCTGCGCGGCGAAAAGATCGACATCATCGAGTTTTCGGACGATCCCGTGACCTTCGCCACGCACGCATTAAGCCCGGCCAAGATCAGCCGGGTCACCATCCTCGATCCGGTGGAACGCCACATGGAAGTGATCGTCGACGATTCGCAGCTCTCGCTGGCCATCGGCAAGAAGGGGCAGAACGTGCGCCTCGCGGCCAAGCTGCTCGGCTGGAAGATCGATATCAAGAGCGAAGAAGAGAAGCGGCAGGAAGTGCAGAACGCCATTGAGCAGCTTTCCACCGGCGCGCCGGTGTCCGCGCTGATCGATCACGGTCTGGCGGAAGCCACGGTGGATGCGCTGGTGAAGGGCAACATCGGAACGGTCGAGCGGCTCGGCGGCATGACGCCCGAGGAATTGGAAGCGCTCGAAGGCATCGACGACGACGCCGTCAATCGAATACAACAGGCAATCAACCGGTTCTATGGCCAGGAGTATGCGGAAGAGCCGGCTGCACAGGAATACGGTACCGATATCGAAGCGGCCGAAGACGTGCAGACCGCCGCGGTGGAAAACCCCGAAATTGTTGAGAATAATTCGGAATCGGTTCCGAATGATACGATGTTGGAAACAGCGGAACCCGCTGCCGATGGGGCTGGTGAAGGCCATTCCACGGCAGAATCGGGCGAAGAGCAGGTTCCCTGAGCGGGGGAAAACAGGTTGTATCCGGGGCGTGCCGGGCGGAAGCTATGCCGAATCGGAGTGGTCGCAGGCAGTAAACGAAACGCTTCAATATGAGTAAGATTCGAATCAATGAACTGGCGCGGCAATTGGAAGTGAAGTCGCGCGAGGTCATCGACAAGCTCCACGAACTCGGCATCGCCGAAAAGGTCACCCACTCCAGCTCGATCGACGACGACAAAGCCGATCAGCTGCGCAGGTATTACAGGGGCGAATCGTATGCGCCCCTGCCCCGTACCAATGTGACGCACTCCGACGGGACGCATCCCAACGGCGCCGGCGCGGCGGTCGAAGAGCGCGGCGCGGAAGCGCCTGCTGTCGCCGAAGCGGAGCCGCAACGCGTCGAGCGCCGAACACGCGTCCCGCTGCCGGAACCGGCCGAAGCCGCCGCTGCACTCGAGCAAAAGTCCGAGGCGGCCCGCGACGCTGCCGCGCCGGCGCCCCCTCAGGAAGACAAGACTGCCGCGGAGGACAATAAACCGCGCGCTCTGCCGATTCGCCCGCCAATTCTCGCCCGAGGCATGCCGATCCAGCCGCCGGTTGGACCGGCGCGCCCGGCCGCGCCGCCGGTCCCACCCCGGCCTGCGTCGCCACCTCCCGCGGTCGTGTCTCCGGCTGCTGCGCCCCCTTCCGCGGTGCCCGGGCGTCCCGTTCCTCCTCCGCCGCGCCCCATTCCGCCGGCTCCTCCAGTGGGCGCGCCGCGTCCCGGCCAGGTTCTTTCGGGACCACGTCAACCTTTACCCGCGAGTCCGCCGCCTGCCGCCTTTTCGCCTGGCGCTCCGCGTCCCGCCGCGCCGCCGCAGGCGACTCGACCGGGCGTGCCGATTGCGCCGCCCCCGCGTCCGGCCACCACCTTCCCGGGCAGCGCGCCGCCTCCGCGTCCGTCGCCGCCGATTCAGCGCGCGCCGAGCCCACAGCCTCAAGCTCCTGGCCAGCAAACTCCAAGAACCCTCGCTGGACAGCCAGCTGCGCGTCCCGTTGTACCTCCGCGCCCGGACCTCGTCGCGAAATTACAACAACCTCGTTCTCCCATGCCGGGCCAGGCGCCGCCGCGCCCAGGCGTACCGCTGCGCCCGCAAACACCCCGGCCGGGCCAACCCCTCTATCAGGGTCCGCCGCGTCCGGGCGCCGCACCCATGGCTGGTCGCAGCGTGGGCCGTCCACCCATCCCCGGGCAGCGTCCCGGCGGCCCGCGGCCGATGCACCCGACATCTCGCGGGGGGCTGATCGGCCCCGGAGCGCCGCCTCCCCCGCCCGATCAGGCCGCTCGCCGTCCGCAGCAGCGCGGGCGCCCCATGTCGCGCGATCGCCAGCGCGAACCGGAAGAACGCGACATTCGCCTCAAGACGCGCCGCGAGTTCGCCGCGCCGCCGCCCATCAACCGCGATATCACCATCTCCGAAGGCATCACGGTCAAAGAGCTTTCCGAAAAGCTCGACGTGAAGGCTAACTTCGTCATCAAGAAGCTGGTGGACCGCGGCATCTTCGCCACCATCAATCAAACTCTCGACGCCAAACTGGCTACCGATATTTCCCGGGAGTTCGGCGCATCCACTTCCACCGTCACCTACGAGGAAGAGGCGATGCAGGATATCGAGGTCGCCGAAGAGAAGACCGACCTTTTCCGCCGTCCTCCGGTGGTCACCATCATGGGCCACGTCGATCACGGAAAGACTTCGCTGCTCGATGCCATCCGTACCGCTCACGTGGCAGACAAAGAAGCCGGCGGCATCACCCAGCACATCGGCGCGTATCACGTGGATCACAACGGCCAGCAGATTGTTTTCATCGATACTCCGGGCCACGAAGCCTTCACCCGCATGCGCGCCCGCGGAGCCAAGGTGACCGATATCGTTGTACTGGTGGTAGCGGCGGACGACGGCGTCATGCCGCAAACCATCGAAGCCATCGACCACGCCCGTGCGGCGAAGGTGCCGATCGTTGTCGCCATCAACAAAATCGACAAGGCCGACGCCCAGGTCGACCGCATCAAGCAGCAATTGTCCGATCGCGGTCTGCTCGCCGAAGACTGGGGCGGCGACACCGTCATGGTGCCGGTTTCGGCCCGCACCAAACAGAATCTCGATCTGCTGCTCGAAATGATTCTGCTGGTGGCGGAACTGCAGGATCTTCGCGCTAACCCCGCCCGGCCTGCGATGGCCAGCGTGCTCGAAGCCAAGCTCGACCGCGGGCGCGGACCGGTTGCCACGGTGCTGGTGCGCAACGGTACGCTGCACGTCGGCGACTACTTCATCTGCGGCGCCGTCTTTGGTCGTGTTCGCGCGATGCTCGACGATCGAGGCGAGCAGGTCAAGGACGCCGGCCCCTCGATGCCGGTCGAAGTTCTCGGTCTCGATGAACTCCCCGAGGCCGGCGACAGCTTCCAGGCCGTTACCGATACGGCCAAAGCCAAGCAGATTGTTCTCTACCGCGCCGAAAAGGAACGCGCCCAGGCGTTGGCCAAAACGGGCCGGATTACGCTCGAGCAGTTCCACAAACAGATGGCGGCGGGCGAGATCAAGGAACTGCCGATCATTCTCAAGGCCGATGTGAGCGGCTCCGCGGAAGTCCTGCGGGATACCCTCGAAAAGCTCTCGAACGACAAGGTCTCCATACGCGTGATCCACGCCGGCGTGGGTGCGATCAACGAATCGGACGTGCAACTCGCGGCGGCGTCGAAC
>CAWBIS010000175.1:0-6826 GCA_963788485.1 Terriglobia bacterium
GCCATCGTCATCGGCTTCAGCGTTCGCCCCGAGCGCAACGCGGCTGCGGCGGCCGAGCAGGAAAAAGTCGATATCCGCCTGCACACGATCATCTACGAAGTGGTGGATGAGATGAAGAAGGCGATGGCAGGCTTGCTGGCGCCGGTCTTCAAGGAAGTCTATCGGGGCAAAGCCGAGATCCGCGAGATCTTCCGGGTTTCGAAGATCGGTACGGTTGCCGGCTGTATGGTCAGCGACGGCCAGATCACGCGCGATTCGCAGGTGCGCGTGCTTCGCGACAACATCGTGGTCCACACGGGCAAGATCGGGTCCCTGCGCCGGTTCAAGGACGACGTGAGCGAGGTCCGCGCGGGTATGGAATGCGGCATTACGCTGGACAATTTCAGCGACGTGCATCAGGGCGATATCATCGAGGCCTTCGCCATGCAGAGGGTGGCCAACGAAGCGGCGTAATGGCCGCCATCGGAGTTCTGACCCTCGAATTACGGATCGAACACGCGCATTCGCTCAAAGAGAAACGGCACGTTGTCAAAAGCCTGAAGGACAGGCTGCGCGGCAAGTTCAACGTGTCGGTGGCCGAGATCGACGATATGGACCTTCACAACAGTGCCGTGCTGGCGGTGGCGACGGTATCGTCCAGCAAGCCGTTTGCGCAGAAGGTACTGCAGGCCGTGGAGCGCGAGACGGCGGAACTGGTGGGCCCGATGCTCCTCCGCTTCGAAACGGAGTGGTGGTAGCGGTATTTTGAAAGTGCGATATGGAAGAGCACCGCGCACGCCGGGTTTCCGAGGCCGTCAAGGAAGAACTGGCTGAACTGATCGGGTTCGAAATGGACGATCCCCGGCTCGGGTCCGTCAATGTGACCAGCGCGGATGTCTCTCCCGACATGCGGATTGCCCACGTCAAGGTAGCCATCGAGGCCGGACAGGAGAAGAAGGCGCTGGCGGCGCTCGAACACGCGAAGGGCTTTCTGAAGCACGAGTTAGCCGCGCGTCTGAACCTGCGTCGCGTGCCCGATCTGCATTTTTCGGCCGATACTCACGCCGACGCCGAAAGCCGCGTGGATTTCCTCATCCGCCGGGCTCGCCGGACCCGCGCACGAGACTCGTAGCCAATTTGAGTAGGGGAATTCCCGGGCTCTCTGCGTTTGCCGCGGTAGTACTGGCACCAGGCGTGCTTCTACATCGTTAGTGGGACGAAAAAACTCCCCACAAGTTAAACATTTTGTGATAGTTTTGTCTTTGTGCCGGGGAGTTGCTGCCCCGGTGTTTTGTTGTGTCCTATTGTGGAAGACAAAGGGACCTCAAGCGGACTCTAAGCGAAGATAAGGCGGTTTAATGATGCGCGTGGCTCCAATGACCAGTCGTTTCCTCGATGCATGCCGGCGCCGGCCCACCGACGTGCGGCCGGTCTGGTTCATGCGTCAGGCCGGCAGGTACATGAAATCCTATCGGGACATTCGGGCGCGTCATTCTCTGCTCGAGATCTGCAAGCGTCCCGATCTGGCCGCCGCCGTCACGCTGCAGCCGGTGGAAACGCTCGACGTGGACGCCGCCATCATTTTCGCCGATCTTCTGCTGCCGGTTGAACCCATGGGTCTGAAACTCACCTATTCGGTGAAGGAAGGCCCCGTGATCGAGAATCCGGTGATCTCGAGCGAGGATGTGGACGCTCTTTCGACCTCCAATACCGACGACCTCGGTTATGTCGGCGAAGCCATCCAGCAAACCGTCCGCGCGCTCGCCGGCCGCGTCCCGGTCATCGGCTTTTGCGCCGCGCCGTTCACGCTCGCCAGTTACATGATCGAAGGCGGGGCTTCGCGCAATTTCATTCGCACCAAGCGGATGATGTATTCCGATGAGACGCTCTGGCGGCGTCTGATGGGCAAGATCGTCGACGTGCTCGCGCCCTTCGCGATTATGCAGGTGGCTTCGGGTGCGCGCGCGATTCAAGTGTTCGACAGCTGGGTTGGCGCCCTTGCCGGGGACGATTACGTGCGCTTTGCGCAGCCGTATTCCCGCGCGCTGATCGAGCGCATCAAATCGAGCGGGGTACCGGTCATTCACTTCGGCACCGGCGCCTCCGGCTACTTCCGCGAACTGCACGCCGCCGGGGGCGACGTAATGGGTTGCGATTGGCGCATCAATATCGACCAGGCGTGGATGGATATCTCCTACCGCTCCGCCATTCAGGGCAATCTGGATCCCGTCGCCTTGTTCGCCCCCATTCCGGAACTCCGCAACAAGGTCCATGACCTGCTGCGACGCACGGGTACCCGCCCCGGGCACATCTTTAATCTGGGCCATGGCATCCTCCCCGAAACGCCGGTGGATCACGTGAAGGCTGTGGTGCAGATGGTGCGCGAGTTCCGCCCCTAACGTGAAAGTCGGAATCGTCGGAGGAGGCATCTCGGGCCTCGCGTGCGCGTACTACCTGCAGCGGGCCGGCATTGAGGCCGTCGTCTTCGATCCCAGCCCCGGTGGCCTGATCGGCACCACGCAGGTGGAGGGCTGCACGCTCGAAACGGGGCCCGAAAGCTGGCTGGGCTCGAAGCCCTGGGCCGAACAGCTCATTCGCGAGCTCGGTCTGGGCGACCAGATTCAGGGCTCGAACGATGCCCGCCGCCGCACCTACGTCCTTCGCAATGGCCGATTCGTCCGGCTGCCCGAAGGATTGCAGATGGTCGTGCCCACCCGGCTGATGCCGGTGCTTACCACCCAGTTGTTCGGCGGGGGCACCAAACTCCGGATGGCGACAGAGGTGTTTCGCAACCCCAAAGTATGGCCCGACCGATCGGTCTCGGAATTCGTCACGGATCATTTCGGCCACGAGGCCGTCGATTACCTCGCCGAACCGCTGCTCGCGGGCGTCTACGGCGGATCGCCCGACGCGCTGAGTGCGGTCAGCGTGCTGCCGAAGTTCGTGGAATACGAGCAGCGATTCGGCAGCGTCGTGGTGGGCGCGCTGCGCGAGAAGCGCAAGCCCGCCGCCGAATCGGTTTTCAAATCCCTGCGCAACGGAATGGGAACCCTCATCGACGAGCTGCGCCAGCGAGCGACAGTGGTTCCGGCGCGCGTGGAATCGATTCAGCCGCGCACGCGTTCGATGGACGAAGCTTCGGGCGATGGAGACGAATGGCGAATCTTTGCCGACGGCGAGTGGCATGGATTCGATCGGATCGTACTTTGCTGTGGCGCCAATGCGTCGGCGCCACTGGTTGGGCCGGTCGATGCGAGGGCGGGAGAACTGCTGGATTCCATCCCCTACACCGGCAGCGCCATCTGGACCTTTGGCTATCGGCGCGAGGACGTGCCGCACGCGCTCGACGCTTTCGGTTTTCTGGTGCCGAAGCCGGAGCGGGAAACTATCATGGCATGCACCTGGGTGGCGACCAAATGGCTGGGTCGAGTGCCCGGCGACAAGGCTGTGCTGCGTTGCTTTGCGACCGACCCCAATGCCTCCGAAGAAGCCATGCGCGCGGATCTGCGCAAGCTGATGGGCGTGACCGCCGAGCCGCTCTTCGCCCTCTGCCACCGCTGGCCCGACACCATGCCGCAGTATACGGTCGGGCACACCTGGCGCGTCGCGGAACTCGAGTCTCGCATCCTGCCGATTCGAGGGTTGCACCTCGCCGGCAATGCGTACCACGGTGTCGGCATTCCCGATTGCGTCCGTGGCGCGAAGCAGGCGGCCGAACGGATCGCCGCGAGCCGTGGGGCGGTTTGATTACAATCGCTTGGTCGTCTTTCGTTCCGCGGAACGGCGCACTCCCATCCCGACCCCAATGACGATAATTCCCATTCCGAGCAGCAGAAGCGTTGAAGCTTCCGGCGTGGTCTTCGCGGTCTCCGACGGATCATCCGTCTGTGCCGATGGCGCGGCGTTGAACCAACTGACGGGGTCGGTCGAGGGAACGTTGCTGGGGCTTGCGTTGTCGTAAATCGTGCTGGAAAGGATCTCGTCCGCTCCGTTCGCGGTGGCAATTTCGCTCGCCCGCGCCGTCGGATGGAGAACCGAAACGCACAGAAGGAAAAGCAGCGCACTCTCAATTGGTGCGTTCATATTACTTCCTCTGATCGCGATTCTAGCTTGATATGAAGGGTCGCTCACACCCTCAAAACGAGCATCAGGTGCGGAAAATCGCGCTTCCGGCGCCCGAAATGTGCGCCACGATCCGCAGCCGTCTGTAGTCGGCCCACCAGGCGCCGTCGCGCCACAGAGATGGACGCAGGCGCGATTCGATTTTGGCGATTACGCCTTCACGCGCCTTCGCCGGTATGCCTTCGAACCAGACGCCGGCGAACATATCCAGCCATTCGCGCAAGCCCTTTTCGGGATGCTCGAGCTTGTTCCATCGCTCCATCGTCCACAGCGATTGCACTTCGAATCCGTGCCGCTCCAGCAATAGTGCGTATTCGCCCGCGCTGGGAAAATACCAGGGATTGCGCGCCGGATACCCGGCTTCCTCCAGTACGGAAGTGAGCGCCGCGACGATGCTCGCGATGTTCCCCTTCGCGCCCATTTCAAGGACAAATCGGCCGCCTGGCTTCAGCGCGCCGGCAACACTGGCGATCACCGATTCCGGGTCGGGAATCCAGTGCAGCGCGGCGTTAGAAAACACGCCATCGAAGGGCTGGTCAAATTGAAAGCTGCGCGCATCGTTCAGAACAAACCGGAGCTTCGGATAGTTCTGCCGCGCCTGCGCCACCATCGAGACCGATCCATCGAGTCCCACGACCTCCGCTCCGCGCGTGGCGATCTGCGCCGTCAGGTGTCCGGTCCCGCAGCCCAGATCCAGAATGCGCTCGCCGGGCCGGGGGTCGAGCAGATCGATCAGATCGCCGACTTTCTTCCATACGAAGGAATGGCGGTCGTCGTAAAGGGCGCTGTCCCAGCGGTCGGCCATCAGCGGGCCGGCCCGGGTTCCAGAACAAAATAATCGTAGATCGTACGCGAAATCTCGGCGATGGCTTTCTCGGATGCCTCTTCGGGCTTGTTTGAAGCTTTAGTGAAGATCGAAAGAGCGATGTGTCCCGCGTTGCCAGGCAGCGTGATGAACCCGGCATCATTGGCTACGCCCCCGAGCGAGCCGGTCTTGTGCGCGACGTTGGTTCCCTGCGGCAGCAGGCCTTTGATGCGGGATTTGCCCGTCTCGCAGCGCTCCATGATGTCCAGCAGGACGCGCGCGCTCGGCGGAGTCAGGATCTCCCGTTTCCACAGACGCACGAGAAGGCTGGTCATATCGTCCGGCGTTGCGGTATCGCGCGGGTCGGCCATTTCGGAGCGTCGCGCGCGCATGTGCTCGTTCTGCGGCACGGCATCGTAAAGTTTGTCCCACAGCCCGCGATTCCACTGCGACTCGGGCGGCAGGTTCTTCGCTCCCTGCCAGTCGGAAATCAGCAAGGCCGTGGAGCGGTCCACGCGAATGCCCGGCAGTCCGATCGTCTGCATGCGCGCGGTAACCGCGGCGGGGCCTCCAGCCTCGCGCAGCAGCAGATCGGCCGCGCTGTTATCGCTGATCACCAGCGCCAGTTCCAGCAGATTGGCGATCGAAATCGAAAGGCCGGGATGAATGAAAAGGTCCGTCAGAGTGCCGCTGCCAGGGTGCAGATCGGATGGCCCGAGCGACACCATTTTGTCGAGCGTGAGTTTGCCTTCGTCGACCAGGGAGAGGATCTGGACCGCGACCGGCAACTTGAACGTGCTTGCCATGGGGAAGCTCTCGGCGCCGCGCAGGGACACGGACCGGCCCGTCTCGATGTGCACCGCTGCCACGCCGACGATTCCATCCGTCGCATGCGCCACATATTCGATCTGATGTTCGAGAGGCGCCAGAGCGGGCTCGCCGGCGGCGAAAAGCGATGTGGCGGCGAACAGAAGGCAGACGGCCCGCATGCTTTGAGTGTAATGCCTGTTACCGGGGCACAGTCTGCAGTGTGAGCTTGACCTGCACACTCTGACCGGACGCAACTGTCACGTCGGTCCCACTGCCTGCATAGCGCTTCATCCAATCGTCGTCGGCGTACGGCACCTGGAACGGGTCGTCCCACGCATAGACTTTGTAATCTCCCGGCGCGAGATTCTGCAATTTGAAACGGCCGGTGGACGACATCATGACAGCCCTCCCATTTCGAATCGCCATCACGCCCCCTGAGGCCGGTTGCCCGTCGGCATTGACAACATCGCCTTCTATCGAGCCGCCGTCATCGGCGAGCACGATCCGGATTGGACCTGCGCCCTGCGATACTGTGAACTCGCCGTTCAGCATGTCCTGGCCGCCCATAGCGGCGCTCTTGATATAAAACGGCGCCGGGACGAACAGCGGAATCAGGCGGTACTCGCCGGGCGCAACATCGTCAAGTTTCAACGTGAGGTTGTCTTTGCTCTCCACGGTCCGCGAAAGAATCAATGGCGCCGGCGAGCGCAACATCAGCCGCACCGCCTGTTTTGCGGGCACGGGGGTCGCCGGGTCCGCCACGGTTATCGCACCGGTCAACGTGATGTCCGGTTCGAGCCGCAATGCGATACCGTCGGCGCCGTCGGGCCCCACCGTGATCGGCAAATAGCCCGTCAGATGCCTTCCCTCGCGCGTGATGCCCGATCGCAGAATGTATGTCCCGGGAGCCACGCTCGCGATGTCGAACACGCCATCGGGGCGAGCAATTCCGGCCCGGTCGGCGGAAAAATTGAGATTGCTTCCCGGGCGCGTGAGGGTGACACCGGCACCTGCCCCGTCCGGCAGACCGGAAACAACGCCGCGGACGTGAACGGCCGGGACCTGCATCAGAGTGAAATCGACCGTGGCATCCCGGCCGGGGGCGAGTTG
>CAWBIS010000176.1:0-35251 GCA_963788485.1 Terriglobia bacterium
GGACAAGTCGCCGAGTCATGTCGAGCGGCTTGATACGCTTGCCGATCTCCGCGCTCGACCGCCGGGCATCGCCTTCAATCCCGTTATTCATGCGCTTGACATTCGGGTCGCGCGCTTCGCCGCGCCCGCGCACGGGATCGCCGACAGCTGTTGCAATCAATTCCTTGCGCACCCACCCCTCGTCGCCACCCAGGTACAACAACTCCGAAGTATCTTTCACCGAGGCATGCGCGCCTGCAGGATAGCCGTTGTCGGCGAGCCACTTGTCGAAATCCTTGCCCACTTTGTCGTAAAACTCGTTGCAGTGAACCACGCGGATGCCTTTATCCGCGTACTTGGCGCTTAGCTTCGTCGCGACCTCGGACAGTTCCTTCTGGCCGCCGCCGTGATCTCCCAGCAGCACAATATTTTTAAAGCCGTTTGTGATCATCTGCTCGGCTACCTCTTCATTGAGGCGCGCGAACACTTCGCTGGAGATGCCGATGGTGCCCGGCAGCGCCGGGTTCGCCCGATTGATGGAATAAGGAATCACCGGCGCCACAATCGCGTTGCCGAGTTTCCCGGCGATCTCGACGCCAAGCTTTCGCACGATCAGCGTATGTGCTCCATTCACGCCCTGCGGACCGCGCTGTTCGGTGCCGCCGTTCATGATGAGCGCCGTCGTCTTGCCGTCGGCCAGCGCCTGTTTCACCTCGGGCCACGTCATGAGTTCGAAGTCGACGAGCGCGGGCTTCGTCTGCGCCGCCAGCACAGGAGCCAGCAGCAACGCTGAGGCGAGGATCGATTTGAGCTGATTCATAGGTGTTCTCTTTGCGATGTGAGTTTTTATCGAGGCGCGCTGTTCTTGTCTGCCGCCGGCGCCCCGCGCCCCTCTCTTGGCGCGGCCGCCGCAGCGACCTCAGGCGGCGGCGCGCCCAGGCTTTCGAGCAATGCGATGGTATCCGGATGTTCGATCGGAAGATGCGCATTCACCATTGGGCCGTTCGCCATGTCGGTGACGGTCTGGCCCTTCTTGCTGCGAACATCGAGCTTCGCGCCATGCGCCACCAGGTACTTCACGACTTCGTTGTCTCCGCGATACGCCGCGCCATGCAGGGCCGTGTAGTTGTAGACATCCTGTGCGTTCACGTCCGCGCCGGCTTCGGTGACCAGGTACTCGACGGCGGGAAGCCATCCGTTGGGAACCGTGCGCGAGGCGTTCGCGCCCCATCCGAGGCCCGCCGCGACCATCAGCGGCGTCACTCCTTCGGCGGACGCGATGGAGGGATCGGCGCCGCCGGTGCGCAGAATCTTCATGGCAGCCACATCCGTCGCCATGGCCGCGCGCCAGAAGGGCGTCGCGCCTTTCTTGTCGACCCACTCCTGGTTATGCGAAGTCGGCCGGAACCACAGCATCTTCTCCAGCTTCGCGTTGGGATCCGCGCCGTGATCGAGCAGCGTCTTCAGCAGATCGAGATAAGAGATCTTCTCTTCCGACGTGATGGGATTCGGCGACCATCCGACTTCCGCGTATTCCACGTCCTCGGTCGCATACAGCGCGGCCAGCCCGTCGATGGT
This sequence comes from Terriglobia bacterium, assembly GCA_963788485.1. Taxonomy (GTDB): domain Bacteria; phylum Acidobacteriota; class Terriglobia; order Bryobacterales; family Bryobacteraceae; genus BOG-234. Next base: position 1,558 of record CAWBIS010000176.1, read on the forward strand.
CGCAAGATTGGGATTCGCGCCGTGATCCAGAAGATATTTGGCGACGTCGAAATGGCCGTTGGCAATGGCGATCACGATGGGCGTGCTCTTGTCGCCCGCGCTGGCGCCGTTGACGTCGACTCGCGACTCAACAAGGGCCTGTACCGCTTCGGCGTAACCGTTCCGCGCGGCGATCAGCAGCGCCGTCAACCCGCCAGTCACGGTTGCGGTGGCGCCGCGGGCCTGACCGCCGGCGCCGCGTCCCCCTCGTCCGCCGCGCCCGCCTCCCTGCGCGATGGGATTCCCATCCTCGTCGAATGCCGGCCTGCCGAGCTTGACCACGGTGGTGGTGGCAGCGGCATCGGCGCCGCGCGAAAGCAGCAGCCGGATCGCACCCGCGCGGTTCCTGCCTGCAGCGAACATCAAAGCCGTTTCGCCCTTCGCCGGTTCCTTCGCGTTTACCGCCGCGCCGTGGTCCAGCAGAAGTTTCACGGTGTCCGTACTTCCCGAGGCCGCGGCCAGCATCAACGCCGTAGTTCCCTCGGCGGTTGTCTCACTCGCGTCCGCGCCGGCGTCCAGCAACAACTTCACGATTGCGGCGTCGCCGCTGGTTGCCGCTACCGCGAGCGGCGTGACATGGCCCAATGTCGTCGCCGCGCGCGGATCGGCGCCGGCCGCCAGCAGCCGTTTCACCGTTCCGGCATCGCCATCCTCGACAGCGCGATGCAGCGGTGTCATTCCGTCGCCGAAGGTTTGCCCGAAGGCCAGACGCGCGACGCAGATCCCGGCGATCAGCCATTTCGTCCGCATCAGATGGCCACCTCTCCCTTGCTGTCCCCGATGCTGTTCACGTCATCGACGCCCAGCTTGTGGAGAATCGTCAACAACACATTCGCCATCGGCGTTCCCTCCGCCGCGCGGTAGTGGAGATTGCCACGCAGTTGCCCATTGGCTTTTCCCGCCAGAAACAGCGGAAGATTTTTGTGGTTGTGGACATGCGAATCGCCCATCGGGCTGCCATAGAGCACCAGCGAGTGGTCGAGCAGATTGCCGTCGCCATCGGGCGTGTTCCTGAGCCTGTCGATGAAATAAGCCGCCTTGCTCACGTGGTACTGATTCAATCTGGCGAATTCCGCGATCGTCTTCGGGTTCTCCCCGTGATGCGATAAGCCGTGGAATGGCGATTTCACGCCGCTCTCCGGATAAACCCGCGAACTCACGTCCCGGCTCAGCTTGAACGCCGATACGCGCGTGGTGTCCGTCATGAACGCCAACACCTGAAGATCGAACATCAGCTTGACGTGTTCCTCGAACGAGTCCGGCACGCCCACGGGCGCCTCGGGCAAGGCCCGCCCGGTATTGGTCGAGTTGTATCTCTCTACCTTCTGAATACGGGCTTCGATTTCCCGCACGTCGTCGAGGTAATCGCTCAACCGGCCGCGGTCGGCCGAATCGAGATTCTTCGAAATGCGCGAGACCTCGTGCCGGATGATGTCCAGAACGCTGCCGTCGACATGTCTTCGCGCCAGCCGTTCCTCCGGCGTCGCGCCGTCGCCGAACAACCTCTCGAAGGCCACGCGCGGATCGATCTCCATCGGCAGCGGCTCGGTTGGGGAGGCCCAGCTGATCGTGTTGGCGTAAACGCAGCTATATCCATAACCGCAAGCGCCCGATAAAGACCCGACATCCTCGATGCAAAGCTGAATCGAGGGCAGCGGCGTCTCGCGCCCGGCTTTTTGCGCGTAGATCTGGTCGATCGAAGCGCCGAGATAAATGTCTGAACCCTCGGTCATCTTCGGATGCGCGGCCGTCAGAAACACCGCCGAAGAACGCGTGTGGTCGGCGCCTTCCTCGCGCGGCGAGAGGGCGGCGGCGTTGCGCAGATCCGTTCCGCTGACGATCGTCAGGTAATCCCGATGCGGCGCGAGCGATTGCAGCGTCGGTGGGATGTCGAAATCCGAGCCGGTCTTCTCAGGCGACCAGTAATGCTTCGTTGTGCCGTCGATCGTGCTGCCCGCCGCGCCGTGCACGATTTCGATCGCGGCGAACCGAGTGCGCCCGGCAGCCGCCGTCTTTCGCATAGGGGTCTGTGCCGGAACCATGGAATCGAGGAACGGCAGGCCGATTGCGACCCCGGCGCCCCGCAGGAGCGTGCGTCGCGATAAATGTTTCCTGGTGATGAACATGATCTCCCTTAATCCGTCGAGGCGCGTGGTGTTGGCTCCGCGCGTCTCATCTGGAACGGAACGCTTTTCACGATTCCCAGGATGAAAGCGGAGAAGTGGTCGCCTTCCCGCGCCGCGTCACGATCGATGGCGCGTACCGCGGGCAGGTCGTAGTATTCGACGCCTCTGCCCAGCCCATAAGTCAACAGCTTCTCCGTGAACGTCCGGATGAACGCATCCCTGTGCGTCAGCAAAGCCACGCGCAAACTGATCGGCCCGTTAAGAGGTGTGCCGTCCACCATCTGTCCCGTGGCGTCGATGGCATTCAAACCGTCGCGGGTCCGCCATGCCCCGACGCCGTCGAAGTTATCCAGGGCGAAGCCGATCGGGTCCATCATTTTGTGGCACGCGGCGCACGTCGGATTTTTCCTGTGCGCTTCCATGCGCACCCGCACGGAGACTTCTTTCGTGTCCCCGGCGCTCTCCGGCAGCGGCGGAACGTTCGGCGGAGGATTTGGCGGCGGCGCGCCCAGGAGATTTTCGAGCACCCACTTTCCGCGTGCCACCGGCGATGTGCGCGTGGCGACGGAGGTGACTGTAAGAATGCTGCCCTGGCCGAGGAGACCGAAACGGTTTGCATCCGTCAGCGTCACGCGGCGAAAGCGATTGCCCTCGACGTTCGGGATTCCGTAGTGACGAGCGAGACGTTCGTCGACGAATGTGTAGTTCGCGTTCAGAAGATCGGTCACATTCCGGTCTTCCCGCATGATGCTGCCAAAGAACAATTCGGTTTCATGCCGCATCGAATCGAGCAGATTCTCATCGAAATTCGGATAAGTAAAGACATCGGGCTGCGCGCTTTTCAGATTCCGCAGATAAAGCCACTGGCCGGCGAAGTTTTCGACGAGCGCTTCGGAACGATCGTCGGCGAGCATCCGGCGCACCTCGGTTTCGAGCGTCTTCGGTTCGTGCAAATGGCCTTGTTCTGCGAGATTCAGAAGACGATCGTCGGGGGCGCTGCTCCAGAGGAAATAAGAGAGCCGCGCAGCCAGTTCCGGATCGCTCACGCGATAGTTCGTTCCGGGCGCAACGTGCGGCGGTGTTTGCTCGAAGCGAAAAACGAATTGCGGGTTCGCCAGAATCAGCTCCAGGCCCGCGCGAATGCCCGAATCGAAATCGCCGTTCCTGCGTCCCGCCTGGTAAGCGCTGAGCAGGTCTTCCCGATCCGCGTCGCTGATCGGCCTTCGATACGCCCGCCTTGCCAGATTGCTCAGAATCCGCCTGGCGCAAGCGATCTCATCGTGTTCGTTCGCGGGACGGCAGATGAAGATCCTCCGCCGGCTCGGCGTGTCGCTGACGCCGGTCACGTTGTAAGGTCCGCTGACGCCGATGTTCCGCAGATGGGGCAGCGCGGTCAGCCCCTGGGTGCGGCCCACGAAGAGGTCCTCCATGCTTTGCTCGAAGGGCATCACGAAATCGTCGACAGGGCCCGCGCTCCGCTGAATGAACGATGCCGATATGACCTGCGGCCCCGCCTTGATGCGGATCGGCGGCGTGCGCAGATCGTCGTCCACTTTCATATGCGGATTGACCGCGAGCAGCGCCACCTTCTCTCCATTGACCGCGACTTCCAGCTGTTCGTCTTTCGCATACGTGCCGAACAGAAGCGTGTTGGTAGTGAAGTAGAGCGTCATGCGAAAGCTGTATTCGCCGTCCGCCGGGAAGTTGTGGGTGAACACGATGCCGCCGCGCGTACCCAGCGGCGTGCCTTCGACATGATGCGTCTGCGAAAGCGCCGAAGCCAGGTGATACGTTTCCACCTGCGGGCTCATGGTGGGATCGCCGACCGCCAATCGGCTGATATTCCCGGCCGCGCGCACATACCCGTCCATGAGCGTGGGCGAAACATTCAGCACTTCCGCCATATTGTCGAAGCCATGGCTCGAATCGTCCGCCGGAAGCCAGTTCGCCGGATCGATTTCGAGATCCAGCAGGTCCCGCACGGAATTGGCGTACTCCGTCCGGTTCAGGCGATGTAACGAGGGCCTGCCGGGATTGGGATTGACGAGCGCGGCCTTGTCGAGACTGTTTTCCAGCCACGCGGCCAGGCCGTCGAGCGCGGCTTTGTCCCGTTTGGCGCCAGCCGGCGGCATCATCCCGGCGCGCAGTTTGACGATCGCTTTTTCCCATTCGGCGGCATCGTGCTCGGGATGCGTCACGTCGAGAGCCGTCAAAGCGAGCCCGCCGGATCTGACCCTTTCGTTATGGCATCCGCCGCAGTATTGATTGATGACGTCGCGTTGCGGACTCTGTGCCCACAACGCGCCGGCGAAACCGATGACACCCAGAAGGATCCGCATGGCTTTAGAAATGAATGCGGAGACCGAACTCCAGTTGCCGCGGCGTATTGGCCTGCCCATTGACTACGCCAAACGTCTGTGGACTGTCTATGTTCAAGGTCGGATTGGAAGCCTGGAAGTGATTCAGAATATTCGTGAACTGGAAAATCAGGGTTGCACTGACGCGTTCCGTTCCGCGGATCTCCTTTGAAATGGTCGTATCCAGGTTCCACGTGGGAAAGCCGCGGAGTACGCCCGCTCCACCCGCATCCGTATTGAGACCCAGAACCAGCCGCCCGAACTCCGAATAGACAGCCGCAGGATTGGCGAACATATTCAGTCCCGAGCCGCCCGCGGAAAGATTCCCGGTGGTTCCGATGCCGCCCGTCGCCACCACACCCTGATGCAGGGAATTGCCGCCCGTGTAGGCTGTGAGCAGCACAGCATTCTCGTAAGCGGAGTTGCTGTTGCCATACTCTTCGCCGAATGCCTGGGCGTTCTGGTTGGTGCCAGTACCCTGGCTCACTTCGAGGGGCGCTCCGCTCTGGGCCGTGAAGATCGGCGCAACCGACCATCCGCCCAGCAGGCGGCCGACGAGGCCCGATTGCGAGCGGTAGCCCGGAACGTGATAAAGCAGCGCCAGGTTGTAGACGAAGCGAATATCGAATGGCTGCGGTCCGTAAGACTCCTGCAGATTCCAGGGATCCACCACGGTTTGCGAACTGCTGCTTTGCGCGGAATCGCCCGTACCCATGGCGCGGCTCCAGGTGAAATTGGAGCGGCCCGTCAGCCCATGCCAGCTCTTCGTCGTAAGCGTCAGGAAGGCCGCGTTGTAATTGCCGTAGCCGAGGCTGGCGGCGAGTTCGTAGGAGTTCAGCTGCGGCCCGACTGCGCCGCCCAGCGCGGGCGAAGACAGCAGCGTGCGTCCCAGCGTCCAGCTGGACGACGAATTCAGCGCCGACCATAGGTTATAGACCAGGGTCGAGGTGATGTTGGTCTTCTGCTGCGCGGCGACTGCGGCCGTGCAACTCGAGTAGGCCTTGCAATACGCCGAGGTGTCGCCGCCCAGGGCAGCCTCAAAAAACGGTTGCGCCTGAATAGTCTGGCCCTGGCTGACTTCCTCGTAGAGGTCGGCGAACGCGTTCGCGAAGCTTTGACCATTGAGAGTGGTCATGGTCGGTACGGCGTTGATATTGATCAGATCGTATTCGTTTCGGATAATGCGCCCGATATAGCCGGCTTCGAGCACGAAGTTCTGCGAAATGGCGCGCTGAATGGTGAAGTTGAATTCATCCGAACGATCCGGCCGGAAATTGACATCGACGCCCGCGCCGTCGCCGGCGATCGCATTGCCGCCGACACCGGGAAAGTACGGTTGCGACAGCGTCGGGGTCACCGGCACAAGAGGCGCGACCAGACCGTTGGTCCCGATGCGAAACGCCGTTGCGGGAGTTACGCCGTCCGCGCCGAGGCAGCCGCCGCTCGCGCTGACGCCGATGCACTGGTCCACCTGTTCCAGCCCTGCGCCCAGAGCCGGGCTTCCCACGATTCGTCCGCCGTTCAGCCTGCCGTAAATGCGCGCATAACCGCCGCGGAGAACCGTCTGCCCATTACCGAGAACCTTACCCAGGAGTCCATCGTGGGCGCCGGGGCTCCAGGCGGCCGAAACCCGCGGGCTGAACTGGCCATAGAAGGGATTGAACGGCATTGTCCTGCCTCCGGCGGCATTCGCCGGGGTAGCGAAGCCGACCTCGGGGACCATGGGATGACCTGCCAGCGCCGCCGACTCGGTCTCCTGCAGATATGTCGAAAGGCCGATCGGTTGAGCGGTAGTGTTAACCAGCATGACGGCTTGCGCTTCGGTCGGGGGCATCTGGATGTCGTATCCGAGCCCGTAGGTCAGCGTGAAATTCGGCCGCAGATGCCAGCTGTCGGTGAAGTATTCGTTGTAGTCGGGCACCACGGCATGGATTTCAATCGGCTCGCCCGTGGGATTCAGGTTGAGCGCTGTTCCGCTTCGGGTGTACATGACCTGCGACTGCGACACGATTCCCAGCACTTCGGCATAGAGGTTGGTGTAATTGGTGATCTGGGCGGCAGGCAAGCCGGCGGGCAGGTACGGGCCGGTCATATTGATTCCGGAACCCTGGCCGATCTGGTAGGTCAGATCGGCATCGGTAGCGATGCCGTTGTCGTTGCGCGTGTAGAAATCGCCGTCCCGGGTGAAAGAGGCGCCATACCGGAAGAGATGATTTCCCCAGACCTGATTCAGATCGTCACGATAGGTTTGATCCTTCCCGTCCCACGCCCGCTGCCGCGTCGAACCGGAGTTGACGTTGTACGGGATCAGCGCGTTGGCGGTCTCGCCGCCGATCTCGACGGCGCCCCCCAAACCGGCAAGTTGCGGAACTCCACCCGAGTCCGACCAGTCCCAGTAATTGCGCAGCGTGCTGAAGCGAAAATCGTTGGTCAGGTTCGTGGTGATGATCGAGGTCAGACCCGCTACCAGATACTGCGCCTTCTGCGGCCGCGGCGCGCTTGCGGTTGCCTGTCCGAAAGTGTCGCCCGGCAATGCGCCTCCGATATCCACCTGATTGGAAGTGAGCTGGTTGTAGTTGTAGTAGCGGTCGCTGATCATGAACCGGTTTCGATCGCCGAAATCGTGATCGATGCGGCCCACCACGAAGTTGGAGGTCTGTGGCAGTTTGATCGTGGAAATGTAACCCTGCGTGTTGTACTGATCGCCAAACGACGGATCGTTCGGCAGCGGCATGTATTTCGACCAGATCTGGTTGACGATCGGGTTCAACCCGAGGCCCAGCGGGTCGCAGAGAGCGCCGGTGGAGCAGGTTGCAGGTTGATAAGTCGTGCCCTTGACCGTAACGGGATACGGATTCAGGTTGTAAGCCTGGTACACGCCGGCGGCGTTCGGTACCTGGATCACTCCGGCGCGCATCAGCGCCGAGGGCACGTCAGTCTCGTAAGTCGTCTGATCCGGGTAACGGAAGCCTTCGTAATTGCTGAAGAAATACGTTTTGCCACCCCAGAATTTGGGCGCGGCGGGGCCGCCGATGGCGCCGCCGAAGCGGTTCTGATGCGTGTCCGGCAGCGGCGTGTAAGGGAGCCCGTCCGATGGCGTGTGATCGTTCTTCCAGGTATTCGCGGCTCCTATGTTGGCGGCGTAGTAGTAGTCGTACAACGCGCCGTGGAACTGGTCGGTGCCGCGCCTGGTCACCATTTGGACCTGACTGCCCGCCGCGCCATTGAAGTCGGCCGTCTGGTTCGAGATCCCCACTTTGAACTCTTCAATGCTTTCCACTGGCGTCGGCACTACCCCTGATGGCGCATTGCTGGGGTTGTAAGTGTAGCTGTTATTCGTGCCGGCCATGTTGTCGCTGTTATTGCCGCCATCGAGCTGGAAGGCGCTCTGGTCCGACTGAGTTCCCGCGACCTGGCCGGAAGGCGTCACCCCGACCTGAAGAACCGCAAAAGCGTTGGCGTCGCGTCCCAGGTTTGGCAGCAACAGAAGGGAATCCCCGCTCAACGTGGTCCCGACAGTGGAATTGGTGGTTTGCAGTTCCGCTCCCTGGGACGCGGCTACTTCTATAGCTGTGGCAGTGGCGCCGACCTCGAGTGTCACGTTCAGCGTGAGGTCCGAACCTACTTCGACCGTCTGGTGGTCGATTTTCGCCGTCGTGAAACCCGGGCTGGAGACGGCAAGATCGTAGAGCCCCGGTGGAATATTGGCGAAGATGTAGCGGCCGTCTGCGTTGGTCGGGGTGGTCCGAACGATCTTTGTCGCGGCGTCGGTGAGCTGGACCGCAGTCTGCTTTTACAGAGGCTTTCTGGGGGTCGGTGACCTGACCCGCAATGCCTCCGGTGCCGGCGGATTGTGCCATCGCCAGTGGAGAAGCCAGACAAACGCACGCAAACCATCCCCGGATGAGTCGTTCAATTGCATGATTTATCAATAGCTTGCGTCTGTTTATCAATTGGGTCTCCAAAAATATACTAAAACGATAGGATAAATAGTCTATCCACCGACGTCAAGTGCCACCGGCGATTTTCCTGGATCTTTATCTGTTGCCCCCGACGTGGCAGTCCGGCTCTGCTGGCACACCGACCGCCCCCAGGGCGGAGGGCCATGCCGGCATCGCGGAGACGGGGCGGACCACACTCAGCCCACACTCAGACTGTCACTCAGACTATGGAGGCGTGAGTGCCTCGCTGATATCATTTGACCGTCAGTTGGATAGGATTGCCGATCTGGCGTAGCTTATCCGGCGAACGTCCTGGATGTTGCCGAAGCAGGTTGAAAGTGCCCTTATGAACCGGCGAGATTTTCTGCTGTCTGGAGGCGCCTTATCTGGCGGCGCCGCGTTTTTGAAGGCGGAGCGCCTGTTTGCGGAAGATGAGCCAAACGGGACCTGGCGCACCTTCGAAGTGACAACGCGCGTCGAAATGCCGAAGTCTTCCACAGTGACGCGCGTGTGGCTGCCGGCCGCACTCATCGCCGAGACGCCATTTCAGAGGACGATCTCCAATATATTCGTTGCCGAAAACGGAAAGGCGCGGATCGCCCACACCGAGCCCGACGCCCTCGGAGTTGTAGTCGCAGAATTTCCGGCCGGCGCCAGCCCGCTCCTCACGCTCACCAGCAAAGTGGCCACAAAGGACTATGCGGTCGACCTCCTGACGCCGCGCCATCCGATCAAATTGAACCGCACGGAATTGGAACATTTTCTTCGGCCGACCAGGCTGCTGCCGACTGACGGCATCGTGAAGGACACGGCAATGGCGATCACCGGTGGTGCCGGGACCGATCTCGACAAGGCTCGCGCCATCTACGACTGGGTTGTGGATAATTCTTTCCGGAATCCGAAGACGCGCGGCTGTGGCATCGGCGATATCCGTTTCATGCTGGAGTCGAGGGATCTGGGTGGAAAATGCGCTGATATCAACGCCCTTTACGTTGGTTTGGCACGCGCCGCGGGTCTTCCGGCGCGGGACGTGTATGGCATCCGCATCGCCAAATCGAACCAGGGCTTCAGAAGTCTCGGCACATCGTCGGAGAACATTACCAAAGCGCAGCATTGCCGCGCGGAAGTGTACATCGGCGGTTACGGTTGGGTTCCGGTCGATCCCGCGGATGTGCGAAAAGTGGCGCTCGAAGAACCGCCGGGGAACCGGCCACTGGACGACAAGTTGGTTAGCAGGGCGCGGGCGCGGCTGTTCGGTTCATGGGAGATGAATTGGATGGGGTACAACTTCGCGCATGATGTCGCGCTACCCGGGTCGACTGGCGCGCCCGCAGGTTTCCTGATGTACCCGCAGGCCGAAGCGAGTGGCGGCCGGATCGACAGCCTCGATCCCGAAAACTTCAAGTACCAGATCACGTCGAGAGAAATTCCATCCGGAATCGGACAGAACTGACACCATGCTGTCCGGCTGCTGCCGCGCGTTCCCGCTTCGGCTCAGCGGCCGGGATTTGAGATTGCCGGCATCAGCTGACCAATACTGAGCGGCGAAATACGCGTCTACACCTGCAGGAAAGGAACTTTGCTTCCCCAGAATCTCTCGATCAGCGGGAGAGCGTCCGCGGAAAACCCCGTCGAGAGAAACGTGCGCGTCCCGGTCTGTGAACCTGCATATTCGGGATGTCGATCAAGGTAGGCTTTCAGAGCGCGAGCACTGGCTTCCGGTTGGTGGATCATACGCACGCCGCACGGTAGCGCGGACGCGAAGAGATCCGCGACCAATGGGTAATGGGTGCACCCAAGAATGACGCAATCGGGTGCCGTACCGACTTTGGTCAACAGTTCTCCCACGTATTGGTCGACGAGTGCGCGTAGTTGCCGGCGGGGCCGTCCCCGCTCGATAGAGCCGGCAAGTTCGGGACAGGCTTGCTGCACGACCGTGACATCGGTCCGGCGTTTACGGATCTCGATGGGATAGCACTCGGTCTCCACCGTTCGGCGGGTGGCAAAAACCGCCATTGTGCTGGACTGTTGTGTTTGTCGCAGCGCAGTACCGTGTTCGTCCCAACCGATGCCGGTCGCTGCCTCGATTGTGGGTACGACAATGCCGATCACATTCCGTGCGGTTCCATCATCGCGCCGACGCACGGGCAACCATTGCTGTTGGATCCAGCGCAACGCCACTGTAGAAGCGGTGTTGCAGGCGACGACAACCAGCGTGCAGCCCTCTGCAAACAACCTTTCCAGAGCTGCGCAGGTCAGGTTCAGCACATCGATGGGGGAACGTGCTCCATATGGCGCATTTCGATTATCCCCAAGGTAGACGAAATCGCGCTCGGGCAATGCCTCGATCAATGCGCGATGCACCGTCAGTCCGCCAAAGCCACTGTCGAAAACCCCGATCATCCGGAAAGATTTCCATCACCAGCTTAGACGGTGACCGTTCGGACCACCTGCTCCGGTTCCGGGTTTCCCGGCACTCCCCAGGGCAACACGGCGTGGCAATGGTCAACCGCATGCGCCGCCGCTACAATTGAATATCCGTGGAAAAAACCTTCTACATCGAGACTTTCGGCTGCCAGATGAATGCCCACGATTCCGAAAAGGTCGTCGGCACGCTGCTGCGGCAGGGCTACACCCAGGTCGAGACCGTCGAAGCGGCGCAGTACGTTTTCTACAACACCTGCAGCATCCGCGACAAGGCCGAACAGAAGGTCTTCCACCGCCTGCAGCATTTCAAGCGCGAAGCGGGCAAGGGCAAGGTTTTCGCGGTAATCGGCTGCGTGGCGCAGCAGGAAGGCGAGAAAATCTTCGACCGCGCCCCGCACGTGAGCCTCGTCGCCGGCTCGGCCAGTTACACGAAACTGCCCGAGATGCTGGTGCAACTCGAAGCCGGCAACAAGCGCGTCACCGGGCTCAGCCTCGATACCGAAGAAGCGTTCGATACGCCGTTCACGCGCCGCGATAATCCGCATCGCGCCTACATCACGATCATCGAGGGCTGCGACAAGAGCTGCGCTTACTGCGTGGTGCCGTTTACGCGCGGCCCCGAGCGCAGTCGCACCAGCGCGAGCGTCATGGATGAGGCGAAGCGCCTCGCCGATTCCGGCTATACCGAAGTGCAATTGCTCGGGCAGAACGTCAACAGCTACCGCGATCCCTCGCCCGCCGGATGGGATTTCGCCACGCTGCTGGATCGCGTCGGCAACGTCGCAGGCATCCGGCGCGTGCGCTTCACCACCTCGCATCCCCGCGACTTCGTCAAGTCCATAATCGACGCCATCGAGGCGAATCCGAACCTCTGCAACCATGTGCATCTGCCGGTGCAGTCGGGATCGACGAAGGTGCTGGCGGATATGCAGCGGCTCTACACGCGCGACCAGTACATGGAGCGAATCTCATGGATGAAGAGCGCACGGCGGCCGATCGCGATTACTTCTGACATCATCGTCGGCTTCCCCGGCGAGACAGAGAAGGATTTCGAAGACACCCTCGATCTCCTCGACGAAGTTCAGTACGATTCCATCTTCAGCTTCAAGTATTCCCAGCGTCCGAACACCGCGGCGCTCGGCATGCGCGATCACCTCCCGGAAGAGGAAAAGACCCGGCGGATCACACTCGTGCAGGAGAGGCAGCGCGCCATTCAGATCCGCAACAATGCCGCGCTCGTCGGGTGTGTCGAGGAAGTGAATGTAGAGGGCCGGAACGAAGCCCTGGGGCTCTGGTCCGGGCGCACCACGCGCAACCGCACTCTGAGTTTCACGCACGATGGGCCGGAAGCGCCCGATGACCTGGTGGGCAAATACGTGCGCGTACGCGTCACTCGCGGCGGTCCGAACTCGCTCGCTGGCCAGACCGTGATGTAATAAACACATGGAAGTCGAGATGAAGATCCGAGGCCTGATGATGGACCCCGTTACGAACATGCCGATCGTCATTCTCAAGGACGTCGGGAGCACGAATGTGCTGCCGATCTGGGTGGGGATCTACGAGGCCAATGCGATCGCACTCGAGATCGAGAAGGTATCCACGCCGCGGCCGATGACGCACGACCTCATCAAAACGCTGCTGGTGGGTCTCGATGCGGGGATTCAGAAAGTGGTCGTGAACGAACTGAAGGACGATACGTTTTTCGCGGTGATCTGGGTGCAGCGCAACGGCGAATTGATCTCGGTGGATTCGCGGCCGAGCGACGCACTGGCGCTGGCGCTGCGTCTCGATTGCCCTATCTTCGTGGAAGATTCGGTGCTCAAGTCTTCCAGACTCTCGAACGCAGCTTCCGAAAAAGGGAGCACCAGCCAGGAACTCAGGCGTATGCTGGAGAATCTGGGCGACGAGGATTTCGGCCGATACAAAATGTAGCGGCAACGGCGCTACTTCTGCCCGAAGAATATCCAGGCCAGGTAAATCAGCACAATCAGCGACACCGCCACTGAAATCGAAGTAATTCGGAAAACAGCGCGCCGGCGGGCGGCGACGGCGGTGTCGCGCCGCTCCCACCAGTCGTTCAGGACGGGGACGAAGCATTCGCGGGAAATCTCATAGCGCAGAGCCTCCGGTGTTTCGACCGAGCGCAGAATACCGAGTTCCATGAGTTGGGTCAGCAACGCCGGAACCAGGCCCTTCAGGCCGCCCGCGGAATCGGTGAGACCTTTTTCCGTGACCGAGAGCCGGTGTTTCTTCGGCGATACCAGGATAGTGCGCCATCGGAACAACAGGTCCTTCTGTTTTCCGCCGAGTTTGCCGACGATCGGATCGAGAGATTCCAGAACGATGCGGTCCACACTCCCTTGCTGGGCGATCGTGGACGCGCGCAGCGTGGTCGACTTCTGGTTCGACTCGGTTTCGAGAAGCTCTGCTGTCGCGATCTTGAGAAAGAAGGGATGGACCGGCCTGGCATCGGCTGCGCCGCCTTCACAAACGACACTCGATGCATTGAGCAGAGCTTCCAGGGCACCCGGTTCGACGGTGATGCCGCTGGCGTCAGCCTCCGCGATTATCGCGTCGCGCGCGGCTTCGCGGCTCAGCGGGCCAATCTCAACGTGAAACCCCAGGAGGTTGGGGATGTGCTGCTCCATTCGTTCGAAGGCCGGAAGAGCGTGTTCCTGCAACCCGGCCACGAAGATTCCCTTGCGGTCGGCAACGGCGCGCGCCAGTTCGGCGTCGAACAAATCGGAATCCACTGTATTGGTGTGACAGCGGATGTAGTCTTCGAATTGGTCCAGGAGAACGGCGACGGGTTTCCCGATGCGCGCGCGGATACGGTTCAGCATTTCGTCGACGGGTTCGCTCCCGGCGACGAATTTCGGGTCGGCCGACTCGCGCACGGCGGCGGCGATCGCTTCCTTGAAGTTGGTGGCGAAGTAGCGGCCTTGCCAATCGCTGAAGACGGCAACGATGAAGCCTTCGCGTGCCAGTGCAGGTGCTACGCCGGCCCGGAGCAGCGAGGTGACGCCCATTCCAGCATCCCCTGAAACCACCGTAAAGCGTCCGGTCAGGCAGTTGTGGACGATTTCTCCCACCGCCTCCGCGCGACCCTTGAGCAGCTGTTCCTCGGTCTGGTTTAAGGCCTTCAATGCAGAATGTACCATATAACATATTCGGGTCGATTTGTGTTTTGTATGAAATGGACCGTCTTTTTTTTCACGTCGGCCTTGCTGGCTGCGCCGCCGTTTACGGTGGATGAAGTCCTCAGCGCTCCCTTTCCCGACAATCTCCTGGCATCGGCCAAGGGCGACGCCGTGTCATGGGTCTCGAACGCGTCCGGCGTGCGCAATGTCGTCGTGGCCCGCGCTCCTGACTGGTCCCCGGCGTCTTTGACGAAGTTCACCGTGGACGACGGACAGGAGATCGGCGATCTTGCCTGGAAGCCGGACGGATCGGCGGTCCTCTTCACCCGCGGCGGCGACCCGAACGGGCGCGGCGAATTTCCCAATCCGCGCAGCAATCCCGCGGGCGTTCACCAGGAGGTCTGGATCGCTTCTCTTTCCGGATCAGCCGAAAAGCTTGCGGATGGGCATTCGCCGGCCGTTTCACCCGATGGTTCGACGTTGGCGTGGATTCAAAACGGGCAGGTCTGGTCGATGCCGTTTGGCGGTAAACCCGCGCAGTGGATTCATGCGCGGGGCTCGGCGAAGAATCTGCGCTGGTCGCCGGATAGTGCTCGCCTTGCGTTTGTGAGCGACCGCGCGGATCACGCCCTCATCGCGATTTACGATGTGCGCGGGAAATCGTTGCGGTTCCTCGATCCGAGCGTGGATACCGACCAGTCGCCGGTATGGGCGCCGGATGGAAAACAGATTGCGTTCATCCGCATGGCAGCCGATCCCACGGATTTCGAATTTGGCCCGAAACGAAGCGCCCCGCCGTGGTCGATTCGCCTCGCCGATGCGGAGACCGGAAAGGGCAGGGAAGTCTGGCGCGCGCAGCAGGGGCTCGGCAGTGTGTTCCGCCAGATGCAGGCGCCCGATCAACTGCTTTGGATGGCGGGCGACCGGCTCGTGTTCCCGTGGGAACGTGACGGCTGGCTTCACTTGTATGCGTTGCGCCTGACGAACGGCGCGCCCCTGCTGCTGACGTCTGGCGATTTCGAGATCGATGACGTAGTGGCTGCGCCGGACCGGAAGTCCCTGGTCTTTTCTTCCAATCAGGACGACGCCGAGCGGCGGCACCTGTGGCACGTGTCGATTGAGGGCGGGGCGCCGATCCGGCTGACATCGGGCACCGGCATCGAGTGGGCGCCGGCGGCGCTGGATAACGGCCGCGTTGCGTTGCTGCATTCGGACGCAAAAGTACCTGCGCGGCCGGCCCTGCTAGACAAAGCGGGACAGCTTCGGGATCTGGCGCCATCCATGATCCCCCCGTCATTTCCAGCCGCTTCGCTGGTCGAACCGCAAGCCGTCATCATCGGCAGCAAAGACGGGCTGCGGATTCACGGACAATTGTTCCTGCCCCCCAACGATGCCGCCGGCAAGCATCCGGCGGTGGTTTTCTTCCACGGTGGATCCCAGCGGCAAATGTTGCTGGGCTGGCACTACATGTTCTATTACAGCCAGACGTATGGGTTCAATCAGTATCTGGCGAGCCGGGGTTATGTGGTGCTCGCGATCAACTATCGCAGCGGAATCGGCTACGGTGAGGAGTTCCGCGAAGCGCCCGGATACGGGCCCACCGGCGCGAGCGAGTTCAACGACGTGCTTGGCGCCGGGACATATCTGCGCGGGCGCGCGGATGTGGATCCGGCGCGCATCGGCGTCTGGGGCGGGTCTTATGGCGGCTACTTGACCGCGCTGGCTTTGGCGCGCGCTTCGGACATGTTCGCCGCAGGTGTAGATCTGCATGGCGTACACGACTGGAATCTCGAGATCACGAAAACAGCTCCGGCGCGCAACGCGGAGAAGCGGAGGGCGATCGAGAAACTGGCTTTCGAGTCTTCGCCGATGGCGTCGGTTGCGACGTGGCGTTCGCCGGTGTTATTGATTCAGGGCGACGACGATCGCACGGTGGCGTTTGCCCAGATGGTGCAACTGGTCGAGGCATTGCGGAAACAGGGCGTCCCGTTCGAACAGCTGGTGTTCCCGGATGAGGTGCACGATTTTCTGATGCAGGCAGACTGGCTCAAAGCGTTCCATGCCGCCGATGAGTTTCTGGGACGCTACCTCAAGCCATAAGTTCGGTGGAATGGCAACAGGCAACAGGGAGCGGACGACCGCGGTTTATCCGCCGACGAGTTGGCTGCCGTTGTAATGCGCTCTGATTTTGCGGGCGGCGGCGCGGCCGACCTTCTTCGCCAGTTCCTCTTCCGTGGCCTGTTGCACCAGAGCTGAACTGCCAAACTCCTTCAACAGCTTTCGCACCGTGATCTCGCCGATGCCCTGAATTCCGTCCAGCTCCGAAGTCAGGGTGCGGGCGTTTCGGCGCGTGCGGTGGAAAGTGACGGCGAAACGATGCGCCTCATCGCGAATGGTCTGCACCAGGTGCAGAATCGGCGAAAACCGGTCCAGCGCCACCGGTTCGTTTTCCTGTCCGAGCACGTAAATTATCTCTTCGCGCTTGGCGATTGACGCCAGCGGCTGGTTAATCACGCCGATCGCTTCCAGGGCTTCCGCCGCCGCATGCAACTGGCCCAGGCCGCCGTCGACCAGGATCAGCCCCGGCATAGGCTGCCCTTCGGCCATCAGGCGCGAATAGCGGCGGGTGATCACTTCGGCCATGCTGGCGAAATCGTCGTTGCCTGCGACAGTGCGGATGATGAACTTGCGGTAATCCGCCTTTTTCATACGTCCGTCTTCCCAGACCACCATGCTCGCGACTTTATCGGTGCCCTGGATGTGCGAAATATCGAAACACTCGATGCGCTTCGGCGGTTCGGGTAATCCGAGCGCTTCCTGCACGGCCGTCCGAATCGCGACCGACGATGGCTTCAGCACGCGGAACCGGCCGTCGAAGCTGTGCTTCGCATTTGTCTGGGCGAGGTTCAGCATGGCTTTCTTCTGACCGCGCTTTGGCGTATGAATCTCGACCTTGCGATTCTTCTTCTCCGAGAGCAGTTCCTCCATTACTTCCTGGTCTTCGAAATCGATGGGCACGTGAATGATGGCGGGAACGTATTGCTGGTCGAGATAAATCTGCAGCAGCAGCGAGGAGAAAAATTCCGCCGGGTTGAACTCGTGCTGGTCTTCCCAGAAGAAATCGCGGCGGTCGACAACCACGCCGTTGCGCAGGTGGAACAGGTTCACCGCAACCAGCGGCGGCTCGGCGTAGAAGCCGAAGATGTCGGCATCGTCGCCGGACGCGGCGGCCATCTTCTGCCGCTGGTCCATCTCTTCAACCGTGGTGAGAAGATCGCGCAAGCCCGCAGCCTCTTCGAAGCGCATATCATCGGAAGCCCGCCCGATGCGTTCGCGGAGTTCTGCCGCAAGAGCGGCATGTTTGCCTTCGAGGAACAGGCGCACCTGGCGGACCGACTGCGCGTATGCCTCCGGTGTTGTCAGGCCTTGCACGCAGGGCCCGGAGCAGCGATGAATGTGGAACTGCAGGCACGGTTTCGGATGATAGCGGGTCAAATCAACCTTGCACGAGGGCACCAGAAAATGGCGGTGAATGAAGTGCACCAACCGATGTGCGAGATTACCGGGGAAGTAGGGGCCGTAATAAGTCGAGCCGTCTTTAATCAGACGGCGCGTTACATAGACGCGCGGAAATCTTTCAGCGGTCAGTTTTACGTAAGGGTAGGTTTTGTCGTCGCGCAGCAGTACGTTGAAGCGCGGTTTGTACTGTTTAATAAGGTTGTTTTCGAGCGCGAGGGCTTCTTTTTCGTTATCGACGAGGATGTAGTCGATGTCGCGCGCTTCGGCGATCAGGCCGCCGGTTTTCGCATCCGCCAGTTTGTCGTCGCTGAAGTAGCTGCGTACTCGCGCTCGGAGAATGCGGGCTTTGCCGACGTAAATGACCTTGCCGGCCCCGTCCTTGTACAGATACACTCCGGGCGCCAGAGGGAGCTGCGCGACCTTTTCCCGGAGGAGATTCTGGGACAATATACTGTAGTTAAATTATGTCACGTTGGTGGATGACACTGGCCTTCTGCGCCGCGGCGGCCGCGCAGGACAAGCCCACCCTGAAGCTCCCGGACAAGTCCCAAACGCAAGCGCAGGACGACGTGCAGTTGCCCCCTGATGAAGATAAAGCCACGCCGCACGCGCAGCAATACGCGTTCAATCCGGTGCGCTCAAAGAAGGAAGTCACGGTCGGCGAGTTCTACTTCAAGAAAGGCGATTACCGGGCGGCGGCCGGACGGTTCACGGAAGCGACTAACTGGAACGCCGGGAACGCCGAGGCCTGGCTTCGGCTGGGCGAAGCGCGCGAGCGCATGAACGACAACAAGGGTGCGCACGAGGCTTACGAAAAATACCTGCAACTGGCGCCGAAGGCTAAAAGCGCAGAGGAAGTGCGAAAAAAACTGGAGCGATTGAAAGAGTAACCCCCGCGGCTACGAGTGCGGGGCGAAGTTCCAGAACACGTTGCAGGTGTCCTCGAAATCGGCGTGATTGGCATAGAGTTTCAGCAGATCCTCATCCTTGAGCTTTGCGTTCTTGTCGCAGTTCACCACCGTGCTGAAGCGGCCTGCGTTCACCTCTTTGAGGACTTCCGACTCCGGTACCAGATGCAGCGGTTTGGCGCGATCCGGCGGGAATTCCAGCTTGTGTGAATCGGCCAGCTCCATGCCCGATGGAGGCGGACGCCGGGTGATGAAGTAGAACTGCTCGTCGCTCAGAATCAGGCCGTTTGGTGGAGTCACCTGGTCCACTTTGGCGGCAATCTTTTCCAGATCGCGCCAACTGACGTTCTGGTCCCTTTCCCGCAAAGCCTTGGCCAGTTCCAGCGAAAAGATACCAGTCAGGGCCACGATTGGCCAAAATGGCCGGTCCGGTCTCCAAAGGCGCGCGGTGAGGCAATACAAACCGGCGGCTGCCAGAATCGCAAGGAACGGAAACGCAAAAAGATAGTAGCGCTGAAACGTCGGGTGAGCACTCGAAATGTGAACGCCCAACGCCAGCGTGAGCCAGGCGCAGAGGTAGAATTCCGCACGCTCGCGATGGTCCCAGCGGTTCCGGACCCAGTCGGCGGGGAAGCGGATGAACAGAATACCGGCGAGAGCCAGCAGCCCCAGCAGAAGCCCCTGAGCGGAATTCACCCAGGAAAGCATCACATCAAAGATGTCGTGTACGATCGCGCCCGACCACTCCACCTGGCGGTAGACGAGGTTGTACTGAATGATGTTAAACAGAGTCTGCTTCGGTCCCTGGATGAAGAGCCACGCAACCGGCAGTAACGGAATGACAGTCGCAAAAACGAAACCTGACAATTTCGCCCAACGTTTCCCGGCGCGGTTCTGAAAAACCATCCAAATCGCCAGGACGGGGCAGACGGGCGCCGTTAATTGAGTGGCTCCGGCGGCCGCGGAGGAGAGCAGCCCGGCGAGTGCCGCGAGCAGGATGCCCTCTCGATCGACGGCCACAATGGTCAGGCGAAAAGCCGCCACCACCAGAAACAACGCCAGGGCGTAGGCCTGTCCGATGGTTCCGAACTGGACGATCAACACATTCAGGCCCAGCGTAAAAGTTGCCATTATCGCAACGGCGAATCGCCAGCTCCTGACGGGAAAATGGAAGAAGAGGTAATCCGCCGTCATCATGATCGCGCCGGTGGTCATGACAGCGGCAACAGCATGGGTCGTACGCCAGCTCTGTCCGAAGATCAGCATCCAGAACGCGTTCCAGTAAGCGTTAAGAGGCGTTTGGGAGAAGTTGAAATCGAGATAGGGCCGTTTGCCGCGGGTAATGAGCTGCGCGGTGAGCAGGTGAAATCCCTCGTCCCAGGCGAATGCGTCGAACTGCGAATAAACGAAAAGTCCGATGCCCAAAAGGGCGACGAGCCCACACAGCAGCAGATAGGGTTTTTGCAGGCGGCTCGGGGCGGCCTGGTCGGGTCTTACAGGGGATTGGAGGTCCAGAGCCATTTCGCCAGGCGTCGATTCAAAGCAATACTCTAGCATTTGTCGCAATGGAGGCAGATCTGATGCTCGATGATGCGAATGACGCGGTTCAGGCCGGCGTCCCAGTCGGGAAAAAGATCGACGTAATGGGTTTCCTTCTGAATTCGCGCCGGAACGGGACAGTCGTCAAGACGGACCGGGATGATGAAGACGTCGTCGAGCGGCAGGCGTCTGGCGCACTCGAGGGCGTGCCGCAGTTCCGCCTGAAAGCCGCCTTTCTTATTGACGGAGTGCCTGGAGAAGCAGGGCAGGAAAAAATCCGAGCTTTCGATCGCTTCCTGAATCCGTCGCGACCAGTCCTGCCCGGGGAGTAGCTTGCGGCGGTCGAGCCAGGCGGCAAATCCGCGGCCGGAGAATGTGGCGAAGATTTGCTCGGCCGCATCCACATCCGACATCGCGTAGGCTATAAAAACACGCGGGTGGTTGGAATCGCAGTAGGAGATATCGCCGGATTTGCCCCGTGTGAAGACGCCCAGCCCATCAACCTCGACGGTATCGGAGCGCCGCAACGAGCGCTTGATGAGGCGGGCGAGTTCTTCTATACTCATTTGCTTTCCTGCTGAAACGTCCAGCGCTTGCCTGGCAAAATTTTTCCCAGACCCGGCAGGTGCGCCGGGCGTCCCGCCTTCAGCGCTCGCAGGATTTCAGTGACCGCTCGGTCCAGCTGATCGGCGGCGTCACCGGTCTCGACACCCCGCTGTCTGGCGATCTCACTGGCTAGTTCCGGCTTCTGCATCTGTCCGCACGCTAACACACATCACCGGGCCACTATCTGTAACCTACTGATTCCAGAAGATAAGTTAGATGTACTACAGGATGAAGTGATTTTAATCACAGTTTAAGGATGGGTTCATGTCGGGTTCGATATCATTCACTCGACGGCATCTTCGGAAAATTCGACCAAGGAGATTCAGTTTCAATGAAGAAGCTTCTCGTATTTGCTCTGGGCCTCGGTATCGCTTTGGGGACCGTTTCTTTTTCGTTCGCGCAGGACACCACCGCTACGACGAAGACAAAGAAGACCAAGAAGAGCAAGAAATCCAAGACGACCGACACGACCACGACTCACTAGTTTGACGTAGCGCACTAAAATTCAAGTAAACCTGAGGAGAACACACACACATGAAAAGACTTTCCATCATCGCACTCGGAATGGCCATCGCTCTGGGCACCGTTTCCTTCTCGTTCGCGCAGGACACGACCGACACGACGAAGAAAATGAGCAAGAAGGGCAAGAAGAAGAAGTCGACCGACACCACCACCACGAAGTAGTTTCTCTGCGCTGACTGCCTCAGGGAAACCGGGGCAGTCAGCCACCTGCCCGCCTTCTTGCACCTCCTTGCACTTCCCCGAAGTTCCCCTGCCATTGACGGAATCCTTCAAACCCTCTAATCTCTAGTTTTGTCCGGGGAATTGCTCCAATGAACATCTCGGTCAAGGGCGAGTACGCCCTTCAGGCCATTTTCGATCTGGCATCGAACGTTGACGGTGAACCGGTCAAAATCGCCGAAATCGCCACGCGCCAGAAAATCCCGCAGAAGTTTCTTGAGTTAATCCTGGCCAGCCTGAAGCAGGGTGGTTTTGTGGAATCGCGGCGGGGCGCCGAGGGCGGCTACCTGCTTTCGAGACGCGCTGACGCCATTACTGTGGGCGAGGTCCTGCGCTTCGTCGAAGGCCGGCAGGCTGAGCGGGCGCGGCTTCGGCGGGTGAACGATTCCGCTTTTGCCGATCTTTGGGAACGCGTGGATAGCGCGATCAACAACGTCCTCGACGCGACTTCGTTCGCTCATCTGGTCCGCGAATGGAAAGAAAAGCACAGCCGTTTTGTACCCAATTGGGAGATCTGAATGTATTTCGACGACAACTCATACAGCATCGGCCGCACTCCGTTGGTGAAGCTGAACCGCGTCCTCGACGGCGCACCGGTTACTCTCCTCGCCAAGGTGGAAGGCCGTAATCCAGCCTATTCGGTGAAATGCCGCATCGGCGCGGCAATGATCTGGGATGCCGAGAAACGCGGCGTTCTCAAACCGGGCAAGGAATTGATCGAGCCCACCAGCGGCAACACCGGAATTGCCCTGGCTTTCGTAGCGGCGGCGCGCGGCTATCCGGTCACGCTTACCATGCCGGAGACCATGTCTCTGGAGCGCCGGAAGGTGCTCGCGGCATTCGGTGCGAATGTGGTCCTTACCGAAGGCTCGCGCGGGATGGGGGGAGCGATCGCGAAAGCGCAGGAAATTGTGCAATCCGACCCCGACCGCTACGTGTTGCTGCAGCAATTCGACAATCCGGCGAATCCCGATATTCACTGCAAGACGACCGGACCCGAGATCTGGAACGACACGGATGGAAAGATCGACGTGCTCGTCGCAGGCGTGGGTACCGGAGGTACTATCACCGGCGTCTCGCATTACATCAAGAACGAAAAGGGCAGGAAGATTATCTCCGTGGCGGTGGAACCGGTGGCGAGTCCCGTTATCAGCCAGACGCTGGCCGGCCAGACTATCAAACCAGGTCCGCACAAGATTCAGGGAATTGGCGCGGGGTTCGTGCCGCGCAACCTCGATCTCAGCATCGTGGATCGTGTCGAACTCGTGACCAACGAAGAATCGATCGAGATGGCGCGGCGCCTGGCGCGGGAAGAAGGCCTCCTATCCGGGATCTCCTGCGGCGCGGCGGTCTCGGCGGCGGTGCGACTTTCCCGCGATGAACAGTTTCATGGAAAAACCATTGTGGTGATCCTGCCGGATTCGGGCGAACGCTACCTGAGCAGTGTTCTGTTCGAAGGTATGTTCGATAGTTAATTTTTTTTTGATGTGGACACGTAACGCAAGGCGGGAACGTGTCGTCTGAATATGCAAATCCCCGTTACGACAAGCGGGCGCATACACCCCTATCACCCAAACATGCGCCCGCGCCTCTTCCTCGTTCTGCTCGGGACAATGGTCGCGTCAGCGCAGGAGCCTTCCCTTCTTAGTAATAATGGCGAACCGATGCGCGTCGCATATGGCTGCGCCGACGAAGATCTGCAATGGGCCGGCATGTCCTGCGATCAGGCAGAGCCCTGCCCGGTTTATCTCGAACTGAGCTCCATCGCGGCAAATGGCCGCAGGATTCTTACAGCGGGAAATCTGCACGGCAGGTCTGCCACACTTGCATCCATCCTTTTGCAGAGCGACGATGCCGGCGCTACGTGGAAGGAACCGGCGGCGCGCGTTCGGGGAGACGCCATCGAGCAATTGCAGATTCTGGACGCCGGGCATGCATGGGCCGCGGGCGAGACACAGTATCCGCTGCCGCGCGATCCGTTTTTTCTGCTGACGGCGGATGGGGGCGCCTCCTGGCGCGATCGGCCCGTCGGCGAAGAAGGTAACGCCGGATCCATTCAGCGCTTCTCGTTCGATTCGGCACAGCACGGCGAGCTTGTCATCGACAGCGGCACGGCTTCCGCGGATCAGCGGTATGTATCGTATGAGACGGATTCGGGCGGCGAAACCTGGACCACGCGCGGCGCTTCGGACCGACTGCCTGTGCTCAAGCATGCGCCCGTCGAAGATTCGGACTGGCGCATTCGCCCGTCGAAAGATGGAAAGTCCTGGCAGATCGAGAAGCGTGACGGCGATGCGTGGTCCTCCATCGCGCAATTTCTGATCGAGGTGGCCCGCTGCGGCGCCGATCCCGTTCAGCTGAACGAACCGAAGCCGTGAAGCGCTCGAAGACCCATTCCGTGGATCTCGAGATTTTCCGCAATCTGTTCGTCTCGATCGCGGACGAGATGGGCGCGGTGCTGCTCAAGACGGCGTTCAGCGCCAACATCAAAGAGCGGCGCGATTATTCCTGCGCGGTTTATGGCAAGGCGGGCGAGACGATCGCGATGGGCGACCACATGCCCGTGCATCTGGGCGCGATGCCGCTCTCGGTGCAGCACGCGCTGGCGGCTTTCCGTCTGCGGCCGGGCGACGTCGCGATCGTGAACGACCCGTTTCGCGGCGGCACACATTTGCCGGACATCACGGCAGTCTCCGGCGTCTTTCTGGGAAAGAGCGCAACCCCCGAGTTCTATGTGGCGAATCGCGCGCATCACGCGGATGTTGGCGGGATGAGTCCGGGCTCGATGCCTCTCGCGAGGGAGATCTATCAGGAGGGGCTGCGGATTCCACCGGTGCTGCTGATGCGGAACGGCAAGGTGCAGCGCGATGTGATGGAGATTATTCTCGCGAACGTGCGCACACCTGAAGAGCGCGAAGGGGATCTGCTGGCGCAGGTGATGGCGAACCGCCGCGGCGAGGAGCGCTTGCGCGAAATCGTCGCGCGCTACGGATTGCCGCGCGTCAGGCGCAGTGCGGCCGATCTGCTCGATTACAGCGAACGGGTAACGCGCGCAATGCTGCGCGGGATTCCGGACGGCGAGTACCGGTTCGAAGATTCGCTCGACGACGATGGCGTCACGGACGCGCCCGTGCGCATT
This sequence comes from Terriglobia bacterium, assembly GCA_963788485.1. Classification (GTDB taxonomy): domain Bacteria; phylum Acidobacteriota; class Terriglobia; order Bryobacterales; family Bryobacteraceae; genus BOG-234. The sequence continues at coordinate 26,040 of CAWBIS010000176.1, forward strand.
GCCGTCACGCTGCGGATTCAGGATGACCAGGTCGAAGTCGATTTCACAGGATCGAGCGCGCAGGTGACCGGGTCGGTGAATGCGAATTATGCCATTGCGGTATCCGCCGCGATGTACTGTTTTCGCTGCCTCGTTGAATCGGATGTCCCTTACAACGCCGGATTGCTGCGTCCGATTCGCGTGATCGCGCCGGAGCGGAGTGTGGTGAACGCCGGTCCGCCGGCTGCAATGGCCGCCGGTAATGTTGAAACCTCGCAGCGAATCACCGACGTGATTCTGGGTGCGCTGGCGCAGGCTTTGCCGGATCGAATTCCCGCGGCAAGTTCGGGGACAATGAATAACCTCAGCTTCGGTGGCTGGGATACGCTGCGCGGGCGCGCGTTTGCTTACTACGAAACTATCGCGGGTGGCATGGGCGCTTCGCCGCGCGGGCCGGGACGGCCAGCCACTCACACGCACATGACGAACAGCTGGAATACGCCGATTGAAGCGTTCGAGCATGAATACCCGGTGCGGGTGAGAGCTTATAAGATTCGCGAGGGATCGGGCGGGGCGGGGAAGAACGCTGGCGGGGATGGCATCGTGCGCGAGTTGGAATTCCTGGATGATGCAGACGTGACTATTCTGTCGGATCGGCGAAAGCGCGGGCCTTATGGATTGCAAGGCGGCGGCGCCGGCGCCACCGGCCGGAATAAGCTTTTCGCAGACGGCGATTATCAGGAACTGCCGGCGAAAACGCGATTGACGGCGCGACGCGGGGAACGGCTGCGAATAGAAACGCCGGGCGGCGGCGGCTGGGGTTCCGTGTTGACGGATCATGATTGATGTCAAGGCGGCGGTTCAGGCTGCGCGGACCTACGCCCAAGAGGTCCCTGGGGAGAATTCGCCGACCCTGGGAAGTGGCATTCCGTTGAAAGATTATCTGTCGGCGGTGCTGTCCGGCATGAGCCGGAGGAAATATTCCGCGGTCGCCCAGCTTACCCCCGCGCAATGGACGCCATCACGCACGTGATATGGGCTCGTCTAACATATACACAACCGCTAAGAGTCGCCCGGTCGCGTATGCAGGTACGCGCTGGCGGTTGCCACCGATCGGTGCCCGAGCGTTGCCTGGACCAGATGAATCGGCGCCCCGTTGTCGAGCGCGTGGGAGGCGTGGGCGTGACGCAGCCAGTGCGGACTCACAGGCTCAGGAATTCCCGCTCGCCGCGCGGCGTACCGGAGAATGGTCCGAACGCGGCCGCGATCGAGCCGCTTCCCGGTCCGGGAAACGAAGACAAACGAATCGGGCGGCGCATCCGCGCGCAGTTCCATCAGGTCGTTCCAGAGGTTCTCCGGGATGGTGATCGCCCGCGTCCGACCGTTCTTCCCGAACACCGTCGCCTGGGGGTTTTGTCGCATTAACTGGAGATTTCGCCATTTCAGGGAACACGCTTCGGACACCCGAATGGCAGCGAAATACAACAGATTCAGCAGGATACGGTCGCGTTGGGAGCAGTTGGCGGAAAGCAGTCGTTTCAGACCCCCTTCGACAAAACCCGTTTGGCCAGCCGACCCTCATAGCGTGGCAGCGGCAACTCCAACGCAGGATTGGATTTAATGAATCCCAGGCGCTGGCAGAAACCGAACAGACTGCGCACGGCGGCGAGCGTTCGCGCCCGCGATATCGGCGCAAGCCGCTCAGCCTCAAGGGATTGAGCGAAACTCTGCAAATCCGCCAGATTCATGGCCCTCAGCGGCCTGCTGGCGTGCCTGAGGAGCCGGTTGGCATCCCGGCGGTAGCAGTCCCGGGTCAGGGGGCTACGCTGGCGTTCCGGCCACATTCCGATGATTTCTGAATCCGTATATCTGGTTGTCATAACAGTCCTTATGGTGCGTTCGGCGTCATGACATGAATACCTCGGAAACGAGCGCATTCAATACCGGATTTGCCATTTCGAGCGGAGCTTGTTCGGCATCGGCGCAGCGCACGTAAATGGCGATTGAGGTCGGGCCCCCCGCCAATCGGTCATTCAGCGCAGATCAATCTTTTTATAAAGGCGACAAATGGGTTGGCTCGGCGACGCTCCCTCTCGCGCCACATTTCAGCATATTTCCTACGCGGCGAGTCGCCGGCACCGGTTGGCGAACGATGCAAGTATAATTCTTTTTCTCATGGAAATTGGTGAGATCACGTCTGTTCAAAATGTTAAACTGCGTCAGAGGTGAAAATGCGTCACCATCCTCCCCCCAAGCTCTGGTTGCGGGTGTTTTTGTCTGCCGTTTTCACATTTCCTGGTTTGTTTGGGCAAGGCCCCGGACAACCGGGGCTCCCCGCCCCAGGTCTGATGTCCCTGGGCGGGCAGCAATATAGAATAACCACGCAAGCGCTAGTCCCCCAGGGCGACCAAATTCGAAATGACAACTGGCCGCCTTGTAACGCACCAGCCAACGACGTTTTATCGAAAGCTGCGGCGGGGCTGTCGCTGGCACTGGACGCCAACCCAGCTATGCGCGTAATGGCCTCTGTTCTAACTCAGCAGTTTGTCTCACAACTGGAAACTTATGCTCGTTCTCAGCCGGGTTTTCTCGCCGAACTTGCGGCTCCGAACCGCAAGGCTTCGTGCGTGCCACTTGCCGTCGTGTTGCCAGCCGGCTCAACGATCACCAATGTTGGCTACATGGACGGTGATGGTGCGAGAGGTGTCCACCCGTGCGGACTCGATGGCAATCACTGGATGGTATGCGGCGCTGGTTGGTGCGGCTGGGAGCACCTGATCAACGTTGGCGCGAAAACAGGCGCAGGGAGCGGCCAACTTGTCGGGGCCGTGTTCAAGAATTGGTCAGCGGATCGAGCGCGATGGGCCAGCCTCACTGTGGATTTTACCGCCCCGGCGGGCTGGCACCCCTGAGAATATTCCATGCGATGCAGACAATTAACCCTGGCCGTTCTTCTGTTCTTTTCAGCTTACGGTGCCCAGAGTAATTCCGAGATCGATTCCGTCGACCAATCTCTTCGGGAAATTCGCCCTCTACTGGAGAGCGTCTCAGACGACTGTATAGATAAATCAACAGCAGCACATGCCCATGAAGTTCTGCAGTCGGGTTTAGAAGTCAAAGGTTCGAGCGTGCCAAAGGCGTACGCTAAAGCGATGAGCCAAACACGCGACGCTTGGCAAGCTGCGGTTGGACAGAATAAGAAAACGCATTGCGTAAATACAGGACTGTTAGTAGCTGATTTGAAGTACAAGGCGCAGGACTATCAGACCTTTCAGGGCGCGCGGTTGGTCCCCGTCAAGGTTTTCCCCAAAAAATCGGGCCAGGTTGTGCCAAATTGGCAGGTGGTAGCGCAGTGGACAGATGGGACCCGAGTTGGTCTCGAGATGGCGCTTCGGAGAATCAGCAGCGTAAACAGCCCCGCCGAAGGGGAGCTGCCACCTGGCTCGTACTATCTCAAAGCCAGAATGGGCAATCAGATTTCCCAGAGACAGTACGCCATAATTGGGGGTACTAAAGAATATGATTGCGACCTACCGCTTCCATGAATCCGCAGCCTGATGCCTCAGTTGAAAAGACTGCGCTGAAGAGAGTTACCGCATTCCTAATATTTTTCAAAGGCTACATGGGTCTCGCGGCGCTGGTTACGGCTTCACTGCCGATTCCTGTAAACCAATTTCAGCTTATCCCTGCCTATGCAGCACAGTCGAGACAGTTGGCCACGTACACGTCGCTGTATTGCTTTTTACTTTTAGGATTTGTTTTTTACTCCAGGCACATTTTGGCTCAATGGATGTTCCGAGACGTGCTTGGGCGAAAGTGGGGCCTGACTCGGTTCACGGCGTTCGTCCCTCTTGTATTAATCATTCTCTCCCTCTCGGCGATTTTTATATACAATGCCCAACTTCAACAGTCGCTCGCGGAAGGTAGGGCTTATCTCGCTCGCCAAAACCAGGTCACTAACGCCCAGAGTCTGCTGAGCGATTCCGATTTGACCGCAATAAACGATTCTACTGGCCTCCTGGCATGGTACCTCTCAATTTTCCTATTCGCCGAAGCAGCGTTCGGCTTGATGGCGATTCGCGAGTATTTACAAGATGTGCTTCATATCTCCGACCGCCAAATAATCGATGACCAGCCTCAAACATCTCAACTAAAAGCCGGAGCGACAGAATAGCTGGCCTTCGCCGACGCTCAGGATAGTCTCCTGCAGATGACTTTCCCACTGGGATTGGAGCGAGTGGGTGCTCCGGCGTGAGGCCGATTCCAGAACGCTCGGGCTGCACCCTAAGCGCGACACCCTGACCTCGCGGCGAACTCTTCCCACTGCTGTTCGGTTCCAATATTGGTGCTCATTTCGGGGAATTAGCCGGACTTTCACGCGAGGAACGCGTAGTAAGTACCTTCGTCCATTTTTCGTTTGATCAGACCCACTCGCCTTTCAGGGGCCACGCCTTCGTTGAGAAGATAGCCCAAATCTGTCAATACGGCCCGGTTGGAAGCAAACGCGGAATGGGCGAGAAAACTGGTATCGACAGCTGAGGCGTCGATCGTATCAACGCCCGGCACGATCACGATGCATTCCCCCGCCCGTCGATAACCGTGAAAGGTCTTCGATGCAGCCAATGCCTTGTCAGACGCGCAGGCATACAAGGTTACGCGCTCAGCGTTCGAAACAATCGCCGCAGCAAGCTGCCTGAATAGGTCGGCATTGATATCTGGCGCGGCAAGAACGACCTGGCGAAATAAGGTTGATGAATGCTCGGTTGCTTCAAGCTCGCGGGCGAGTGCCTCAAGCGCCTCCGTGAGCGCTCTTGCCCCCATGCTGTGCGCTATCAGATGCACTCTGCGTGCGCCTGATGTGAGAGCGACCTCCGTCAGAAAGTGCTTTAGCTTGGCGACGGATAATCTGACCGTCTCTTCATCTTCAGGATAGGCGGCCGCCGCGGCCTTTGAGGCCCAGCTATAAAGGATCGGCGCGCCATCAAAATTAAGGTCATGCGCCAACTGTGCCGCCCGGCGGGCAGCGTTGGGGAAGGACACGTTGTATCCGTGAATGAAGACGAAAGCTTCGGAGTTCGCGGATTTATCCACGCGGTCCCTGAGCCTTCGGTAGAACGTCTCGGCCTTTCGTGGACGGACGCCCAGGAGAACCACGTGTTTATTTGGATTCGGTCGAAATTCCAGCCGCAGAATAGACGGTGATTCAAGCTCTCCGAGCTTGTGTTCCGCCGGAATGCTCACGTGGCACGTGCCGAGAGAGAGTTTCTCACCGAAATCCCACTCATTGCGATAGAACCGTACCGGCGAAGCGCGGCTTCCCCGTTTCTGATCGGTTGCGTAAAGAATCTCCCGGACAACATACCGGCGCTCAGCGGCTGGACGATCCGCACTAACCCGCTCCACGGCGGCCGGAGGCAATAGCCCTTTGATTTCCCTAACCCGGCGTAGCCGGAACCAAACAGGTCTGGTTATGATGCCGGAGTGGGCGTTGAGTTACTGACGGAACGTCACGCCGGGCAGATTGCCGGGGTGTTGGGTTGCTGGGACCGGATGCTGATATTCGGGACGCTGCCGAAGATTTGCTTTGCCGGGGGTATGACGTCGTTTCTGTACGAAAGGAACACCCGGATATTCGACTATCCGAAGTTCGCCGAACCATTTCGCAACCGGATTCGGGAGAACGCTGAGAAGATGGCTGCCGAAGCGGGGATCGAGATCGAGTTCATCCGCAAACGGAACTTCCGGAAGGAAGACCGGGTCAAGGAGTTGCTGGAGATGCGGGGTGAGCATACAGGGCCGGTATGCGTTTTCTCGACCATGGAGCCCTGCTCTACCTACAAGCCGTGGCACAACAAGCAGACCGGCAAGACATATCTGGTTCCTGATGATGGCGAGTGCCTGCACTATTACTTCTACTTCGTGGACGAAGATCTGGGCCTGTGCCATGTGCGAGTGCCGACATGGCTGCCTTGCCGGCTGCAGATCTGCTTCAACGGGCACAACTGGCTGGCCGGCCAGTTGCGCAAGCTGGGCATCGACTATCGAATGGCGGAAAATGCGTTCAGCCACATTGCGGACTGGCAGCGGGCGCAGCACATCTCCAACGGCTGGCAAGCCAAACGAATCCACGCCAGGCTCGACGAGTTCGCGCGGCGGTGCTGCCCGATCTATCGCGACTTCGCCAGTCGATACCACTGGAGCGTGGACCAGTGCGAATACGCCACCGACATCGTATTCCACAGGCAGGCGGATCTGCAGGCGATCTATGAAAATCTGGCGCGCACGGCGATTCATACCGTCAAGCCGGACAACATTGCCACTTTCCTCGGGCGCAAACTCAGCCCGCAGTTCGAGGGCGAAATGGGCAACCGTTTCAACATCCGCATCGAAGGGACGCGGATCAAACACACCATGGGGCCGGTATCCATCAAGCTGTACGACAAGTTCGGCCTCATTCTGCGGATCGAGACCACGGTCAACGATCTGACCTTTTTCAAGCACTACCGGGAGGTAGAACACCGCGACGGCTCACGCGAAACCAAATGGGCCTCCATGCAGAAAACCATCTACAGCCTGCCCGCCCTGCGCGACCTGCTGGAAGCAGCCAACCGGCGTTACCTGGAGTTCCTCTCTGCCATTGAAGATCCCCGTGCCGGAAGAAACAAACTCGACAAGCTCTCACAACCCGTGGAACAGGAAGGACGCCGTTACTCCGGTTTCAACCTGTTCAACCCGGACGATGAGAACCTGCTCTGTTCCATCGTTCGCGGAGAGTTCAACATCAGCGGCCTGCAGAACAAAACCCTGCGCCGTCATCTGCGGGAACTCAGCAGCAGCCAGGTATCACGTCTGCTCAAGCGACTCCGGACGCACGGTCTCGTCAAAAAGGTCGGGCACACATACAAGTACTACGTGGCCGCATTCGGTAAGGAAGTCGTCACCACCGCTCTCAAACTACGAGAGCTTGTGATCATCCCGCAACTCGCCCGCGGGCTCGCTCTGTAACTTCGTTTTCCTGCCGGAAAACGTCAGAATCTCAATATAGAGGTACTAAAGGAGGGGCCGTGCTCACGACCGAGTGCCACGATACGATTTCCGGATTGGCGAGTTCTGCAACGACTCCAGAGGCATGGGCGCAGGTGGATCTGAGAATCTTCGCGTCGGGTGTTTCGCCAATCGAATCGTTCCAGTTTCCATCGCAATCCGGCGTCTCCCACGCAGTTATTTCGTCCTATAACGAACTCACGTTTAGTTCAGATCTGCGTGTACAGCACTGAGTTGCGATTTTTTTGGCAGTTTGGGGATACACTTTTTGCGGCGCACCTCAACTTCAACGCCGATGATCGAAACGGGCCAGCGCTGCAGCAGGCTTTCCTGACGACTATTCGGAGCTTCAGGCCGTCGTACAGACTTTGAAACAGTCCTCCCGCATCATCAGCGGAGTTCTCTGAGTCGATTCAAACCTGCGGTCACAGGATCTTTCAAAAGAACCGCGAAATACGTTGTTGAGGACTATTGGGTGCTGGCCGACCTCACGGGTGAATTTTCCGAAATCTGCACGGTTCCGCAGTTGATGACCGAGGTCAGCAAACTGACCGATATGGAAATTACGCCTGTTTTCGATATGCAGTGCGGCCTTCCTCAGACAGGCCCGGATTTCACGTGAAAGCGCACGCCCTCGCGCTGTTGGAGAAAACCGACAACCTCGAATAAATTGCCCGCGCGCGGATTGCCCGTTGGCCCGAGCATCCGCATGAGGCTCTTCGAGGGGATATGCGTGGCTTCGGCGAGCTCCGTAAAACCAACCGTGGCGTTGATATAGTCGCGTAGGATCGTTTTCGCGGTGGCGATATCGCCGCTGAGCATCGATTCGACGCCCTCGCGCAGAAGTTCTCGGCGAAATTTCGGGTCGCGGGCAACGCGCGCGCGGATGGTTTCTTTGAAATCGCGGGTCAGGGCCATGTCTCTCTCCTATTTCCTTCGTTTGTAATCTTGCCAGTTCGCCAAGGCGGCATTAATATCGTGCTGCTGGCGCGTCTTGGTGCCTCCGCCGAGCAGGATCACGAGCCTCTCGCCATCCTTACCGAAATACACGCGGTAGCCGGGGCCGAAGTCGATCCTGCACTCAAAAACGCCGGAGCCAACGCCCTTGACGTTCGAAAAGTTCCCGCCGGCAAGCCGGGTCAATGCTGTTGCTACCTTGGCGGCCGCCTGCGCGTTCAGTCGATCGAACCACGCCCCATACGGGCTGCGGCCCTCGTGATCGTTGTATTCCCGAACGTCAATATCATCCGATATGGTAACACATACGTTACCAGTATACTTCCCAGATCCGGACTTGGAGGGGGAAAACGGAGCCCGCCCTTTGCCTGCGAGCCGACAGTCACTCAGATCCGAGACAACGAACGTCCGCTGAGCTGATCCCCAGCCGCCCGGGATTTTCGTGTGAAGCCCCCAGGCGTCCACGAGTCCTAATAGCTTTGGCCGGACGCCATTGAAGTCAAAGTCGGCGGATCAGGCACTCCATGTATTCAATGACGGCTGCGAAACGCAGGTTCGCAACCTGCCTTACGGCGCTGCCTGTTTCACTTCCGCAGGAGCGGCTTCAAATACATCATCACGGTCCGTGCCACGATCTGCGCGCCCTCAGCGGTCGGGTGAATGCCGTCGGGCTGCGTCAGGTTCGGATGGCCGCCGACGCCTTCGAGCAGGAACGGGATCCGCTCCAGCATGAATTGCTTCGCCAGATCGACATACATTTCCTCGAACGAATGAATGTATTCCGGCCCGTAATTGCGCGGCAGGGTCATACCGGCTAACAGGATTCCGGCGTGGGCCTTACGAATTGGAAAAGAAAAAGAGGATCGAGGCTACGCCGGTGGTTGCAGCCAGCAAGATAAAACTGACTCCCTGATTAGTAATATGCAGAACAAAATCGATGAACTTGATATTTGTCTGATGATCTAAAACCAGTGCCAATGCATCGCGCAATCCGGCATTCAACAGGACGCTGCCCATACCCAGCACCACCATCAAGATGGCCAAACCGAATGCGATGATCTGATTGTGCAGGTAGTTGCGGCTCTTGGTTACGCCCCAGGCCTGGTTCAGCGCCACCTCCAGGGGCAGAAAGATGCCCGTGCAGGCCACGTACCAGAATCATGATCAGCGAGAAGAGCTGCACCCCCACATGCGAAGCGAGAATAGGCAGATTCCGGGCCATAAAATCCTGG
>CAWBIS010000177.1:0-14945 GCA_963788485.1 Terriglobia bacterium
ACGAGGAAGAAAAGGGAGAGCCGGCTCCGCTCAAGGGCATCGGTTCGGTGCGAGCGTGGCTGACCAGCACATCTACTGTCTTGATCTGCGCCATTCGACAGCCATCTGCCCTACGTGGAGGAAGTGCGCAGCCGTCATCGCCGCCGAGTGCCGGGATCGCCGCGAGGCCAAACAGCAGGAATCGGCTCGGGCCAACCCGATCATCGTGCAGCTTGGTCTCGCCAGACCGCAAGCGGATGACAGGCCGGCCACGAACGCCAGCGCCGAGTTCTCCGCGGAGAAACTGCTGGAGCGGCCCGAGCGCCGCTGGTATCCGGTGCGTGAGCGCGTCGGCAATGCGCGCAAGGTCCGCTTCCCGGATCAGCGGAGCGCGGCGGGGTAACAGCTTCTTCAGCCAGATCGTGGTTCCTTTGCCCGGCTCCGATTCGATCTGGAACTGATCCATGAGACGCCGCGCGCCGACAATGCCCAGGCCCATGCCCGTGGTGGATTGATATCTGCCGCCGAGAATGCTGTCCAGATCTCTGATGCCCTTGCCGCGGTCGGACACCTTGATGATGAACAACTGGGGCGCGGTAGCACCCTCTATCAGATACTCCACCTTGCCGCCGCCCGCATAATTGAACGCATTGCGCGCGATCTCCGAGACCGCGGTCGAGATGCGGGTTTGATCCTGGGCCTCGAACCCGAGCAGGCGCGCGATCTGGCGGGCGCGCTGGCGGACATCGACGGTATCGCGTTCCCGGCCGATCGCAATGGTGAGGACCGGGTGAGTCATGCCGCTTTTGCCACCACGACCGTTGCATCGTCCAGACCGCGATTGAAGTCGCGATAGAGCACGCCCGCGATCAGGCTGGGATCGTGCAGCGCCAGCCGGGGCTGCGACTCGAGACCCGTCGCGCTGGTGAGCCCGTCGGAATACATCACGAGCATGCCGTCGTCGGGCCAGGGATAACTGAATTCGCGAAGCCGCTGCGTTTCGTGGCCGGCAGTGCCGTTCACGGAAACCAGATGCTGGCCGGGGGAAGCGCCCGAATAGATTTGGGCGGACACATTGCCGACGCCGGAGAATGTGAGCTTTCCCCGCGCGCGATCGATACGCGCCACCGCCACCGCTGCGCCGCGCGAGCTGCGCAGGGCCCTGTGAGAAAGCTCGATAAGCTCGATCGCCCCCAATCCGGGATGACCATGCAGCGTGCGGACGGCTTCGAGGGATGCGAGGCTGGCTTCGTATCCGTGCCCCAGACCGTCAGCCACCAGGACGGTGAAGGTGTCGGGCGTTTGCATCGCTCCCCAGGAGTCGCCGCAAACCTCCTGGCCCTGCTTGCTCACATTCACCGCGCCGATTCTCAGGCCGGCGGCGTCGTTATTTCGCTCGCCTTGCCAGCGGGCCAGAATGGCCGCGCCTTTACCTGGCATGGAATAGAAATCGGATGCGCCTGCAAGCCGCGCGATCGCGCCCAGGCCCTCGCCGGGAGAACCGCCGGTGGAGAACCCATCGCGCCGGCACTGATCGATATCGGTCATGCCGGGACCGCGGTCGAGGGCCAGCAACTCGAGCACCGGCCCCTGACCCGCGCCGTTGAGGATCGTCAGAAGAATTTCGCCGCGCGCGGCGTGCTTGAGGATGTTGGTGCAGACTTCGGTGGCGACAATCGCCACTTTTTCGGCGCGGGATTCGTCGAATCCGATGTCGTTAGCCATCCCGCGGGCGGCGCGGCGCACTTCGGCCGTCCGGCTGGCGTCCTCAATCGCGATGCGAATCGATCCCGGCATCGCTACTTCCACCTCAGAATCGAAACCCGGGTGCCTTCGCCCGGCTTCGACCAGATCTCGAATTCGTGGGAGAGCCGCTTGGCGCCGCCGAGCCCAAGTCCCATCCCGCTTCCGGAAGTGTATCCGTCCGACAGAGCCAGATCGATGTCGGGAATACCCGGTCCGCCATCCTCGAATGTCAGCTTTAGTCCGGATTTCCGCTCATTTTCGACAATTTCGATCTTCACCGTTCCACCGCCGCCGTAGTCCAGCGTGTTTCGTGCCAACTCACTGGAGGCGGTGACGAACTTGGTCTGGTCCACTAACCCGAAACCGAGCTTGACGGCCTGTTTCCTGACGGCCTGACGCACCGTCACGATGTCCTCGGAAGAGCGCACCGGCAGGCACTCCGAGCTAATGAGCTTCATCCCCGCTTTCCCCGGTTTCGCCCAGCACCGACTGCAGGACAGCCATGCCCTTCTCCACATCAAGGGCGGTGCGAATGCCCTTCATCGACAGGCCGAGTTCGACGAGCGTAATAGCAACCGAAGGCTGCATGCCAACCACCACGGTTGTCGCGTCCAGCAGAGAGGCCATAGCGGCGATCGTGCCCAGCATGCGGCCGATGAACGAATCCACCATCTCGAGCGTCGAAATATCGATCAGCACGCCGCGCGACCGGTGTTTCACGATCAAAGCGGTCAGATCGTCCTGGAGCGTGAGCGCGAGCCGGTCGTGCATGTCGACCTGAATGGTGACGAGCAGGAACTCGCCCATTTTCAGAATCGGAATTCGCTCCACGTTATCTGGCTCCGGCTGCTTGCTTGTCTTCCTTCGCTTCCCCTCCGCCGTTTACCCCTTTAGTGATGCCATAGCCGCTCCGGCGCAAGGCAACGGCGAAAGCGTCCGCCAGAGTGGCTTTGGTCGTTACCCCGGCCAGATCGACGCCCAGATGAATGATGGTCTGAGCGATCTGCGGCCGAATGCCGCTGATCATGCAATCGGCGCCCATCAGGCGCGCGGCCGCGACCGTCTTGAGCAGATGCTGCGCCACCAGAGTATCCACCACCGGAACGCCCGTGATGTCGATGATGGCGTAATCGGAACGGGTTGCCACGATGGCATCGAGAAGGTTCTGCATCACGATCTGCGTGCGCGCGCTGTCGAGCGTACCGATCAGAGGCAGAGCCAGCACATTTTCCCAAAGGCGTACCACCGGCGTCGATAATTCCAGCAACTCCTGCTGCTGCCGGGAAATCACGTCTTCACGAGTCTTCTGAAAAGACTCCATGGTGAAGATCCCGAGCTTATCGATCAGCGTTGTCGCTTCCCAAACGGCTGCGGCAAGGGCTGCGGGATCGTCGGCGATTTCCTCCCGCAGGACGTTGAACAGCGCCTGCTTCAGGGAGAAGACGAAAGCTGCTGTTTCCGCGGGCGAATAGCCGGCCTTGGCCCGGCTGGCCGAGAAATCCGCCAGAAGCTCGCGGACAGTGTCCCACTGGTTTCCGCTGATATTTTCGAGATTGCCGTTGCGGGACGCCACTCTGAGCGCATCCATCAATTGGCGGGATTTGCGAGCGGTTTCCGTCTGCTCACCGGCGGAAAGAGTCCTTCCCTTGCTCTGCAGTTCGAGCCACTGGCTCGTAATTTCGTTGTCCCGTCCTGCCAGTGCTTCGGCGAGCCTGCTATGCGATTCCGGCATTCCTTTAATCTCCCGTTGAGGCTGAATGAAAAAGAGTCTGCGGCAGGTCTACCCAGAGGATTTTCTTCGCCGACCGCCTCAGTATAATTCCTGACGCGGGGGAAAGTACGGCGAACATGCGGCAAAACCGTGAAGAATCGCTCAGTTTCGCATTCACGGAGCTACGGCTGTAAAAGTTTAATAAGAAGCGCTTTACCTGCTAATCGTCCGGCCCGCTATCGCCCACCTTGAGCACCGCAAGGAAAGCCTCCTGCGGAATATCCACGCGCCCGACGCGCTTCATCCGTTTCTTGCCTTCCTTCTGTTTCTCGAGCAGCTTGCGTTTGCGCGAGATATCGCCGCCGTAGCATTTCGCCAGCACGTTCTTGCGCATGGCCGAAATGGTTTCGCGCGCGATGATCTTCGTCCCGATCGCGGCCTGTAAAGCGATCTCAAACATCTGCCGGGGAATCAGCTTGCGCATGCGCTCTATCAGGATCTTGCCGCGTTCGTAGGCGAAATCGCGGTGCACGATCATCGAAAGCGCATCCACCGGTTCGCCGGCGATCAGCACGTCGAGCCGAACCATGGGTGAAACCCGATAACCCGCCAGATGGTAGTCGAGCGAGGCATATCCGCGCGAGGCGCTCTTCAGCCGGTCGTAGAAATCCAGCACGATTTCGTTCAGCGGCATCTCGTAGAGCAGCATCACCCGGCCGGACCCGATGTATTCGAATTTCTTCTGCACCCCCCGCTTGTCTTCCATCAGCGCCAGAATGCCGCCGATGTATTCTTCGCGTGTGATGACGGTCGCGTCGATAATCGGTTCTTCGATTTTCAGGATTTCGGTGGGATTGGGGAATTTGGTCGGATTATCCACTTCGACGATTTCGTTTCTGGTATTCGTGATGCGGTAACGAACGCCGGGCGCGGTGGTAATCAGATCGATATTAAATTCGCGCTCCAGCCGCTCCTGCACGATTTCCAGATGCAGCAGACCGAGAAAGCCGCAACGAAAGCCGAAACCGAGCGCGACGGAATTTTCCGGCTCGAAGCTCATAGCGCTGTCGTTGAGGCGCAGCTTTTCGAGGGCATCGCGCAGCAGTCCGTGTTCGTGCGACTCCACCGGATAAAGCCCGGCGAACACCATGGGTTTGATCTCTTCGAAACCCGGCAGCGCCTCGGCCGCCGGATACGCGGCGTCGGTAATCGTGTCGCCGACCTTGGCGTCCGCGACGTTCTTGATGTTGGCGTAAATGTAGCCGACCTCACCCGCGGCGAGTTCCTGCGAAGGAATGGCTTTGGGCGATTGATAACCGAGTCCCTCGACGTCGAACTGCTCGCCGTTCGACCAGAGCTTGATCTTCTGTCCCATGGCGATTTTGCCGTCGACGATGCGCGCCAGAATAATGACGCCGCGATAGGGATCGAACCACGAATCGAAGATCAGCGCGCGTAATGGAGCGTCCAGATTGCCGCGCGGCGGAGGCACACGCTTCACGATGGCTTCAAGCGTTTCGTGAATACCGACGCCTTGTTTCGCGCTGACGAGAATCGCGTCGCTGGCATCGAGGCCAATCACCTCTTCAATCTGTTCGCGAATGCGCTCGGGCTCGGCCGCGGGCAGATCGATCTTGTTGATGACCGGAATGATTTCGAGGTTATGATGCAGCGCGAGATAAGTGTTGGCGAGAGTCTGCGCCTCGACGCCCTGCGAAGCGTCAACCACCAGCAGCGCGCCTTCGCACGCCTGCAGGCTGCGCGACACTTCGTAGGAAAAATCCACGTGTCCGGGCGTGTCGATGAGATTGAGCTGATACCAGTTGCCATCATCGGCCTTGTAATCGAGCCGGACCGCGTGAGCTTTGATGGTGATGCCGCGCTCGCGTTCCAGATCCATCGAATCCAGCACCTGAGCCATCATTTCCCGCTGCGACAGGGCTCCCGTGGTCTCGAGCAGGCGGTCCGCCAGCGTGCTTTTGCCATGATCGATATGCGCAATGATAGAGAAATTGCGTATGAATTCCGGGGGCATGCGGTAAGATGGGGCTGAATCCCGATTATCCCATATGTCCTTTCAGTTCCTCTCTTTTGAGCCGGATGCGGACGGGCTTGTCCTGTTGACGATCCGCCGGCCGGAGAAGCTGAATGCGCTCAATCGGACGCTGATTTCCGAGCTCGGCGAAGCGTTCCGGACGGCCCGGGAAGACGTTTCCGTCAAGGCGCTGATCCTTACCGGCGCGGGCGAGAAGGCTTTTGTGGCGGGAGCCGACATCGGCGAACTGGCGCAAGCGGATGCGCTCGAAGCGGAGCGGTTGTCGCGAAGCGGCCAGGAGATTTTTCGCATACTCGAAACCATGCGGAAGCCCTCGGTTGCGGCAATTAACGGCTACGCTCTCGGCGGCGGGCTGGAACTGGCGATGTGCTGCACCATTCGCATCGCGTCTCCCAACGCAAAGCTGGGACAGCCCGAAGTGAAGCTTGGCATCGTCCCCGGTTACGGCGCGACGCAGCGTCTGCCGAGGTTGATCGGGCGCGGCCGCGCGCTCGAGATACTGCTGTCGGGCGAACCCATCGATGCCGCGGAAGCCTACCGGATCGGGCTGGTCAACGCGATCGCGGCGCAGGCCGATTTGATCGATACTGCGAAGGATTGGGCCGGGAAAGTGGTAGCGAACGGTCCCCTGGCTGTAGCATTGACGATGGAGTCGGTCGATTCGGGGCTCGACGGCGGATTGCAGGCGGGCTTGCGGTTCGAGTCGATGGCCTTCGGACTGACCGCGGCGTCCGCGGACCGGCGCGAGGGAACCGCGGCGTTTCTCGAGAAGCGCAAGGCGGTATTCACGGGCCGATGAGCGAACATACTCAACAGAGCTTCGATAGCGGATTGAGCGCCGCCGGGTTCCAGTTTGCCATCGTAGTGAGCCGCTTCAACAGTTTCGTCACCGATTCCCTGCTGGCGGGCGCTCTGGAAGCGCTGGAGAAGCACGGCGCGGATTTGAAGAAAGTCGATATCGTGCATGTGCCTGGTGCCTGGGAGATTCCCATCACCGTGCGCGCGATCGCCGTGAAAAAAGAACCGGACGCGATCATTTGTCTGGGAGCGGTAATCCGGGGCGATACCCCGCACTTCGACTATGTGGCTGGTGAAGCGGCGCGCGGAATAGCCGCGGCATCGCTCGAAACGGGAGTACCGATGGCTTTTGGCGTTCTGACAACCAATACTGTGGAACAGGCGACCGACCGCGCCGGCGGCAAAGACGGCAACAAAGGTTTCGATGCGGCCATGACGGCTATTGAAATGGCGACTTTGCTGCGTAAACTGCGGGCACGAAGCTGATGGCGCGGCATCGAGCACGCCAGCAGGCGCTGCAACTCCTGTTTCAATGGGATCTGCGGCGCGCGCCAATCGAGGAGTTGCTCCACGGTTATTACGATTCCCTCCTCATCAACGAAGACAGCGTTGGGCGCCCCCGCCCCGACGAGTTCGCCGAACGGCTGCTGCGCGGAGTGATCGATGAGCTGCCTGTGGTGGACGATCTCATTTCCCGCCACGCCGAACACTGGCGCATCGAACGGATGCCGGCAGTGGATCGGAACATTCTCCGCATCGCCGCCTGGGAGATGCTGCGTACGGATACTCCTTCCGCGGTTGTGATCGACGAAGCGCTGGAGCTCGCGCACCGGTTTTCCGGGGAGGAATCGGTGCATTTCGTCAATGGAGTTCTCGACGCCATACGGCGTGAACTGCCGGCGCCTGCAAGCACCGCACCCGCGCCGGATTAAGTCTCGTCCTCGTCCGCGGTCCGGGGACGGCGCAAGCGACGGACTCGGGTATCGTGGTTTCATGCAAACCCGACAACTCGGAAACAGCGACTTGCAGATCACCCCGCTCGGCGTGGGCGCTTGGGCCATGGGCGGCGGCGGTTTGCCTTTCGCATGGGGGCCGCAGGACGATAACGATTCGATCGGCGCCATCCACGCCGCGCTCGACCGTGGCATCAACTGGATCGATACCGCGCCGGTCTACGGGCTCGGGCATTCCGAAGAGGTGGTCGGGCGCGCGCTGAAGGGCCGATCGAAGCGGCCCTATGTGTTCACGAAATGCTCGCTCGTCTGGGACTCCAACCGCGAGATCACGCGCAACCTCAAAGCTGATTCGGTGCGCAGGGAATGCGAAGAGAGTCTGCGGCGCCTGCAGGTTGACGTCATTGATCTGTGGCAGATCCACTGGCCCGATCCGGAGCCGGATATCGAGGAGGGCTGGCGGGCGATGGCGGATCTGCAGAAGCAGGGGAAAGTTCGCTGGATCGGCGTTTCAAACTTCAAGCCCGCGCAGATGGGCCGGTTGGAGGCGATTGCGCCGATCACCTCGAACCAGCCGCCTTACTCCATTCTTTCGCCGGAGATTGAAGCCGAAATCATGCCATACTGCGGCGCGCACAATATCGGTCTTATCGTCTACTCGCCCATGAAATCGGGACTGCTGACCGGCGCCATGACCCGCGAGCGCATCGCGAAAATGCCCGAGGACGATTTCCGCCAGCGCACTGTTTCGTTCAAAGAGCCTCTGCTCACCCGCAATCTGAATCTGGTGGAATTAATGCGTGAGATCGGCAAACGGCACGGCCATACGCCCGGCGAAGTGGCTCTGGCGTGGACGTTGCGCCGGCCGGAAGTGACTGGAGCGATCGTCGGCATGCGCTCTCCGCAACAGGTGGAAGGCGTGGCAGGCGCGGCGGATTTCCGGCTCTCGGAGGGCGAAGTGGAGGAGATTGCAGCTTTCCTGCGGGAGAATACTGCTGCGGCGGTGGCGTAAGCCCGCATGGAACAGTACGCCCTGAGTTTCGTACCCGAGCGCCGCATCTACTCGCTGCGCGAGTTGAGCGACTCCATTCGCACCGCGCTCGAGCGAGGCTTTACCAATATCTGGGTTTCAGGCGAAATCTCGGGTACGAAACTGGTGCCCAGCGGCCATTGTTATTTCACGCTCAAAGATACCGATGCGCAGATCAAGTGCGTTTGCTGGAAGCTTTCTTACTGGAGGCTGAAATTCAAGCCCAAAGATGGCGTCGAGGTGTTGGTGCGCGGGCGCGTCGACATCTATGAACTGCGCAGCGAGTATCAGTTCGTGGTCGAAGCTATTGAACCGCAGGGGCATGGCGCGCTGCAGCTGGCCTTCGAGGATCTCAAGAAGAAGTTGCTGGCCGACGGCCTGTTCGACGCCGCCAGAAAACGCCCGCTGCCGCGCTTTCCCTCGCGCATCGGCATCGTGGCGTCGCCCAAAGGCGCGGTGATCCGCGATTTCATCGAGATCCTCGCGCGCCGATTTCCCGGCCTGCATGTGCGTCTCTTCCCTGCCCGCGTGCAAGGCCCGGGATCCATCGAAGACGTCTGCCGCGGCATCGAGTATTTCGGGCGCTCGCGCTGGGCGGAATTAGTCGTGATCGCGCGCGGCGGCGGATCTCTCGAGGACCTGTGGACGTTTAACGAGGAATCTGTCGCGCACGCCATCGCAGCTTCGCCGATACCGGTTGTGTCCGCCATCGGACACGAAACCGACGTGACCATTGCCGATTTCGTCGCCGACTTGCGTGCGCCGACACCGTCGGCAGCGGCGGAGATGATTGTCTGTACGCGTCAGGAGTTGCTCGATCGCATCGAGGGCTGCCGCATGCAGGCACACCGGGCCGTGCGCTTTCGTCTGGCGATCCTCGCGCGCCGCCTGCACGAGCAGGCGATCGACAGGGCGCAGGCTCTGCTGCATCGCAGCCTGGGACGGCGCACGCAGCGCATCGACGATTCGGCGGAGCGGCTGCGTGCCGCCATTCGCAAACAACTCGCGGCGCGCGAACGCACACGGCGGAATCTCGAAGACCGGCTGCGCTATTTCGACTTGCGGCCACGCCTGCGGCGCGACCGGGAGCGGCTGACCGATCTGTCGACGCGCACAACGGCCGTCGTGCGCCGCGAACTCAATCGCCGGCGGCAACGCTTCGGGATGCTCGCCACCAAACTCGAACAGCTGGATCCGCGGCTTGTGCTTTCGCGCGGCTATGCCATCGTTCTCAACGATCGCGACGGCATCGTGCGCGAAGCGGTGGACGCGCCCGCGGGCGAGCGGATAAAAATTCTGCTGGCAAAAGATGAGCTGAAGGCCAGGGTGATCGAGTGACTCCTCCGGCAGGCACTTTTCTCGCGCCGGTACGCAATGGCGCCATGCGCATTCCGGCGCCGCTGAAAGAATATTGCGATGTTGCCTGCTGGAGCCTGTTTCGCTTCGAAGTCGTCGATCACGACCACCTCGCGATGCACCCGGTCCTGCCGGACGATTCCAGTGCCGGTTTCGATGCGAATCTCTCGCCGGACGGTTTTCTATGGATACCGGCCGACGTGCGCAGGGCTGTCGCTCTGGGAGAACAAAGCGTGATGCTCAGAATCGAGAACGGCGTGATTCATGCCTGGCTTCGCAAGGTTTTCGATACCCTCGGATTTCGGCCTGCCTAGACTAGCCTGCCGAGGGGAGTGTTCCCAGTCTTCGTGATTCAGCGGGAATGTGCGAAGGAGCAACACCCAGCTCGCACGCCAGAAGCTCACGCGCGGAATGGTAAGCCTGCCGAGCGGTCTCAACGTCTCGCATCGCCGCTTCGAGCCTTCCGGCATCCGGGCCGTTTGCTTCAAGAAGACGCTGGAGGGCATCCAGCTTGCTCGCGTATTCACCGAACCGGGCCCGATAAGCGCGATCCACTGAATCGCGTTCAATTAATGCATCGGCCTTCATGCTATTCAGACGATTCTCACCGGCAAAGGGTTCGCGAAAACTTGGTTAACGATTTTTAAAAACAAGGCAGAACCGGCCGATAAGCTCTTTGGTGGACGCGTTCTTCGAAAATGCGCAACGAATCTTCGACGTTGCCCGCTCCGGCGGCGCCGGCGCAGGTTGGGACGGCGAAAATAAGGATTTCGCGCTGTTGATCCGGCCGGACGGAGGTCTCCATTTCGTCATGGAATCGCCGTTCTCTCTGGAAGCCGCGGCCATTCACGGCGGGGCGCGCAGCGCTTACCGCGTCAGCCGTTCGCGCGACGGCGTTCGCGTTGAGGGCCGCAGCGGCGGGAAGGACTGCGTACTTCAGGAGCAAAGCCCCGCGAGAGAACTGTTGCGGGATCAGCCGCTTTACCGGATCGCGTCGCCGCTGCTGACTGCCTGAACCGTTGCCTCGACCGGCGGTTCGGCTATCGTGGGCTCCGACATCGATTCCGCGATTCGCCGCGCATATTTCGGCGATCTCGCCAGAATCAGACCCCAGACCAGATGTCCAACCTGCAGATCCCGGTCCGGTGCGTATAACGTGACCAGAGGATTGGCGTGTTTCCAGAGAAAATCGTAAAAAAACACGTAAACCATCAGGCCGGCGATTGCGCCGTAGAGGACGATCCCGCGCTTCCGGTTATCGCCCAACGCGGTACCCCAGATCATCCCCAGAAGCCCGTAAAGTGCGATGACCAGAGCTAAACCGCACCATGACGTTCGCGCCAGTTGATTGCGGTAGGCGTCGCTGCCGAAAAACGTTGTCGCAAACAGGTTTGGAACCGACCAGATCGACCGGTGCTCCCACGCGGAGCCGATCATCAGGCATGCCAGCATAGCCAGCGCACCCGATACACCGGCCTGAACCCCGGCCAGCGCATATCGCAGTCCCGGACGAGATCCTACGTTCCCGTTCGCGGCAAACATTACCTTAAGCCTATACTGACGGGTGAGGAAAGGCAAAGCTCACCCGAATGAAGCGCCGTGCGGTCATTACCGGTATTGGTGCTGTCAGTCCCAATGGAGTAGGTCGTGAGCGGTTCTGGGAAGCGACGAAACTCGGCCGCAGCGGAGTCCGGCGCATTACCCGCTTCGATCCGGCCGGTTTCCAGGTTCAGATCGCCGGAGAAATCGACGATTTCGACGAGACGGCGCACGTCGACACGAAAGACAGGCCGCATGTTTCCCGCTGCGTCCCGCTGGGCGTAGCGGCTGCGAAAGAGGCATTGGCCGACGCCGGCGTCGAGCCGTCTCGCATGACTCGCGAGGAACTGCGGTCCGTCGGCGTGCTGATCGGGTCCGGCGGCGGCTCGCAGGAATTTACCGAACATCAGTATCGGCTGTATTACACAGGCAACGAGAAGCAGTGCAGCGTCTACACGATTCCCACTTCGACGATCGGCACGCTGGCAAGCGAAATCTCCATGCGCTTCGGGTTCCGCGGTCTGAGTCATCTCATTTCCACCGGGTGCACATCGTCAACTGACGCCATCGGCTATGCCTGCCGCAACATTCAGTGGGGCCAGCTGCCGTGGATGCTGGTGGGCGGCGTCGATGCGCCGATCGCGCCCCTCATCCTGCGCGGATTCATGGTGATGCGAATTCTGACCGCGCGTTGGAACCAGGCGCCGGCGCGCGGATCCCGGCCGTTCTCGCGCGATAGAAGCGGATTCGTGCTGGGCGAGGGCGCGTGGTTTTTTGTGATGGAAGATTACGATCACGCACGCGCGCGCGGCGCCCGGATTTATGGCGAGGTTGCCGGTTATGCATCCACCTGCGAGGCATACCACCGGGTGAGGCTGGAGGAGGGCGGCGAAGAGCCCGCGCGCACCATGGAAATGGCGCTGGCCGATGCGGGAGTGGCGCCGGATGCCATCGGCTATATCAATTACCATGGAACCTCGACGGAACTGAATGACCGCATCGAAACACGCGCCACGCGCCTGGCCTTCAACGGGCACGCCTATCGTATGCCCGGCTCGGCGCTCAAAAGCCTGATCGGCCATCCCCAGGGAGCTTCCGGCGCCGCGGGTGTGGCGGCTACGCTTCTCGGCATGCGCGACGGCGTGGCTTTTCCGACCATCAATCTCGACGACCAGGACCCGGAATGCGATCTGGATTACATCCCCAACGTCGCCCGCAAGCTCGATTCCGAGTACGCGCTGGCCAACTGCATCGCCTTCGGGAGCAAAAATTCGGCGCTGGTATTGAGGAAGCTGTAAAAAAATCAACGGTAAGGCGACGTCGTGGAAAACCGCTCCGCGGCGAGCTTGGTTTCGTCGGCTGCATCCGCCTTGAGTTCCTTAAGATCGGCCTGAACGTCGAACCACAGCGTTCGGAGAACGGTCGGGGTCGCTTTCACCTGAGCCCGGACGAACCGCGCGTCATCATTCAGAGAAACGACATCGGCGCGGGATTCGGCCTTCACGGCAAAGGTAAAATCCCCCCACCGTGCGCCGCCAGACTGGAGACTGACGGCCGCAACGGCGAGGATGATCGAAAAAAAGAGGAACGAAGACTTATACACCAATGGTTACCGCTGGTACCAGTATGGATATGGGCCCCCTCCGCATCAAGATTGTCGATGGTTCAATTCGGGCTGTTCAACTAAAGATGCTGGAAGTCAGCGTTAACCTTCCGCGCGACGGCTGGAAAGCCGGGACAAAAAAATACGGCAGGTACCCGGAGGAGAGTACCTGCCGTCTCACCAGAAAAGTCATCAGACGCTCGGAGGAGTGCGCCTGCTGACTGGACCGCTTCTTGCCCAGGTATGAGGATGAGTCACATCTGGAAGCGGTGCCACTTGTGAAAACCCTTCTGGAAACCGCGTATAACCGCTCGTCCCCACGTAGTATGACGACTCGGTGTCCGCCTTAGTTACGAATTATTAATCAACCGGATAAAGGCAAATCCAGTCGCACGTCCACCTTAGATAACCTTAACATGAGGTAGTATAAACCCTCACACAAAATTTGGGAGATTTTTGTAAAATTGTGTACGATCTGATACTACGATTGTAACTATCTGAGATAGAACAGGCTGAGCCGCGGAAGGCCTGCCGTTTCCAGCGCGGTGCGGTCCAGAAACTGCGCTTCCAGCATGGCAATCTGAGCGGCGCTCATTTTGCTGCGCCACGGCCTCAGGTGCGATTCCAGATCGCGCCGCGCGGCGAGCGCGCGCTCCTCCGATTGCCGCGCACGGGCGATCGCAATCAGCCGTTGTTCCAGAACAGTCAGGCGCTGCTCCAAAGCTTCGAGATCCATTTCAAGCGACGGCAGGTTGGCAGCAATCTCATCCAGGGAATCCGCCACCGGCGCGAAATCCGCGCATGCATTCGCACGAACCGCAGCGGCATTCGCTTCCACATAGCGGCGCAGATCCTCCGCCGGAAACGGCGCCGATTCGGGTTTCGCGGCTCGCGGCTGAGCGCCATCGGCCATCCGCTGCGCTTCCGCCATCACAGCCTGCGTGCAATAAGCGATCGAGTTCACCATCTGCACCCGTGACCGTTTGGCGCGCCATTTTTCGAACGCCAGATCGATGCCGCGCAATACGGCTTCGAGCGGAACACCGGAGTTTTTCCAGGACTCAATCAGCGCCCAGTCGAGCGGAGAAAGCAAAAACAAACTGGTGCCGCGCGCGCGTTGAAAGTGTTCTTCGATCTCGGTGAAGTAATTGAAGTAGTTGAACGGCTCGTTCAAGACGCCGACCGCCTGCGTTCCCAGATCAGCCGGAGACCGTCCAGCGTGAGATTTTCGTCGACATAGCGAATGTAGCGCGACCCGTCCGCGATCAGGCTCGCCTGGCCGCCGGTAGCGATCACCCGCGCATCGGCCCCAAGCTCTTCCATCAACCGCTCGACCATGCCGTCAATCGCCCCGATCGCGCCATAGTAGAGTCCCGATTGCATGCTGGCCACGGTGTTGGTGCCGATGACCCGCGCCGGCTTGCGGAAATCCACCAGCGGCAGCCGCGCCGTGCGGCTGAACAACGCCTCCGCCGAAATGCCGATGCCCGCCGCGATGATGCCCCCCAGGTATTCGGCGTTGGCCGAAATGGCGTCGAAGGTGATCGCGGTGCCCAGATCCACAATAATGCACGGGCCCCCATATTTGTAAAGCGCCGCCACGCTGTTCACGATGCGATCCGCGCCGACTTCGGAAGGATTCTCATAGAGGATCTTCAGGCCCGTATCCGTTTCCGCCGTCACGAACATCGCCTCTGTATGAAAATACCTCTGAGACATCTCGGCCAGCGCGCTGTTCAGCGGGGGGACGACGGAAGAAATAATGATGCCGTGCAGCGCCGCCGGATCGAGCGAAGCGAACCGGAGCAGGCTCGTCAGCAGGATGCCCCATTCATCCGAGGTCTGCTCGCGGACCGTGCGCAGGCGGCGATGGTCCATCAGTTCGCCGTTCCTGAACAGCCCCACGGTGATATTGGTGTTGCCGGCGTCGAGCGCGAGTAGCATTGAGGTCCTCTAACAGGCGGCACAAACGCGGATGCACGCAGACAACGATTGAATTGTCTTATCCGTATTCATCTCCGGCCATTTAAAACTACATGTAAGCGGGCACGGCAATACCAAGTATCGCGAGGGTGCGCTCCAGTTGCGCCCGGAAGAAATCCGTCATCCACAGCAGAAACATCTTGCGCTCGGGATCCGGCTCCGCCAACACCGGGTATTGATGATAAAAGTTA
>CAWBIS010000178.1:0-20138 GCA_963788485.1 Terriglobia bacterium
CAGCCCTCCCAAAGTCATCTGGCTGCGTATAGGCAATTGCACCACGACCCGCGCCGATTTTGTTCTGCGTAACGCCGTCTCGCGCGTTCAATCGTTTCTTGCCAGCGGCGAAGAAAGCTGCCTGGTGCTTGCGCATCCGCGCCTAAGTTGAGCCGGGTGCCGGGTGCCCCAGGTCCCGCCTTTGGGGCTTGGCAAATCACAACTTTTCACCGCCGCGCTTTGCAGAAAATATCCTCTTCCACGAGCAGATTGGGCAGGACTTCACGCTGCAGGCCGACACTCCACTGGAAGATGCGAGGCAGCCTGGTGGTCCTGGCGATGGTAATGAACGGTTCCACCGGCGGAACACAGCCCGTAGCGCCAGTCGGACCGCAGCCGGAGGAACTTACCGGGTAAGGATACTGCGAGTAGTACGGGAAGGTCTCCAGCGGCGATCCCGCGAGCGGGTCGCCGTTCCTCAGGATGGCCGCCGGCAGGTACTGGCCCGGGGACTCCAGCGTGAAGAAATCGGCCACGCTATAAGACAGGAACGCGTTGTCCGCGGCTGAGGAGTAAGCAATCAACCCACCGGCTCGGAATACCGTCTTCGAGTCAAGCTGGTAAGCGACGCCTATATGCGGCCCGAACGAGAATGGGTAGGCGTGTGTCAGGGGTCCATTGTTCGTCGCACCATATACGATCGCGCCCGCAAGACCTCCTGGGCTGTAGGACGAGGCCAAAGCCGAATTGACGCAGGTAAAACAGGCGTCGGACATTCGGCCGTACTGCTCCTGCAGCAACGTCGCATAGTCCCAGCGCAGGCCGAGTTCGAGGGTCAGTTTCCGGTTCACCTTCCAGCTGTCCTGGAAGAAAGCGCCCATGCTGTGGTTGCCCAGACGCGAGTCGTTGACCGGAGAGGTTTCGACGCTGTTCACCTGGCCAAGCAGGAAGCTCGCGTAGGCAAATCCCGACGGGAAAATGATGCCGCCGACGCCGTACTCAGCCGGGTTCGCGGTCTGCTGAGCGCTGAAGGCATATTCGCCGTAAGCGCGGATGCTGCTCTGTTGCGGGAATCCTTCGAGAACGAGCGAATAACCACCCTTGAAAGTGTGATTACCCTTGACCCAGGTCATGCTGGCATTCCCGGTCGGTTTGATGTCCTTTACATCGGATTCGTCGAAACCGGCGGGGCCGGGAGACGGAGCGAAGAAGCCGGACCCGAGAGCGAGACCGCCCCCGATGATGGCATCCGACAATCCCGCAAACGAAGGCATATACGTACTGGCTGGAAACGGCTTATACGTTCCGCCGCTGGCGGTGTTCGCCTGTGCGTCGAAGTTGGATGGCGGGGTGATCTCGGGGTGGTTGTAATAAAGCAAACCTACGCCGAAATGCAACAGCAGCGTCGGCGTGATCGTGTCGTCGAAATTGATGCGGTAGGTGTAAGAGCGGTCCGCATCCGGCGCCACCGGGGCAAGCAACTCGGAGAAGCCATTGTGCTCCGGATTGTTTGTCTCCGTCAACGAGAAGTAGCCGGACAACTTCATCTTGGATGACAGCGCCTGGTCGATCTTGATCGATGGAATGGTCGTGTGCTGGAAGTTGCTGTAGGCAGGGATGGCGTAGTTGTTCAGCGCCCCCGCTCCGGCGATGTTGGGCGCCGGGAAGAAGCTCTGCAAATACAAAGCGACCGGATCCAGACGACTGAAGGGGATGGTGTTATTCGGGAACGGATTTTCCGTGATGGTGCCGCTCTGACTGGTCATTCTGCTGGCCGGATCGAAAATCTCGTTCGGCGCGGAAATCGGATTCAGACCCGGGACGGGATTGGGGCCAAACGCCAATGCGCTGGTGAAGTTACCAGTCGTATAGGCCGGGACAGGCATCGTCGCGATGCCATTGTTCGTGACGGTGGACTGCCGGAACTGCTCGAAATTGAAGAAGAAGAAGGTCTTGTCTTTTCCGTTGTAGATTTTTGGAATTCTCACCGGTCCACCGAAGGTGAACCCGTAATCGTTGCGGCGAACCACGTTCTTGATGTGGCCGGAGTTGGGGTTTGTGGCGCAATTGTTATCGACGTTGCAGTTAGCCGAGAAGGGCAAACCGGCGTTGAGGGCTTCGTTGACAAAATAGTCGTAAGCCGTCCCGTGATACTGGTTGGTGCCGGACTTCATGGTGAAGTTCAGATAACCGCCGCCCGCTCCGCCGTACTCCGCGGCAAAGTTGCTGGTCTGTACCGAGACTTCCTGGATGGCGTCGACGCCCTGCTGTGTCCCCTGGTTTTGCTCGCGCCACAAGCCGTTTGTAGCGTCCATGCCCTCGACCATGATCGTCTGCGAACTCGACGGCAGACCGTTGACGACCAGTGTGGCGTCGGTCGTCTGACTCGCGCCCGGCAACAGGTTCAGCACGGTCAAAGGGTCGCGAATGTTGCCGGTGCCGGTGCTGCCGCCGGTGCCGTTGGTGGTGAACAGCGGCAGTTGATCGGCGTCCGTGTACTCGACCTGGTGGCTGACTTCGCCGCTCTCGGTTTTCAGCAGCGGAGCCTCTTCGTTAACCGTGATGGTCTCGGTAGCGGCCCCGACTTCAAGCGCCGCATCCGCGCGGATGGTGGCTCCGACTTGCACGATAATACCGGGACGTACATACTTTTTGAAACCAGAAGCGGTAACCGACAACTCATACGTGCCCACTGGTATGTTGGCCAGCGTGTAGTTTCCCGTACCGCTGGCGCCGGCGTCGAACTTCACGTCGGTGGCCTGGTTCCGGATTTCGACAGCCGCATTCGGAACCACAGCTCCGGCCGGGTCCGTAACCGTTCCGGTAATGGTGCCGCGATCACCCTGGCCAAAGGCCGCCGCGGCACATAGCAACAGGCACCCCGCGATTTTTAACCGCATTCGATAACCCTCCCCAAAAAGGTTGAAACCTTCAAAACCTGCGCGATAACAAGACCAAAACCAACTGAAAGCTTTGGAATCATATAACAGCGGGATCTCAGTGTCGATACCATCGGCAGGGGTAGGGAGTGCCAGGGCTCGGCGAGCCTAACTCTAATTGAAATCTATTAGATATCCGCCTTGGCGCGCGTCAGGCGAAGCTTTGTGCTGGATTGTTCAACCCAAATTTGACGCTGTTTTGACGCCCGGTGGAAGTCCAGTCAACTGAATGCCCAGGTGCGTCAGTTCAGGCGCGCGGCTTCTTCGGACGCGAGAGGCGGCATCAACACAGGCGCGGGTCTTCGATTCCAGATCCGTTGATAGTCGTCGTGCGCCGCGTCGCGCGGGTAGTGCTCCCCGGAAGGATACGGATAGCGAGACATCGCGTGGAACGGCAGGGGTTCGACGCTCGCGGAAAACGCCGTATTCGGATCTCTGTCCTTGGCCCAGCCATCCACCTTCAGCAGGAAATCGCGAGTCCAGCCGCGGGTTGGGGCGGGCGGAACGGGGAATCCAAGACGCACTTCGTCTCCAGAGCCCATGATGACAAGCCTGTCGTCGACATCGCGCAACAAGGGGGTTACTGCACCGTATCGAGTGTAGAGACCCGAGGTTGGATTCCAGAACGATACGGGCGAGACAACTCCATAAACGAAAGTGTCCGGCTGCTTGCGCAGGGGATCGATGCGCGTTTGCGAGAATCCGCGGAACTGGAGGTCGGCTGAATCGAGCGGTATGAGCGTCGGCCGGACGCCTGTGTCGGCCGTGTTCTCGCTCAGAAAGATTTCATCCCAGTAGACGCACAGATTCGTCACGATCCGAACCTTGCGGCTCTGCGAGAGAAACTGCACCGGGACCGCGATTGTCTTTGGCTTGCCCGCGGGCATACCCATATCCGGGTTCACCGTTTTCCAGACGCCCCTCGCATCCTGCACCTGCAGGTAGGGCATCACCAGACCCGCTTTCGATTCTTGCGAAGCCCTGCGGAACGTGCTGCCATCGGGCCAATCGACCCAGCCGTTGAGCAGCAGGAGCGCTTTGCCTGCGGGAGCGGCTCCCGAGAAGTCCAGATCGAGCGTATGCAGGTCCGCCACGCCCGTCTCGGAACGGCGGAAGTTGTCGGGGTAGCGTTGGTCTCTGGAGATCAACCGTGCCAATACGTCCGCGCCCCGATCGTCCCGCGCGGTGCGAGGATAAATGCGACGGGTGACGCTGAACAGACGAAATTCCGGGTACGGAGGGCTCTTGAATTTCTCGTTGGTGAAGATCTCGGACCCGGCGGGATGGTCGACTGCGAGCAACTGGACTTGATCCAGATACGACACCTCACTCAATTCTTCGGTGATGCGGACTTCGTAGCGGCCGTTTCGAGCCTGCAGGGCCGTGGCGGGGATCTGGATGTACTCCTGGTGGTCGACCGGAAAGAAACTCCCGTCGCCGTCGCGGGCACCGAGCGGCGCTACTCCGAGTACGTCGGTAACAAACTGGAACTCGCGCCCGTTCCAACTCCAGATCATCGGACACGACCCGGACAAGCGCTGCGCTTCTTCGTAAATGTGCGTCTGGTTCGCCGGCTGCCGGACTTCGTTCTGGATCAGCCCGTTCGGCCAGGTGATACGCACCACGTCAACGGAGGCGTTGCTCCCCGTATCGAATGTCAACGGCACGCCGTTGTAAAACTCGCGCCGGTAGAGCGCACCGGCCTTGATCTCAACCATTGCGTCCTGGGCCAGCTTGAGACTGCGGATGCCCTTCAGCTGCACGCGAATCCAGTGACTGAAACCGATGTCGTTACGCAGGAAATGGAGGCTCCCATCGGCATCCACCTCGAAGCGGTCCATGCGCCCGGCAGCGTCGAAGTCGGCGTCGAGGAATTTGTCCGGGGCGGGCAACTGGCCCTTGAAAGTCTCGACTGTGTACCTGCCTCCCAGACGGTCGCGATACAGCACCGGGGTGTGCTGACGATAGAAGACGGCGAGATCGAAGGCCTTGCTATCGGGGTCTACGCGCAGTTTGCGAGATCCCGTAACCTCGCCTCCGGAGATGAACGGAAAGTCGCCGGTGCGATCCGCCCAGGCCGCCGCGCCCTGGTTTCGCATCAGCGCGGGCTGCGGCCCCAGAAGGACGAGATCGAGGTCGTAATCGTGGTCGTAGTCGAGCCAGACGGCTTTATCGAAACGCCTGGCGGGAAGGTTCGCCGCTTGCTTCACGAACTTGCCGCCGGTATTCAGATAGAGGGTCGGGCCGGCCTTCGTCAGGATACAGAGATCCATCTTCCCGTCATCGTTGAAGTCGCCTGGCGCGACGTCGATCACGTCTCTCAGGTCTTCGAGACCGGTCCCGGCGGCGGGTTGCTGCCCTCGGAGGAAAAGCTGGATGCCCTGCGACGACCAGACAAGCACGTCGGTCTGGCCGCTCGCGGTCGCATCGATCAGCGTCAACCCGGCTGTTGAAGGATCCACGGTTCCATTCAGCCGTGTGTCCGCGTACTGCGCCTTCGGCGGCAGGGCCGAAGCCGGCCGGAAAGCCGGGGGATCATAGATCTCCGCGTAATCGCACCACTCGGCGTCCTCCGGGATCACCCAGGTTTTCTGCAGAACCTGCAGCCGCTGAAAATCGCTGAGATACCGGTTCGCCTGCGCGGTATCGCCCGCGAGGCGGTAGAAGTTGTAAAGCTGAAAGCGCGGGGCGGCAAACTGCGGATCCAGTGCCGCCGCGGTTTCGAATTGCTTCAATGCGTCTGCGCTCCGGTTTACCTGGCGATAAAGCAGCCCCAACTGAAAATGCGCGACCGCCACATCGGGCGTCCGCGTCAGCATGCCTTCGAACTGAGCAATGGCGCGATTCGTGTCGCCCTGGTGCTTGTACCAGATGCCGAGATTGAACCAGGTATGCGGCAGTGAAGGATCCTGACGCTGCACCTGTTCGAGAAGCTTGACAGCCTCCTGGTCGTGCCCCCCTGCGCGCAGCAGCGCCAGCCCGTAATTCAACTTTTCGCGGGCGGAGTTGGAATCGAGGGCGTGCGCCTGCTGAAATTCCTTTACCGCTTCGCCTTTGGTAGTCGGATTCTCGTAAAGAGCCTTGCCGAGATTGCGGTGCCGGTCGAGCGCATTCTCGTCGGGATGACGCGAACAACCCGCCGGCAGCAGCAGTGCGATAGCGGTAAGCGCGTGAGAGAACGCCGGTTTCAAAATCAACCCGACCCCAGACTCTTCAAGCCTTTTTCGATCTGCGGCAGCAGACCCGGAGGTCCGTTTTTAAGCACCCAGTCGTGCGCCTCGTTGAGATACTTCCGGGCGCTTTCGCGATCGCCGGTGTTGACATAGGCCTGCACCAGAAACATCATCGCGATCGGCGTATTCGAGTCTTCCACCTGAAGCGCCGGAAGCAGCACGGGAATGGCTTCGCTGCTGCGGCCCGCGTAGAGCAGGTTCTTGGCAAGCTCCAGCCGCGCCGCGCGAAAATCCGGCTGCTCAGCTACGGCGAGCTGATACTGCTCGATGGCATCGGCGCGGCGATTCTGCCGCTCCCGGATATCCGCCAGCCAGGCGTGCGCCTCGGAGTTGTTCGGCTTCAGCTGGAGAGCCTTCTCGATCTCCGCGACCGCCGCATCATACTTACCCTGAGCGGCCAATGCGGTACCGTGATACACGTACAATTCCGCAAGTTGAGGGTTCGCCGCGCGAGCCCGCGCATAGAGATCCTCCACCTCCTGCGGAGAGGACTGATTCGGGTATTGAGCGATGTAGATCAGGTTCACCAGAGAGTCGATGTTATCCGGATATTGCTGCAGCACCTGCCGGTAAAGTTCGGCGGCCCGGTCGAACTGCTTCCGGTCGAGTAGCGCTTTAGCCCTCCTCAGGCGGCTCTCGATTCCAGTCCGCTGCTTCTGAACGTCGGCGAGCAACGTGTCGCCGGCGGGCGGCGTTTGATCCTTATAGCTTTCCGCGAGCTGGTAATCCTTTTCCGCTTCAGCGCTGCGGCCCAGTCTCTTGCTGCTCTCCGCCAGACCGAACCAGGCGGCGCCGTATCTCGGGTAAGCCAGTGTCGCGCGGCGATAGAAACCATCGGCCGCGGCGAAATCCTGTTGGGCGAATTTCACCCGGCCGAGGTCATAGAGCGCCAGCGGCGAATCCGGATTGGAAGCCAGCAACGGCGCGATAGCGGCGCTGCTCTCCTCGAAGCGGCCCAACTTCAGGAGCAACTCGCCCCGCTCGAGAATCGCCGGTGCGTAATCGGGACGAATCCGCAACCCGTCCGAAACGGCGGCGAGGGCCTGATCCAGCTGCCCCGTTTGCTGCAGCGACAGAGCGAGATAATAACGCCACGCAAACTCTTTCGGATCGAGGCGAACCGCGCGCTGATAAGCGAGCACGGCGGCCTGATCCAGCTGGTGCGCCTCGAGCACCATGCCGAGACGTCCCGAAGCCTGGCCGCTCTTTGGCTGGGCTACAGCTTCGTCTCGCGCCTTCGAGATCGCGCTCCGCACGTCGGCATCGAGGCCATTGAGCGGAACGGAGGGTACGGGCGGAATGGATTTCGCGCAGGAAAACTGCACCAGCGCGGCCAATATTGCAAAACCTAGAACCGCTCCCCGCTTCATGATCCAAACTTGTGTATTGACACGATATCATGACCTCGAAATGGTGTATCGCGGGTGAACCGGGGTTTCTTCGTTTGGCCTTTGCTCTGTCTGTCCTTCGCCTGCAGGTCGTCTTCCTCCCACGCAACGTACCCCTTCGAGGATGTCTCCAGACAGACCGGGCTTGACTTCTGGCAGTATTCGGGTGCGGAGGGTAAGTTCCTTCTGCCCGAAGTGATGGGTTCGGGCGCCGCGCTGATCGATTACGACAACGACGGCGACATGGACATCTATCTTGTACAGGGTAGCCCCACGCCGCCGAGCGGAAAGGCCCTGGCGCCTCCGCCTCCCGGATGGATGCCTGGCAACCGGCTGTTCCGGAACAATCTGACCGAAACCGGCAAGCTTACATTCACCGATGTCACCGCGGCGGCCGGCGTCGGCGCCGCCGCGCAGGGCATGGGCGTCGCGGCGGGCGACTACGATAACGACGGCTACACCGATCTTTACGTGACCAACTACGGTCACAATGTTCTTTACCACAACAACGGAAACGGCACTTTCACCGACGTGACAGCCACGGCAGGCGTCGCGTCGTCGGGCTGGTCGAGCAGTGCCGCATTTATCGACTATGACAGGGACGGCCTGCTCGATCTCGTCGTGGTTCATTACGTCGAGTTCTTTTCGGGATCCTGTTATCTCCCGCAGGGTTCTCTGGATTATTGTGGGCCGTCGCCGTTCAAACGAACGGTCACGGAGCTCTACCACAATCTCGGCAAAGGACGGTTCGAAAACGTGACGCACGAGATGGGCCTCGACGCGAAGCCCGGGCCCGGTCTCGGCATTCTGACCGGCAATTTCGGCGCCGACGGCTATCCGGGATTCATGGTCGCCAACGATGGGGCGGCGAATCATCTGTGGGTCAGCCAGCCGCGCAATCCGCAGTCCCGTTCCGGCGATCGCATTTTCAAAGAGGTCGGCCTCAGCCATGGGCTCGCCTATGCATCGGACGGAAGACCCAGAGCGGGGATGGGCATTGCATCCGGCGATCTGTTCGGCGATGGAGGCGAGTCCATTATCGTGACCAATCTTCCAACCGAGTCGTTTACCGTATTCCAGCGCCAGCCGAACGGAGATTTCGTGGACGACACGGAGCAGAGCGGCCTCTCCCATATTTCGCTCCCGTTCACCGGTTTTGGCGTCGGCCTCTTCGACATGGAGAATCGGGGGCTGCTCGACATGTTCAGCGCGAATGGAGCCGTCAAGGCGATGATGTCGGAGCAGGGCGAGAAATTTCCCTATCGCGAGAAAAAGCTTTTGCTGCGAAACATGGGCAAAGGCAAAGGATTTGCGGACATCACGGCTTCGGCCGGACCCGCCCTGCAGGACTCCGATGTCAGCCGGTCCGCCGTTTTCGGCGACGTGAATAACGACGGCGGCGTGGATATTCTGGTCACCAATAACAATGGCCCGGCGCGGCTTTTGCTGAATACGGTGCCCGACCGCGGAAACTGGATTACGGTCCATCTGGAGGGGACCAGGACCAATCGTTCCGCCTACGGCAGTGTGGTGCGGCTGGTCCGCAAGGACGGCACATCGGTTGAACGCTATGTCCGGGGCGACGGCAGTTATCTCGCCGCCAACGATCCACGAGTTCATTTCGGACTGGGTAAGACTCTGGAGGTTGACCGCATCGAAGTTCATTGGCTGGCCGGGGAGTGCGAGACGTGGAAAAATCCGAAGCTGGGAACGATCCTCAATCTTAAAGAAGGCAGCGGCAATCCCTGCGGAACTGGCCAATAATTTGTAATAAGCTATACGCACGGTGATACGGGGATTGTTTGTTGTGCTATTGGGGGGACTTGCGTCGTCCTGCGGGTCTTCCCGCGCTCACAAGGCGTTTCCGTTTGAAGATGTCGCCAAACAGGCCGGAATCGACTTCTGGCAGTATTCGGGCGCGACGGGGGAAATGCTTCTTCCGGAAATTGCGGGATCGGGTGCCGCTTTGTTCGATTACGACAACGACGGCGACATGGACGTTTATCTGGTGCAGGGTTCTCCCACAACACCTCAAGGCAAGCCTCTCGTGCCTCCGCCGCCTGGCTGGAAGCCTGGCAACCGTCTGTTCCGGAATAATCTGAAGGAAAGCGGCAAGCTCTCCTTCACCGATGTCACCGAAGCAGCCGGCGTGGGCCTGGCGGATAAGGGCATGGGCGTCGCCGCCGGCGACTACGACAACGATGGCTTCGCCGATCTCTACGTGACCAATTACGGGCACAACGTCCTTTATCACAACAACGGAAACGGCACCTTCACGGACGTAACCGCGAGCGCGGGCGTCGCCTCTTCAGGCTGGTCCACCAGCGCGGCGTTCCTCGATTACGATCGGGACGGTTTGCTGGATCTGGCCGTGGTTCACTACATCGATTTCTATCGCCGGCCCTGCTATATGCAGCAGGGCAAACTGGATTATTGCGGCCCCTCGCCCTTCAAGGGAACCGTGACCGAGCTCTATCACAATCTGGGTCACGGCCGATTCGAAAACGTGACGGACCAGGTGGGGCTGAACGCAAAACCGGGGCCCGGGCTCGGTATCCTGACCGGGGATTTCGGCTCGAACGGCTACCCGGGTTTCATGGTGGCCAACGATGGCGCCGCGAATCACCTTTGGCTCAACGAACAGCGCAGCCCGCAGTCGAAGCCAGGTGATCGCGTCTTCAAAGAGGCGGGTCTCAGTCATGGCCTCGCCTATGCTTCGGACGGCAAACCCAGGGCCGGAATGGGCCTTTCATCCGGAGATCTGTTTGGCGACGGCGGCGAAGCCGTGGTTGTGACCAACCTTCCCAGCGAGTCGTTCACGCTATTCCAGAAACAACCCAACGGGGATTTCGTCGATGCCACGGAGCAGTCGGGCCTCTCGCATATCTCGCTGCCCTACACGGGCTTCGGGGTAGGCCTGTTCGATATGGAAAACCGCGGACTGCTCGATATGTTCAGCGCGAATGGGGGCGTCCGGGCGATGGCCGGAGATCTGGCGAGCAATCCCAAAGACGACCCGTTTCCATACCGCGAGAAGAAGCTGCTGCTGCGCAATATGGGCAAAGGGAAAGGCTTCGAGGACATCACGGCTTCGGCCGGACCGGTCTTCGCCATCAGGGAGGTCAGCCGGGCGGCGGCATTCGGCGACGTGAATAACGACGGCGGCATCGACATACTCGTCACCAACAACAATGGTCCCGCGCGCCTGCTGTTGAACACCGCACCTGACCGCGGGCACTGGCTGCTGGTTCATCTGGAAGGCACGCGCACGAATCGTTCCGCCTACGGGAGCGTGGTCGAGCTGGTGCGGAAGGACGGCACGCGGGTCAAGCGCTGGGTGCGAGGCGACGGAAGTTATCTTGCCGCCAACGACCCCAGAGTTCACTTCGGCTTGGGCAAGGCGACTGAAGTGGACAGAATTCAGGTCGATTGGCTGGCCGGGGCATGCGAGGCCTGGAAACAGAGCGCGGTGGATACGATAGTGAATCTGAAGGAGGGTACGGGCCAGGCTTGCCCGGCAAAATGAACTATCAGCGTATTGCCGCCGAGGAGGCGTTCGCGCCACCGGAAATTCTCGATCGTTACCGCGCCCTGTTGCGCGACGGTTACGACGATCCCGGCTTTCAGAGCCTGTGGGGGTTCTATGCGGGTAACCAGAGTCCACGCATCCAGGAAGTCACCGCGCGCATGACCGATCTGGGCGAGATTCGCCTGCGGGACATGGACCAGACGGGCATCGCCAAACAGATTCTCTCGCTCACCGCGCCGGGCGTGCAGGTGTTCCATGCGGCGGATGCGGTGGCCCTGGCAAGATCGAGCAACGACTTCATGGTGGATGCGATCCGCCGGTATCCGGACCGCTTCGCCGGTCTCGCCGCCATCGCGCCGCAGGATCCCGCGGCCGCCGCCAAAGAACTGGAACGCGGCGTGAAGACGCTCGGATTGAAAGGCGCGATCGTCAACTCGCACACGCACGGCGAATATCTTGACGACCCGAAGTTCTGGCCGATTTTCGAGGCTGCGGAAGCGCTGAACGTGCCCGTGTACATTCACCCGACCACGCCGCCGAGGGCGATGATCGCCCCGTTCCTCGATCGCGGCCTCGATGGCGCGATCTTCGGATTCGCCGTCGAGACGGGCCTGCATCTTTTGCGAATCATCGTGAGCGGTGTATTCGACCGGTTCCCGAAGTTGAAGATCGTCGCCGGCCATCTGGGCGAAGGCCTTCCCTATTGGCTGTTCCGCATCGATTTCATGCACAATCGCATGGTTACGGCAAACCGTTATGCGAGCGTGAAAAAGCTCGAACGGAAACCGAGCGACTACGTCAGGGAGAACCTGTACGTCACCACCAGCGGCATGGCCTGGGAACCGCCGATCCTTTATGCGCAGTCCGTGCTCGGCGCGGACCGCGTCCTCTACGCGATGGATTATCCTTACCAATTCGTTCCGGAGGAAGTCGGCGTGACGGATTTCCTGCCCATCAGCGACGAGGACAAGAAAAAACTGTATCAGTCGAACGCGGAAAGAGTGTTCGCGCTATGAGACTGTGCCGGTTCGGGGAAGGCCGGCTGGGCATTGTCGAGGGCTCGACCGTGCGCGATGTGACCGCGGCGCTCGGTGTTTTACCCGCCTGTCGCTATCCCCTGCCCTGTTACGATTTGCTGATCGCGAATCTGGATAAGGTTCTAGAGTGCGCGCGGGCGATCGCCGCGGATGCGCCCCCGTTACCCCTGGATGGGCTCAGCCTGCTCAGCCCCGTGGCAAACCCCGGCAAGATCGTTGCCGCGCCGGTGAATTATCAGAAGCATCTGGATGAAGTCAAGGGCGACGCCCAGCTGCACCAGAACACCCAGGCTCACACCATCACGATCCAGAAAGCCGGTCTGTTTCTGAAAGCCACCAGCTCGCTGGTCGGGCCGGGGGAAGGTATCGCGCTCAGGCATCTCGACCGCCGCAACGATCATGAAGTGGAACTCGCCGTTGTAATCGGCAAACAGGCGAACAACGTCCCGGCCGCCGAGGCGATGAAGTATGTCGCGGGCTATGCGATCGGCCTCGACATCACGATCCGCGGAACCGAAGATCGCAGCTTTCGCAAGTCGCCCGACAGTTATACCGTGCTCGGCCCGTGGCTGGTAAGCGCCGACGAGATCGCGGACCCCGGCCATCTCGATCTGGGGATCACCGTCAACGGCGAGGTGCGCCAGAACTCCAATACAAGGTATATGATTCTCGGCGTGCCGGAATTGGTTGAAATGGCGTCGTCTTTTTACACGCTGTACCCCGGCGATATCATCAGCACGGGCACGCCCGAGGGCGTGAGTCCGATCGTCCCGGGCGACAGAATCGTCGCTACCATCGAAAAAATCGGCAGCATGGAAGTGAGCGTGCGAGCGGCTTGAAATGGGACCCACGCCTTTCTTCACCACGCCCGAAACCTCGACACAGCGCGAGGAATTCTATCGGCGGCTGAAGAGGAAAAACGCGGCGCCGCTCTGGGGCTCCCTGGCTGATCTGGTGCTGGCGCAGCCGCGGCCTGGTTGCGTTCCCGCGCTATGGCGATATGACGAGATCCGGCCGCTGCTGATGGAATCCGGTGGGCTGATCACGGCCGAGGAAGCGGACCGGCGCGTGCTGATGATCGAAAACCCGGGACTCAAGGGAGTTCCTCAGATCACGCAGAGCCTCTATGCGGGACTGCAACTGGTGATGCCCGGAGAGATCACCGAGACCCACCGGCACGCCGCGTCGGCGCTGCGGTTCGTGATCGAAGGCGATGGCGCATATACCTCGGTAAATGGCGTCAAGATCACCATGCATCCTGGCGATTTCATCCTGACGCCCTCGTGGACGTGGCACGACCACGGCAACGCGACCAATGCTCCCGTGGTCTGGATGGATGGGCTCGACATTCCGATCGTCAACATGATGGATACGAGTTTTGCCGAGCATTATCCGGGGGGAACGCAGCAGGTTTTGCGGGAAGAGAGCCAGACGCGTTTTAGTTTTCCTTATGCGCGCAGCCGCAAGACACTGGAACAGCTTTACAAGGCCGGCCAGGCCGATGCGTGGCATGGCGTAAGGCTGCATTACGGCGATGAAGCGGGAACCATGCCGACCATCGATGCCTGGCTGAGGCTATTGCCGGCAGGATTCCGCACGAAACAGTACCGCTCGACCGACGCCGCAGTTTTTTGCGTGACCGAAGGCCATGGACAAAGCCGCATCGGAAACACGACTCTGGCGTGGGCTCCGCACGATATTTTCATGGCGCCGTCGTGGGAGTTCGTGGCGCATGAGGCGAAGGACGAAGCGGTGTTATTCAGTTTTTCCGACCGGCCGCTGCAAAGGATGCTGGGGCTGTGGCGGGAAGAGGCAGCGTAGTCTCTCAGGATCAACACGACTGCAGGAAGAAGCGTTCTCCACTGCGAGATATCACATCCAGTTTCAATCTATCGCTTCAGCGGGTCTTCGACCCAGGGCGGGGTCGCGTCGATCAGCCCGGACAGTTCCGGTTCGATCTCTTCCACCCGCTTCTTCATCTCCCAGGCGATTTCGCGATAGCTGAAATGCCCCTTCACCCCGCTGCGGACCCGCGAAATATATTCCACCTCGGCGAAATCCATCTTGAAAAGAAATCGCGACCGAGTGCCGAACGGCAGCAGATACTGCCGTGCCGGTTCCGGCAATCTGCGCATGGCCATCAGCGCATTTCGCATCGCGTCGTTATAGACGGTCTCCGCGCCCGCCTCCGCGATAAGCGAAGGCTCCGGATAGCCATGGCTCCGGTACGCCTGCCGGTACTGCTGACAGCGGCGATGACGATGCAGGTCCCGGTAGGCTCCGATATCGATGAGCATGTCGAAACAGTACTGACCGCCGCGAAATTCGCGCAGAAGATCGTCGCGGCTGCCACGCGATTTCACGGCGAGATTCAGCACCTCCGCTCTGCGTTCCCGGCTCCAGCCCCGCACGGTTTCGTAGATCGCGCGGAACGGGTGGTCGCACGCCGGATAAAGCAGCGTGGCCACGATTTCGGACATCACATCATCCGGTTTGATCAGCTCAACATCCCGCACCAGACCCCACTCGCCCACGCTGAGATTCTGCGCGGCCCAAAGCTTCAAGTCCTCTCGGGCCTGGCGGGCGTAAACATCCGGCTCGGCATGGCGCGCCAGGGTCGGCGCCAGTGGTTCGGGATTCTCAGCATCCCAGACACAGTCGGGAGGCGCCGCGCAGGCCTGCGCGACTTCTTCGCCCAACTGCCGCACCTCGGCGAATTCGGACGCCCGCAGGCGCTTGATCTGTTTCTCCAGCGTACGGATGCTGGTGACCTGGCCCACGTTGGTGGGAACGCCCCAGAACAGCAGGTAGCGCGCCACATCGAAAGCACGCGCCGCGATATTGCGCGCGTAGGCGTCGGGCTTCATCGATTCGGGACGCGGCAGTTTCGCCGTGAGATGCTCGTTGACCCGCGCGTGCACCTCCTGATACGCGCGCAGCAGCGCCTCGCCGGCCGACTGATACAACCCCGCCGCATCGCCCTCCAGTTCCGGCGGGGTTACGAATCCGGATTTCGAGAAATCCTGGTAGCGCGACGATTTCGCCTGGCCGTCCCAGAGCGTCTCGTCTTCGATCTCGCTCGCCGCCAGTTCGCTGATTCCTTCAAAACAGAGCACCGTGTGGCCCAGATCGGCGATCGACTGGTGCCCGTATTGAAAATAGAAACTTTCGAGAAAACTCTGCGAGTTGTGAGACCGCACCCAGTCGATCGACTGGCGTATCGAATCGGCCGAGCGGCTGTAGCGCGCCAGTGCATAAGCGCATTTTTCCGGCGGCATCGGGGCGACGGTAACGACTTTTTTGGTCAAATGGCTATCATAGCGTTTGCCTCTTCGAATAAAGATCAAACGGCTCCGCCGGGACGCGATGGTTCCCCGTTACGCGCACGGCCCTGAGGAAGACGCCGGAATGGATCTTCACAGCGTGGAAACCGTCACGCTTGCGCCCGGTGAAACCAGGCTGGTGGCCACCGGTCTCGCCATCGAGCTGCCTTCCGGTTATGAGGCGCAGATCCGGCCTCGCAGCGGCCTCGCGTTGAAGCATTCGATCACGCTCCCGAACAGCCCGGCCACCATCGATCCCGGTTATCGCGGCGAACTGAAAGTCATCCTGCGCAATCAGGGGCACGAGGCGTTTCAGATTCTGCCGGGGGAAAGAATCGCCCAGATGGTGGTCGCGCGCTACGAGGCCGTCGAATGGGAGGAAGGCGATCTGGCCGATTCCGTCCGTGGCGAAGGCGGCTTCGGATCGTCCGGGCGATAACTCCCATCGCTCAGGAACTCCGGTGGAACATCCGGCGTCTTACCTGGGGATGGCCAGACTGTCCTTCGCGCTGGCGCTGGCTGCGCCGGCGTTATTTGCGCAGGTTCTCACCAGCCAGTACGACAACGCGCGTACCGGAGCGAACCTCCACGAAACCACGCTGACGCCGGCGAACGTGAACTCCCGCCAGTTTGGAAAGATTTTCGCGCTGCCTGTCGACGGCGACGTTTATGCCCAGCCGTTGTATGTGCCGAACGTCGCCATTCCGGGGAAGGGAACGCATAACGTGCTCTACGTGGCGACGGAGCATGACAGCGTTTACGCCTTCGATGCGGACGGCCGCGAGACCGAACCGCTCTGGCGTATCAGCTTCCTGAAGCCCGGCATTTCAAGCGTTCCCGCCAGCGACGCCAACTGTCCGTTTATCACCCCGGAGGTGGGAATCACCCCGACGCCGGTGATCGACGGAAAGACTGGAACTGTCTACGTTCTGGCGCGAACCGTTCTGGCGCGAACCGTTCTGGCGCGAACCATGGCTAGTCATGGAGCGTTTACAGGCTCGCACTATGTGCATAGCCTGCACGCGCTGGCTATGACTACTGGAGCGGAGAAATTGGGAGGGCCGGTCCAAATCAGCGCCTCGGGTTTCGACGGCCTCCGGGAAAACCCGCGCGCCGCGTTGCTGCTGGCGAACGATCGGGTTTACCTGACCTGGGCGTCTTCGTGCGACGTCGGCCCTTATCACGGCTGGCTGATGGCTTACGACGCGCACACCTTGCGTCAGACGGCAGTGGTGAATACTTCTCCGAACGATCGCCAGAGCGGGATCTGGCAAAGCGATATGGGTCCCGCGGCCGACGAGGCGGGCTTCGTCTATCTCGCGACCGGAAATGGCAGCTTCGACGCCGGCTCCGGTGGCCGTGACTACGGCGACAGCCTGCTGAAGCTGGGAATGAAGGCGAACACCCTGGTGGTGCGGGATTATTTCACGCCATTCGATGAAAAGCGGCTGGCCGAGGACGATCTCGACCTCGGGTCCGGAGGGCCGGTGCTGATTCCTCCGCACTATGTGGCGATCGCCGGCAAGGAAGGGGTTCTGTACCTGCTTGATCGCGAGCGGATGCGCATAGACAGGCCAGGCAGCGCGCGAAAAGAACTCCAGTCGATGCGCCTCGGCGGAGGTTTCTATGCAGCGCCCGCTTATTGGAACGGGCATTTGTATTTCCTTGCGACCGACGATTACCTATCAGATCTGCCGCTGCAGAATGGCCAATTTACGAATCAGACGGTTGTGAAAGGAACGCGGAAGTTCGCCAATCCCGGCGCCAGTCCGGTCATCTCGGCGAATGGGACGACGAATGGAATCGTCTGGCTGATCGAAACGAAAACGTGGAACGGGGCCGACAAACCCGCTGTTCTGCGTGCATATGACGCCGCGAATGTGGCGCGCGAACTCTACGATTCCGAAATGAACGGCGCCCGCGATCGCGCCGGGCTGGCTTTGCGTTTCACCGTGCCCACCGTCGCAAACGGGCGGGTCTATGTCGACGCTAAAGGCGAGATCGACGTCTACGGGCTGCTGCACTGATCACGGCCGTGGCACGTCTTCAA
This sequence comes from Terriglobia bacterium, assembly GCA_963788485.1. Classification (GTDB taxonomy): domain Bacteria; phylum Acidobacteriota; class Terriglobia; order Bryobacterales; family Bryobacteraceae; genus BOG-234. The sequence goes on from CAWBIS010000178.1 coordinate 17,479, forward strand.
AGACGACCGGCGAAGGCGTCTTCTCTTTGACTTTATCGGGCGGCGCTGGTGGCTTGACCGGCTCGGGTTTATATGGCGTCAGCCGTGGTGGCCGGGCGTCCGCTTCCAGCAGTAGCGGAGCACGATCGGGATAGTACTGCCGCAGCTTTTGATCTTCGGCATCGCCGAGGTCACGCGCCCATACCACGCGCGCGCCATCGATATCGGCCTTGTTATAGACCCACTCATTTTGGAAAATATGCTGTGGCCAGTAGCGGACGAATACCAGCAGTTTTCCAGGCATCGCCGCCAGTTGCCGGTCGATCGCGATCCGCTGCTCCGGCACGGGGATCTTCTCCGCGATCAGCGACCACCCGAATTGAATGAAACAGAGGCCGATCAGTAACTGCGCCGCTTCCGCTCCTCCCCGCCACTGGCTGAGTCTGCGCAGTCCTTCCACGCTCATCAGAATGAAAAGGCAGGTGAGAGCCGCCACGTAATGAGGGAGAAACAACGGGTAGAAATTTGTTCCCAAGGCAAAAATGAGAGCCGTCAAAGCCACCCACAGAAAACGGTACTCGCGCAGAGTGACAAGGAAGACCAATAACGCCAGATAAAGCGGAGGATAGAAGTAAAATCGCAAATAGCGAATCCGGTAAAACAGCCGCTCGAAATAACTGGCCGGCGTTTCTTTCTCTGAGTTGCGGAACGCGCGCTGCATTCTGTAATCAATTTCCTGTTCATGGGTGAGCGTATTGTGCGGGATCGCATCCGGCTGAAACGTGAACGGCGCCGGAACTCCATATTGATATTGGCTGAGCTGGTACGGCAGAGTTATCCAGCTCGCCGGTCACCTGCTTGTTCTGCGCCAGCACGATTCCAATCGCGGGGAGGCAAACGAGCGCGGCCACGAGCGCCGCTTTAACCAGCTTTCGCGACGCGATCGGCAGCAGAAACAGAATGATGCTGAGCAGCAGGAAGACCGACTCGAATGGCCGGCTGAGCAGGTGCATCCCTGACCCCAGACCGAGCAGACCCGCGTCTTTCACGCTCCAGCGTTCGCGCACGCGCGGCAATGCGCCGAAGACAAGGCATCCGGCGACAGCCGTATACGCGCCACCCCAGTAGCTATTGGTCCATTGACTGAGCGGGCCGAATTCGAGGATCGCCAGAACTCCGCCGACCAGCGCCCACCCCGGCGTAGTCCAGCCTCGGAGCATCCAGTAGCAGAGGGAGCATAAGGCCGCCATTGACAGCAAAACACCGGCCCAGGGCAGTCCGAAGATCATCCACCCGATGGCCAGCGCGAGGCCCTGGCCGACAGGATAAATCGAGCTGTAGGTCGGCCGTTGCAGAACGAAGAAGGTCTCGAAAAACTGCGGTAAGGCATGCGGCGGATTCGCCAGACGGAAGTGCTTCAGGGTGTCCGCGACCAGCAGATGGCTGAATTCGTCGTAAACATCCGGGGATGGAACCGGGTACCTCGGGAGTAGAGCCAACCGCAGCAGAACCGGCGCGAGAGCGAGCGCCGCCATGCACCAGCCGGTTCGCTGCGCGAATCGAGCGGCGTGCCCGTTGATTTCCGCGCGCCACAGGACAGCGGCAAGGACGAGGACGGCCGCAAGGATGAGTTCTACATGATTGCTGGCGGTAAAGCCAATTGGATCGTGCGGCGGCAGAACGGGTCCGAACTTCTGCGGGTCATTATTACACAGCGGGCGCTAACGCCAGACTGCGGTGGCGGAGCGGAGGATTGTATCATAGATTACATAACCTCCACTCTTCAACCGGCCGCATCCCTGTTGACGGAGACCGCGCCGGCACAGAAAGCGCGGGTACCCGCCGCGCGGTATTTCCCTGCCTTGACTGGCTTACGTTTCGCCCTGGCGATCTGGGTGGTTCTGCATCATCTCACCGGGCGAAACATGTTGCTGGCGTCCTGGGCAAACACGTTGCCGGGTGCGGCACAGAGTATTCTCCACGGAGGCTATCTCGCCGTCCAGAGCTTCTTCCTTCTCTCGGGCTTCGTGCTTGCGCAGAGTTATGCGTCCGCCCGCTGGAATCCGGCCGGCCTCTGGCGGTTCGCGGTCGCCCGTTTCGCCAGGATTTATCCCGTTTATCTACTGAGCCTCGTTACCGTGTCGTGGTTCATGCTGCAGTTCATGCTGAAACCTGGAAGAACGATCGGGCAAAAGACCCTTGTGCTGGGAAGTTACGCATTCCTGCTCCAGGGTTGGTCCGCTCCCGGAGGTATTGGATGGAACACCCCGGCGTGGTCGCTCTCCTGCGAGTTCTTTTTCTACCTGTGCTTTCCGTTGTTGTTCGTCTGGCTGCGCCGAGGTGGCCTGGCGCTGACTCTGGCAGCTCTCGGAACATCCTTCATCACGCCCATTTTATTGGCGCATGCAGGTGTTCCGGCCGTCTGGAAACCCATTCATCATCTTTCCGATTTTCTGGCGGGGATCGCTTCCGCGGGAATCTATAACGCCATCACCCGATCGGGGACGCCGAAGTGGCTGGGAGCCTCCTTCTACCTGCCGGCCCTGGCCGTGGGTGCAGCTTTCATCATTCACCCGCAGATCCTGAGCGGCACGCCCATGAACCTCAATACTGTGCTGCGGCCGCTGAACGTAATCGCGCTGATCGGGCTCGCATGCGGCGGCGGCGCTGTTGCGCGGGTG